>NZ_CAXSVC010000049.1:0-28269 GCF_964240755.1 Bacteroides sp. HPS0048 | reverse complement strand
TTACAGGACAGCGCATTTTAATGCGTCGGCCCTGTTTCCCGGTACACAGTCTTGTTTTACATGTACATGTAAAACAAGACTGTGCACCGGGGAAGAGAACGTTCCTTTCTGAGAAAGACAAAGTACAATACCGGGCAAAGGGATTGATGCCGTTTAGGGCTACTTCCACTACCGAAAAGATAGGGGCATAATCTTCGTTACTAATACGGAAATGAGTAAAACTCACCACAGAGTAACACAGAGTTTCACAGAGTACTATTTATCTGATGAAACGCGGATGATCGCATAAACACAGATTAAAAGACTGTAGTTATTTATCATACATTTGTTTCCCTTTGCGAAAATCTGCGTTTCAATAAAGATTTAAACTCTGTGGAACTCCGTGTTACTCTGTGGTAAAATACACTCAAAACCGATCAATGTATTACCACATCGTTTATAAAGAAAAAGCCATCTTAAACAGCAATTATCCACTATTTTATGAAGCTTTTTATCCTTATCATTTTTTAACCATAAAAATAATCCTGTTTTCGAAAACAAATCTCAACGCTTTATGTTCTCTCATGACAACGCCTGAGAATCACTCCAGGGCTGTCATAAGGTTACCATACCCGGGAACCAAATGTTTTGGCAATTCTGTTTTATAATATTTAGTAATATAAAAAAATGTGACGTTATGAGTAGAGGAGCACATAGTTTCTGCATGGTAGTTTTACTGGTTTTTATTACCAGTTCATGCATCAAGGATACCCTACCGGAGTGCCCACCTCAGTTAGTTGTAAAGTTAGTCATTAAAGATACTAACTATTTCAATATAGCACAATTCAGCGAACTGTCCCCCGAAGACTCCGCACAGCCTTTCACTCATTTCTCCGGAACAATCTGTTATATTCTGACCAACACAACTACCGGTCAGATAGTACGTCAGTCTGATATAATAGTACCAGTAGGAAACACCCCGGACTTCTCTCTTTCCTTCAACGATTTGTCCGAAGGAAAATACGAACTATCTGTCTGGGGAAATATAACAAAAGAGATTCCTTTAGGAATCCTCCATCAAAACGGATTGGAACACACCGATATATATACCGGATATGCCCGACTCACAATCCTGTCACAAAATCAGGAACAAACCCTGGAATTGGAAAGAGCAAAGGGTAAATTAGTTATATTCTGTCGTAATTTCCCCACCGAAGTTGCTCAAATGAGCCTGAAACTTTCTCCTGTATATCAATCAACAGATGTACTTCTCAATTATCAAGGGAATGCGAACATACAGAAAACAACAGGAGCCCAAGCAATCAACGAAACTTTTGTAGCCCCCACCCCTCAGGGAAACTCTACAAAATTAGACTTGAACTTTTTTACAAATAGTCGTGCGGCTACACCGGTTCTGACTGTCCCGCCAATGGACATAACGATACGTCGTAATGAGATATCAGCTGTTGCCGTAGACTATGATGCACCAGGCAATGCCTGGGAAATATGGACATTCATCAATGGTGAATGGAATATGATCCATCATCTTGATATTAAATAATCTGTTTTTCTATCTATTCATTTTAATTAAACTTTACATCATGAAAAAATTAATGTTTCTTGCAATGGCGAGCGCTTTTCTGTTCGCATGCTCCGAGAGTGATGACCCTTCACCGGTTGTTGACAATAGCATCCCCGAAGGAAGTGTAGTCTTCGACATCTCAACTGTAAATAAGCTGAACAACGGTATGAGCCGTGGGAATGTCTACAGTCAGGAAGCCACCCAGCACGTCACCCGTGTCTCGGTTTATGCTTTCTCTAATAATGGTTCCGACTATGTATACGCTAAAACATACGATATTAGCGGATGGTCAGATGGTACTACATTCAAACGCTACGTAGTGGCCGAGGGTGATAAACTACCTGCAGGTGATTACAAATTCTTGGCCGTTGGACGCGATGCCGCGGACCAGTTTACTGTTACATCTCCTTCTGCAGGGCAATCTTACTCCAGCATGATGGCAACAATTGCTCAAAGTGGAAATGAATCGGAGATTTTTTCAGGTACTACTACTGCACAAGTACTGGATAAAGGTAGTCGTGTGAGCATTGAAATGACCCGTAAAGTAGCAGGCGTTTTGGGATACTTCAAAAATGTACCTCAAATCTTAGATGGAAAAACAGTAACGTTCCTTCGTCTTAGCGCAAGCAATTCCAACCAGCAAGTGAATCTGACAAATGGTGTGGGAGTCAACACAAGTCCGGCTGCTTATAATATTATTGATCTCAATCTCTCCGGACAAACGGTTACCAATGGAATATACACAGGTAATAACCTCTCTGCACAAGGCGTAGTAAAGGTTGCCAACTCTCAGCTGAGTGGTTCTTATTTCATGCCGGTCAGTTCTGTTACGCTTACACTCGGATTATACGAAGCCAATGGAAACGCTATCAAAACATGGAGTGTAAAAGACACTGGTGGTGTAACAACCTTTAACATTCTGGCAAATCATTTCTATTCTCTCGGAATGAAGGCACAGGCAGGAAATGTAAACGGTGGTACCGATGACCCGGGAGATGACGATGATCCTATCGACTTATTGACCGACCAGAACATTGTCATAACCATCAGTCCCGCTTGGGAACTTATCCATAACCTGATCATACAATAAAATAATCCTAAAGGAATGGATAGTATAAAACATATTTATGGTCTTATAGTCACTCTGATAGCTGTCCTGATGAGTGCATGCTCTCAGGACGAAGCTATCGGAGTAGCTTCCACGGAAACAATACCCATAGAACTCAATATCAGAGACTATAAGGTATTCTCCCGTGCACCAGGAGATGTTGCTTCCTCAGTAAACCGTATCCTGATATTGCCTTTCCGTAAGACGAATGAAGGGCTGACTAATGATGATGCTAATTTCATTCCTGTATACGGTTCAGCAAAACAGATTGACGTAGCCACTTTCCCGAATGTAGTGACAAAGTTTACTCTCACACCGGCAATAACCTATAAGATACTAATCATAGGATACAATCGAAATGACTTTGATTTTACGAATCAAAGTAACCCATCCCGGAGCTTTAGTATCGGATCGGTTACAACACCCGTGACACTCGCAAACTTTCACCTACAGCCAATGTTGCCTACTGTCGTTCCGGAATTTTTCACCTGCATAAGTGAGGGACATATGAAAGGGAAATTGATAGGAACCAGCTTCAAACCAGAGCAAGTCAACAGTATCAAAGGTACATTAAAACGCATTGTCAGTGGCTTTACACTGGATATAACCAATATTCCGGCTTATGTCACTTCTATTTCATTAACCGCCGAACAATTGGTAACCGCAAGTCGTGCTACCGATGGTATACCAACTCTGTGGCAAACAGCCGGCGACGCCAGTAGCAAACTTATCGGTAGTAGGACACCTATAGCCGGAAAAGTGAAATTCAACCAATACATACTGGCTATACCGGATGCAAGAAAAACACTTTTCTATCTGGATGTCACTTATGGAGGTATACCTCAACGTTATACGATGCAGATAACCAATGAACCCAATGTAGTTTCGGGTAACCGGATTACCTTTTCTCCTAATCATTGGGTAAAGATAACTGGTAATTTTACCAACAGCGGCCTGGTTTTTATCCTTTCCGGAACCATTAATCTGGACGATAATGCCTGGGATGGAATTATATAACTATTAAAACAAAACGGAGATGAGAACAACTCTATTCATAACAACAAGTATACTCTCTCTATTTCTGCTTGCAGGATGTGAGAAAGATACTGAAGAGATACAACTAACACCAACTGAAACAGAAGAAAATGTTCCTGAAGGTTATTTTGTTGTAAGCTTTTCGCCCGGACAAGACGACGTTACCCGTGCGGCAGTAACCGGACCTGATGGAAGAGTCCGGCATCTCCGCTATGTAATATATAAATCCACAGGAGAATATATAAAAGAGAAAGTAGTGCTTCAGCCCGTCAACCCTGTTCCAACGTGGCCTTTTAGTGCTGTCAAAGACACGTTGCCAAAAGGACAATATACAGCTGTGTTTCTCGCAAACGTAGAAAAAACAATGTTTCCCATCCCCGGAACGGGAGGTAACACCAGTTATGCTGAAGTACTGACTAATTATAAAACGACTCTGGCTGATGCCCGGATTGTACTGCCCAATGCAGAGTTTACCGATACCTCTGAATATTACTGGGCAAAAATCAACTTTTCTGATGCTTCTCCGCAACCCACCGTATTATTGCAAAGAATCATTAGCATGCTGAATTTACACCGTAATTTTGTGGACGCCCAAACTGCATTGAACCAACTGGAGAATAATATTATCACTCAAATGAAATATGATGATCTTATTCAAACCACTGTCAATGGGGCACTTCCCGGATTATTGAAAACGGCATTGGATTTAGGCGTTGTAGGCAATGCAGTATATGCAGTTGTAGGAGGTTTGGACGGAGCAGTCAATCTTGTAAAGAATGCCCTGTTGGTTCCTGTCACCAGTGCTCTCCATGCATTATTATTGCAGCAACTTACCAATCAGATAGGAATGGCACTGACCGGAAATGCCAACCAGCAAGGAGCCTTGGCAGGTTTGGGGGTCTTATTAAATCCATGGGCCACAAATGAGGCACATACAGCCATTGTTACCATTCGGAATTTTCCTAAGACAATGGATTTCAATCTGAAGATAAAAGACTATTATACCGGCGACCAGCGTTTCAGATATACTTTCACCGGAGGTAGTGTATATGACGAAAAGGATATACTTATCAAAGGATTCAACGGAACATTTGATGTACGTCGTATAAACGTTATTAAACAGGGGCTCATCTCTGGGTTAGTTGTTGATCAGATCATAGACAGCTCTTTATTATTAAACGGAGCATTTATTGATATCACAGATCCTATACAAGCCATTGTTGAAACTAATTACAGATATAAAGCTGATTATTCATTTGTAGATCTGGGTCTGAAATCATATACGGCACAGACAGATGGTAATCATTCATTGACACTATCGGTCCGGTTGGGAGATATAGCCAATCTAAATGGCATATTAACAGGTATACCTGTACTTGGTCCGCTACTTAATGGAGTTGTAAAGGGATTAATAGGGAATATCGTTGTATCCGTACCTATTAACCTCCCGTTATTAGGAGTCGATAATCTGACCTTATCGGGTAGTTGGAGTGCAGTAACTAAATATTGAATAAAACCAGAAACAGATGAAAAAAAACTTCCTATTATTAACATTCGTCCTACTTTCCTGCAATATATATAGTCAGGTAGTAGGAATAAAGAGTAATCTGCTTTACGATGCTACCACTTCTCTTAACCTGGGAGTGGAAGTAGCACTAGACTCCAAACTCACCCTCGATATATCGGGTAACTACAATCCATGGGAATTCAATGGCAACAAACAGTTCAAACACTGGCTTGTGCAGCCGGAACTACGTTATTGGATGTGCGAGACATTTAATGGTTCTTTTTTCGGTATACATGCACATTATGCCGAATCCAACGCTAAAGGAATAAAATTACCATTTGGACTCTATCCGGGTTTAAAAGATCACCGTTATCAGGGTAATCTTTATGGAGCCGGCATTTCATACGGTTATCACTGGATATTGAAAAAAAGATGGAGTATGGAGGCCACTATCGGTGTAGGATATGCACGTGTCAGCTATGATCGCTATAATTGCCGCGACTGTGGTTCTAAATTAAATAGTGGACATAAAAACTATTTCGGCCCCACAAAGCTGGGGATCAGTCTGATTTATATTTTATAGCTCAATTGAAAAGTCATCTCACCACAGAGTAACACTGAGTTTCACAGAGTTTTTTAGACATAAGAACAAAAAGCTGAGATAAGAGCTTAAAGGCGGGTTATGTAAATAATATGTTCTTTTGTTCTTAATATCTAAAACTGATAAATAGTACTCTGTGAAACTCAGTGTTACTCTTGTGGTGAAGCTTCTCAGAATGCAAAGCTGCATTCTATCCCTACAATATGCTTACTCTTATCTGGTTCATATTGATAGCAATAAAAAACATCCAATGACCACTTGTCGGAAATTTCAATTTCCACACCTGGTCTGTATCGCATACGTGCCACATCAAAAAAAGCCGCCCCCCCAATTGCCTGATACAATTCAGCAGAGAAATAAGGCAAAAAAATCCCCTTCTTCGGCTCATAACCTACTTTTAACCGGGAACGTAATCGATTTTCTGCATTTCCATCCGAAAAGGTCTGTTGAAAACGCTCTCTGAGTGAAAACTTCATCCGTTGCCACTTCACACTTCCCGTGACTCCCAGATTATAACGATGTCGGTATTTCCACCCTTCTATTCCCCTATCACGATGATGCAATTCATAACCACCTTCTGCTTTCAAAAATGGGAACAGTTGATAAGATCCTGATAATGAAGTTCCCCAACGATCCATCGTTTTCATCGAATCTTTTGTACGCAGTTCCATTTTTCCCGTCATTGTAAAGTGGGAAGTAAATTTATGACTAACCTTCATTGTAGTCCATGTTGTAAAATCATCAGACTGTGCATACAAAATGGGAGCCATGTAGCACAATAACAATAAAAACAAACTATATTTTTTCAATATTCCTTCGTACATTATGAAAAATTTAAGATACAAAGATAAGAAGCAAATTCTGAAAACATCTTGAAATTACACCAAATAGTTACAATCATTTCCATTTTCACAAAATTAAACCATCTGTCATATGAATGACTTCTGTTCTTTTTAAAAGTAACCATATGGTCATTCATTACTTCGTAAAGATCAACCTCAATCAATCATCATTTACAAATAATATTAGATTCAAGCAATATCAGATCCTCATTCATTACAAAAAAATTACAATATTACCAATATTCGTTTATTCTGCTATCTTATCGAGAATATTTTATCGGAAAAGGTGTATTTTTATTGCTTAAAACAACTATTTTCGAAACTATTATTTTACCTTTTTTAATAATCGACAATTTGTGTATTACAAAAAAAAGACATAGGTTTGCATTTCAGATTGAACAAAATCTGCAAAGTAGTAAACTTTATTATATGTATCTCAATACCCCATCCGTGCAAGAACACGAACTCGTATTACGACTTATTAATGATGATGAAAGTGCATTCTGTGAGCTATATTCAGTTTACAGAAACAGGCTTATCTACTTTGCTATGAAGTTTCTCAAATCGCAGGTATTCGCAGAAGACATATTTCAAGATACGTTTACAGTAGTCTGGCAAAGTCGCAAATTTATAAATCCCGATGCATCTTTTTCTACCTATCTCTATACTATCATGCGAAACCGTATTCTGAACACGTTACGTGATCTGGAAAATGAGCAGCAACTAAAAAATAATATCTTTGCCCAGGCAATAGATGCCAATGACAGTACTGAAGAAACTATTCATTCTAAAGACTTCATGGAATTGATAAATCAGGCAATGCAAAAGTTGACTCCCCGGCAACGGGAAATATTCAACATGAGTAGAAACAGGGAAATGTCTCATAAAGAAATTGCCGAAACATTGGGAATATCTGTAAATACTGTGCAAGAGCATATTTCAACTTCTCTTAAAATCATACGAACCTATTTCACTAAAAACAATGGTCCGTACGCCGATCTTTTATTACTCTTATTAATACTTCCTATTAGCTTCTCGTATTAATAAACGTTAAAGACACCCTAGATTATCTCTTCTCTTGTGTATTAACTATATACAAGCAGAAATATTATATTCATAACTTTATGAAAAAAGAAAAAGCTATAAAGCAAAAAGTGCGTCATTATTTAGATGGTATATATTGCAAATCAGAAGTTACTGAACTATTAAAAAATATGCAAAATCCTGAAATGCAAAATATTATCGAAGAAGTTGCAGATGAGCTATGGGAAGAGAACATGGAGCAGCCGCCTTTTCACAGTGATATAGAACATGAACAATACCGGCGTGAAGCTGCAACTCTTCTAAAAAAAATAAACAAACGTTCCTCTTACAAAAAAATTATGTGGGTAGCCGCCTGCATCACTCTAATCATAATGATTGGGTTAGGAGTAAATAGTTACCGATTTACCCAGATAGAGAAACCGTTGTATACAGAAATTTCAACTTCATTTGGTGAAAAGAAGGAATGGACACTGCCCGATGGTTCCAAAGTAAATCTAAATGCATGTACAACCCTCAGATATCCTGAGCGATTCACTGAAAAAGAACGAAAAATCGAACTAACCGGTGAAGCCTTTTTTCAGGTCAACAGAGATGAAAAAAAACCTTTTATCATAAAAACAGCAGGATTTGATGTAAAGGTTCTAGGTACATGTTTTGATGTCAAATCATATGAAAATAACGAAACATCATTAGTCAGCGTAAAAAGCGGAAAGGTACAGGTGGAATTACCAGAAGCAATGATGAAATTGGTAGCCAATGAACAACTGCAGATAAATCGGCAATCTAATGAATACACAAAAAGAAAAGAGAGTTACCAACATGCAATGGCATGGCTTCAAAACACATTACACTATAACAAGACCCCCTTATATGATGTAATTAAGGATTTGGAACGTATCTATAATTGTCGGATAAAGTTTGCCCCCAATCAACAGTTTAATTATCATTTAAGTGGTGAACACGATAACATTAACCTACAAGCAGTATTAAAATCAATAGGACATGCGACAGGCGTGAAATATAAAAAAGAAAAAGATTATATACTGTTATATCAATAACGAAAGCAATAAATACATTAAGATAACACTCCAATCAATCTAACTAAATATTAATTTATGACAAGAGAAAAACACAAATTTGTTATTTGTACCATGTTACTGATTTTATTTCTATGGGGAACATCAATTGTAAGTATAGCCCAGGAAGTGAAGAAAAACACCGTAACCATTAATGTAAAAAATGAATCAGTAGAGAAAGTTTTAAAAAGAATCAATAAAGAAACAAGCCTCAATTTTTTCTATGATCCAGCTATTCTCAGTAAAGCATCATCCGTTACACTAAACGTGAAAGACATGCCTCTACAGGAAGTACTAAACATGCTTTCCGTTCAAACCGGATTAAATTTTCAACGAATCAACAACACAATTTCAGTCAACTGGGAAACAAACAGTAAGCAACCGATTCAATCCCCAAAAGAGAAAATAACAGGTACCATTAAGGATAATAATGGAGACCCAGTCATCGGAGCAAGTATTCAAATAAAAAACACCGGAATTGGTACAATTACCGATTATAACGGACAATTTTCATTAAGCAATGTACCGGAAAATGGAATACTGATAATCTCCTATATAGGCTATGATACGGAAGAGATTCCTGTAAACAAAAAGAAAAACCTGCAAATTGTGATGAAGGAGAACACTAAACAATTAGAGGAAATAGTAGTAGTAGCCTATGGAACAGCTAAAAAAAGTTCATTCACAGGTTCAGCAGAAGTAGTCAAACAAGATCGTATCGAAAAAAGAGTTGTAGCTGATGTTTCTAAAGCATTAGAAGGTACAGTAGCCGGTGTACAAAGTACTTCAGGAAGCGGACAGCCGGGTTCAGGTGCTTCTATGGTTATTCGTGGTTTTGGCTCTATCTCAGCTTCCAACACTCCACTATATGTAGTAGACGGAGTACCGTTTGACGGAGCATTGAACACAATTAATCCGAATGATATAGAATCAGTAACTGTTCTAAAAGATGCATCTGCTGGAGCATTATATGGTTCGAGAGGTGCAAATGGTGTTGTAATGATTACAACTAAACGCGGAGAAAGAGATGATAATCAGATATCTATCAATCTAAAAGCTAATTGGGGTATTTCTTCAAGAGCTATACCCAAATATGAAACAGTAAACGAAGCGGAATACTTGGAACTTGCTTTCGAAGCATATAAAAATGAACTGATTTATACAGAAGGAATTGATCCGTTATTAGCGGGAACACAGGCCATCGAAGTAATGAAAGGAATGGCCAAAGGAGTGTTAGGGTATAATGAAGAATATAATCCTTTCAACATGCCGTTACAAGAGTTGATTAACCCTATTACTGGTAAAATTAATCCGACAGCCCAACTAAAATATCATGAAGATTGGAAAGATGAGCTGAGTAATCATAACCCACTCCGTCAAGAGTATCAATTATCAGTGACCGGAGGGAACAAGAAAACCCAATATATGATATCAATGGGATATCTTGATGAAGTAGGACTCTTACAGACAACTGAATTTGAACGTTATACAGGGCGTGTTAACATTGATACCCAAGCAAAAAAATGGTTCAAAACAGGTTTTAATGCCTCATTTGCTCAAACCAGTACCAATTACAATAGTGCTTCTGGCTCTGTCATATCCAATCTATGGTATACCAGTCAGATTATGGCTCCAATCTATCCCGTGTATGAACATAACACAGATGGTTCGCTTAAAACAGATGCTAACGGAAATAAAATATACGATTACGGAAAGAACCGAATAGCCCTTGCCAATTCAAATGCAATAGCTTTATTACATGAAGATAAAGAAAATAATACCCGGGATAATTTGAGTGCCAGAACCTATATCCAATTATCTACAAACGATGATGAATATGGAATATTTAAAGGTTTCTCACTGATGGCCAACCTGGGATTAGATTATTTCAATACTCATGAAATGAGTTACAGCAATCCTTATACTGGTAATGCAGCAACAACTGCAGGTAGTTTAACAAAGGCTGTACAACGCCAACTAAGTTATACATTTAATCAATTATTGACTTATCAACGCAACATCCGTTCCCATTCATTAGATGTTATGATAGGACATGAATATTATGAATTAAAGCAGCAGTTTCTGGGAGCACAAAAAACAGGATTCCCGTTTGGTGGATTGTATGAACTGTCTGCTGCTGCAACTCTTAGTGGAGCAAGTTCACAAACTGATAAATATGCTATCGAATCGTTTCTAAGCCGCGTAAACTATAATTTTGCCCAAAAATATTACTTCTCAGCCAGTTTTCGAACCGACGGTTCCTCTCGATTTCATAAAGACAGCCGATGGGGAAAATTCTGGTCATTAGGAACTTCATGGAGAATATCAGAAGAAAGTTTCATGAAAAAATATGACTGGGTAAACAATTTAACCTTGAAAGCCAGTTTTGGTTCACAAGGGAATGACAATATCGGTAGTTATTATGCTTACCAAAGTTTATATAATATGGGACTATCTAATGGCAGTTTAAACGGTGCAGGAATTAATTCATTAGAAAATAAGGATCTCAAATGGGAGAAAAACGAGAATTTGAATATCGGAATTGAAGCTCGTTTGTTTAATAGATTATCTTTGACAGCCGAGTTTTTCAATAAACATACAAAAGACCTACTTCTAAATATGCCTAAAGCTACCTCCAGCGGTTTCGATGCATATCCGGCCAATATAGGAAGCATGAGAAATATGGGTCTTGACGTCACCGCAACTGTTGATATTCTTAAAAATTCTGATTTGAAATGGACATTAATAGCCATGGGAAGCCATATTCGTAATAAAATTCTAAAATTAGCCGACAAACCGGAGATTATTTCAGGATCAAATATCTTCAAAGAAGGTGAAACTGTCAACTCATTTTATTTACCAATTTCAGCAGGAGTAGATCCACTAACCGGGAATCAACTCTATTGGGTCGATCACGACAAAAATAGTAACATAGTATCTAAGTACAAAACAGACGATGTAACCCTAACAGCCAATAGTAGAGAAATTGTTGGTAACCGCATCCCCGATTTATATGGAAGCATAACGAATGATTTTAGTTACAAAGGAATCGATTTTTCAATACTGACTACCTATTCTATAGGTGGAGAAATGTTGGATGGAGTATACGGAAGTATGATGAATGTAGGTTACAAAGGATACGTATGGCATAAAAATGCTCTCCGCAGATGGCAGCAACCGGGCGACATAACCGATATCCCTAAAATTATGTGGGATCAACAATTACGTGTAACAGATAAAGATCTGATAAATGCCTCTTACTTTGCTATCAAAAATATTACTTTGGGCTATACATTTCCAAAAGACTGGCTAACAAAAATCAAAATGGACAATATCAGAGTATATGCCACAGCAAATAATTTAGCATTATTCAGTCACCTCAAAGGAATGGATCCCCAATATAACTTTACTGGCACTGTGGGATACACTTATACCCCTTCACGGACATATTCTATAGGTATTGATATAAAATTCTAATAAATCAGAGACGATATGAAAATAAAATATTATACACTGCTAACTATTATCTTCTTATCTACCTTTTGCTCATGTAGTGATAACTTAAATACCAATCCCACCGACCAGATATCGGGTAACGTCATCTTCAAAGACGTAGAAGGAGGAATGGTAGCGATGAACGGTGTGTACCGCATGATGTACTCATCCGGCTGGGCTGGAGACAACTCTACACACGCCTTCGGATATATGTCAACCATGTTGGTATCCGGGGTTATGGGTGATGATATGATTGTATCTTCATCGGTAAAAGGTTGGTTTTCGATGGATTACAATCTGCAAGAAAGAAATTTCTATTCAAGTACTTTATACCGCCCCTATTCTGAATGGAACTTTTACTATACTTTGATCTCAAATTTAAATTATATAATTGCACATGAGAATGATTTATATGGACTTCCTGCAGACAAAGCAAATTTATTTGGGCAAGCATATGCTTTGCGTGCTATGTGTTATTTTCATTTAATCCAACTGTATCAACAAACCTATAAAGGGCACGAACAATCTTTGGGAGTTCCAGTATACACGACCCCTACTACATCTTCTACTCCGGGAAAACCAAGAGGTACCGTAGAAAATGTATACATACAAATCAATAATGACATAGAATACGGAATAGAATTATTAAAACAAGCAGAAGACGGAGGTATAACACAAAAGCATAAATCACACATTGACTATTATATAGCCAACGGAATCAAATCAAGAATAGCACTCGTGCAAGAACGATGGCAGGATGCAGTAGATGCTGCCGTACTCGCACTAAAAAAACCTGATTTAAAAACAGCCAATGCTTCCGAATTAGTGGGAGGATTCAACGATATCAACATGTCATCGGTACTTTGGGGAGCCGAAATTCAGAAAAGTGACCAGATCGGTGCATACGCTTCATTTTTTTGCCATATGGATGCTATGGCCGGCATGCACGGATCATATGATCGCAAATGCATAAGTGCATGGTTATACAAACAAATGGGATTACAGGATCTTCGCCGGGTAAATTGGTGGAAAGGAAGTATCGCTCCTGCATTAGAGAGTACTCAAGGGGCACAAAAAAGCTATTGTACAATGAAATTCCGTTTTAGTGATTATTCTTCCTATTTAGGAGATAATATTTATATGCGTGCAGAAGAGTTACTTCTTACAGAAGCAGAAGCTCTATGTCATTTAAAAAAATATAAAGAAGCAAGGAGTATTATGGAAACATTCGGTACAATACGTGAAAAGAGTTATGTACGCAATCGGCTCGATAAAGTTATTGATGACAATTCATTGACGCTGGATGTATACGGTACCGGTACAACTCCGGAAATCAAAACTCTTTTGGATGAGATATTATTACAACGGCGTATCGAGTTATGGGGAGAAACAGGTCGTCTGTTCGATATACTCCGTTTAAAAACCGGATATTATCGTGGGTATGAAGGTTCTAATCACGTAGTTAAGCTAAACGACGATACTCGTTTGCCAGACTATAAAGGTTTTATATTAACCATCCCACAAACGGAGTTCGACGGCAATATCAACATGGATCCTATAGCAGATCAAAATCCATTATAAACCATTGTTTGACTACCAACCTCAAAAAAAAGATTAAGATGAATTTCAAAACATATATAACCAGCACATTATTAAGTTGTTTTTTACTAACAGGCTGTAACTCTGATAATGAAAAATTAATTTATGAATCGGACACAAATTGTTATGTATCTTTTCGTACTGAAAAACTAAACAAAGAAATAGAAAAAGATGAAAACAATCTGATTATCCCTGTTTATCGCGAAAATAAGCAAGGAAAAATGACAGTTATTGCCGAATTGTTGTTTCAACAAAATCCAGATGGTACAGAGGTTCCCGGAAGAGAGTTTATATCTTTAGAGAACAACATAATAGAATTTAAAGATGGAGAAAATATTAGTAATATAATATTAAATATAAATCTTTCGCAATTAGACTATCTGACTAAAGCTAAAGCCCAGATAAAACTGAGAGCTACTGAAACAGCCCCCTTTTCTACTTTCGGTAAAACAGCATTGACCCTGTCTTTAAACCGTAAACCTACCTGGAAACAATTTGAAGAAAAAGGTATCTACACTTCAGGATTTTTAAATACAGAGAAAGAGGTTACAATACTAAAAGCCGAAGAAGCCCCTTTCTATATCATAAAAGATTGCTATGTAGCAAACGGAGATATTCGTGTGGATATGGATAATGACGGAAATGTTACCATCGAGCAACAAAAGGCTTTTCGACTTGAAGCCTATGGAATAGTATATGTGGTAGGAACAGGATTTTTGGACAAAACCACCAACACCGTCATAATGCAATTAACGTTCCTTGTTGAACAAGATGGGCAATGGGGAATATTATCAGGGGCTGCTTTTGAGGAAAAATTTACTATTCCTGCCCGTTAAACAGACAATTATCAGAGAACTATAGATTAATGTTTAACAAAAACAATTACAACTTATGAAAAAGTGTTACGTATTATTATTATTTACAATGTTGGGATTTACCATCAATGCACAATCCGTATGGGATGGAACTGCAATGACATGGACCAAAGGTGATGGAACAAGTACAAATCCTTATTTAATTGAGAATGGACAACATTTAGCTTACCTGTCCGAACAAGTACGCAATGGAGAAACTTACAAAAATAAGTTCTTCAAGTTAAACAACGATTTGGATATGGGAGCAACTGCTGATCATAAATTCACTCCTATTGGTGTATTTGATGAGTATACCGACTCGTCAAAGCCAGAACTGGGAATCGTCGATGATTCGAAATACTTTTTAGGAGTATTTGACGGTAACAATAAAAAGATAGATAATATTCATGTCTTTTTCATTGATGAACAATCAGTTGGTGGTACCGGATTGTTTGCCTGTATCTCTACAGGAGCTGCAATAAAAAATTTAGGAATCGGAGAGAACTCTATTATCGAAGGAGGTGATGGCACTGGATCACTGGTAGGAAACATGAAAGGAGGTATCATTGAAAATTGTTACAATGAAGGATTAGTGACAGGAATCGGGGGGAGTTTTTTTACCGGTGGACTAATCGGAGTCGGAGAATATGGTAAAATAACTAATTGTTATAATACCGGGATGGTGAAAGGAGTAAGTGACGTTGGAGGTATCGTAGGATATGTTGATAAGAACTTTACTATAGACAACTGCTATAACTGCGGTATGATCAATGCTTCAGGTCTTTTCGTGGGAGGTCTTGTCGGACTTATGTATGCCGGAACAATAACAAATAGCTACAACATTGGAATGATATCTGACGGACCACTTTTCGTCAATGCCATTGTCGGAGCAACAGACATGGATCCTTTCGTTATCAAAAATTGCTATTATTCAAAAGAACTGACAAATATTGGAGAAGAGATAACGAACGGTATATCTGAAAAAAGTGTTGAAGAGATGAAAGCAGCTTCTTTTATTACCTTACTTAATGGAGGACAAAATCCAATAGCATGGACTGCCGACACAAGAAATATAAACGGAGGATTTCCCATTCTTGTATGGCAATCAAGTCCGGTTACTGGAATTCAGAATGCAAGTGAAAAAACTGATTGTAATATATATATAGTAGACAAATCTATCGTTGTGGAATGTTCCGAAAACGTACCTTGTCAAATGAATGTAATCAATTTAAACGGGGAAATAATCAATAGCCAAACATTTCTAAAAAATAACTCTCTCAATATAACTGACAATGGTATTTATATTGTAACCGTTAATATTAACGGTCAACAATATACGTCCAAAGTGGTTATTAAATAATTAACTTTACAGAATGAGGATGAGGCTGTCTCAAAATATTTTTTTTGATTTCAGCCTCATCCTGTATTCTATTAAAATCTTCTACCTTCATGAAATTTATAATCACCGGAATTATTTTCTCTTTTTTATTTTCAGTACATTGCTTTTCCCAAACAATATGTACTGACTATTCACCTAAACTATCAGCTATAACAGTAAGTCAACTTCAACAATACGAATCGATAACGACACGTGGAGTTAATAATAATGAATTTCTATTTGCGTATGTCCGCCTTATCCCCCAAACAGATACGAATGTCCTAAATGAAAAATACGGAGTGCGACTTAATACTGGTGCTGGTGGAATCTATACGGCTATTATCCCAATGGAACAGCTCAGAACTTTCGCTCGGGACAGTACAGTAATGAATATCGATGCGAGCACAGAAGTCAGAATGATGATGGATTCTGTGAGAATATATACAAATATAGACCCGGCATTTGTCGGAAACGGACTTTCCCACTCTTATCAAGGGGAAGGAACTATTATAGGAATAATAGATAGCGGATTTGATTTCACACATCCTAATTTTAAAGATGCTGACGGAAAAAATCGCATTACTTGTGTATGGGATCAAAACAATCTGTTTACCATCTCTAACTCTCCGTATGGCTATGGAGTTATTTATTCTACTCCAGAACAGATTGCAACTGTAAAACACGATATGTCCGGCGATACACATGGTACACATGTAGCAGGAATAGCAGCCGGAAGTTATAACAATATATACAGAGGTGTAGCACCAAAAGCAGAAATAGTTCTTGTCTCTGTTAACAAAACGGAACAAGGAATATTGGATGGAATTGATTTTCTATTACAGTATTCCGACAAAGCCAATCGCCCCCTTGCCATCAATTTAAGCATGGGAACAATTTTGGGATTTAAAGACGGCACTGATAACTTCTCTATATTGGCAGATCACCTTATGAAAGATAGAAAAGGGAAAATATTAGCTATTGCTGCCGGAAATGAAGGACATCGCAAATCTACCCTTACAGGTAAATTCAATTCGACAATGCACAATGTAAAAAGCCTACTTATCCCTCCCTCTTATGGCAGAGACAACCTTTTCATACAAGGTACGGCAGATCACATTTACCATCTAACCATATCTTTAAAAGATACACTAACAAATACATACCGATTTTCTGAAACTTTCACATCTGGCGAACAATGGAGTAAAAGTTTTCAAAATTTTGGCTTAAATAAGTCCGACAATTCCAAATTAAATATTTCTGCTTCTTTAAATCCCATTAATCAAAATCCTTACTTTAACATCAACCTTATATACACCAAACCGGAAAGTGAAGTTTGGGAAATATCATTCTCATCAGACGGAGGTAAATATATGATTAGCAGTGATTACGGAAGTTTTACATCTGCCGGTAGAAATGACTATGCCAATGGTTCCACAGATTATACAATAGCATGTACAGCTACAGGACATGAAGCTATATCTGTAGGAGCATATGTTTCTAAAAAGACTTATAAAGACATCTCAGGTACACTTCACCAATCGGATTGGGAAAAAGAAATCCTCTATCCTCTTTCAGGAAAAGGTCCGACTTATGACGAACGCATCAAACCGGATATCGTAGCTCCCGGTGCAACTGTGATATCCTCCTTCAACTCATACGCTGCATCTTACAGCGTAGGGCCTTCCGATAAAACTTTAGAAGTAACAGATTCTTTTTCTAATAGAAAATACTCATGGGGGATAGCAAACGGAACTTCTATGGCTACTCCCGTAGTTACAGGTACACTCGCTCTATGGCTGGAAGCATGTCCGGAACTGACTTTAAAAGAAGTAAAAAAGATTATCGAAAAAACTGCATATCATGATTCAAATACAGGCAATACTATTAATGCAAAGTATGGTATGGGAAAACTTGATGCCATTGCCGGACTTTATGATATCTTACAAATGACCTCACTCCAACAAGAAACACATCCGGCATTCAACTATATTTATGATAGAAATAGTGGAGAAATAGAAATCACCTCTCCTGATCCTGTAGAGAAAGTACACATATATTCTATATCAGGAAATATCCTATCAGTAATCAATCACCCCATTAATAATAAATTCCATATAGAATTAAATACAAAAGGAGTTTATTTTATGCAGGTACAAAGTTCGAAGTATTCAAAAACAATCAAACTGGTGTTTCATTAAAACTGTACATTAAAAGAGGTATGCCAATTAGCCATACTATAAATTCGTTGACTAATTGGCACATTCTTTTAATCAAGTCTAAGGCGATGTTCATCTCCTTCCAATAGTATCTGAACAATTATCTTCCCCATAGTTTCAAGTCATCCCAATATATTAGTAAAGATTTATTCTTCGACTTCATATAATTGGCGATCTCTTTTGAAGTATAAAGTTTTAATGGATTAAAATCTGTAATTCCGTCAGGTGATGGATCCTGACTATTATGTGTATAATTTGTGATATCAAAAACAGTTTGTTTATCTCCCCCTTTTGTCTCAATAGTCATGTAAAAACGTCCATTCTCTCTATCTCCTTCTTTACAATAATACTCCAAAGTAAACCATTCGCCAACAGGTACTTTTACTTCAGTATTCTTCTCTAACCAAAGGGTTTTAAATCGCTTATCAGCAGGTAATCTACGATCAATATCCTGTGCATCCACTTTAAAATAAAGTTCCCCTTTACCCACAACAGGTTTAGTTATTCCCAAAGTAACACGCCCGCCATAAGGAACCGTTGGCCTCCAGGCAACATTATTCCATAATTCAACAATTGTAAACCAATTGATAACATCCGGATAATTGCAAAGTTCTCTCAGATCCTCATGCAAATAAACTCTCATTGATTGCGTAAACTCCCTCAATCCTTTTTTAATCCCATAAAAATCACATTGTATTCTTGCTTTCTCCGTCGTATCGGTCATCCAGGGTTCTTTTATAAGAAATTGCAAAACCCTGTTATGTGAGTTAACCGGGTCAGATACTATACTCGCCAGACGTTGAGTGGAATCACCTTTCGTATAAGTGACGGAAACCCGATCCATGATTGATTCAATATCTCTTTCCCAATCGCTTTTTATCAACATATTTTCCTTCCCTACGATATGATGGTTATATTGTCCGGCAGGTATTATGGTTACATTATCTTCAAAACCGGACTGAAATAACAGAAGTTCACTTCGCTTTAAATGTTTATTAGGTGCATCCGGACATTTAAAAGTTAACATAGGAGATATTTGTTTAGGATTTTGTAATGCCAGATGTGCTGCATTTTGAGCAATAGTTATCTGACAGGTATTAAAATAACCCGGTATAAAACGATTTCCAACCGGAGAGGCACCAGTAAGAGCTTCATACCAAGTACAAGCCGCTGTATATTTTCCAATCTTATTCAAATGAGAACCATCCCTATTAAAAGTATCTCCCAAAACACTTGTACGTGCATTCTGAATAGCCGTTCCCGAAGGAATTATCATGTCAATCCCAACAGAATCCGCAGCTGACCATACAGATTTGACAATAGCCCCATACATATCTATCTGTTTTCTATTATAGGTATCAAAAGCCGGTTTTGAGGAACTTTGAGGATATGCCCAGGTTTGATGCATGGCAAATCTGACCTGCGGATTAGTAGCATGTTGTTTAACGTAATCTACAAGATATGTCAGATATGGAAAATAGCTGGATAACACTCCCGATAGAGTGCTTACCTGTTGAAAAGTAATATAATCCCACTTTTCATCCTGAATACATTGCAATAATGTTCTCTTAGAAATAGTCTTTTTACTTCCTGCTATTTTTCGATAAGAATACATTGGCAGATCTTTTTCTATATTTTCCCAATGTTTTTCTAAAGAACAACCACCGATAAAAGCATTTGCAACAGTTATTTCCGTACCTCCTTCCGTACTCAAACCATCCAGGAATTCCTCAACAGCATCCGCTGAAAAACTATTTCCGATAGCAAGGACTTTCACCGACTGTTGGGCAAAAAGTGAAAAGCTAACAGCAGAAAATAATAAATATAAGTTCAGTAGTATAATTTTATTTTTCATTCTAACACCTTTTGAAATTAAACACCTTATCTGCAAGGCTCAATCATAATACACTATCAAGCAATTCTTTCAGATGATTTGTATATAACTGACGGGGAGAACAATGATTCTTTGAACACAAAAAGGCTGCCAATCCTATTACTTCCCCCATCATTCCGGTAGTACGTTGTACACGTACTGTACCCAATGCAATATGAGTGACACTAATGTTACGTCCCGCCATAAACAAGTTTTCTATATTACGTGAATACAAACAACGATAAGGGAAAGTATACACATCCTTCCGCTTATCCGGATGGACTGCATATGCTATAAATTCTTCTCCGGGAAAATACTTCGAATTTCGTTTGTCCGGATAATGTAAATCAATTCCCCAGGTAGCAGTAACAATCGCATCCGGATAATCCACTTTATTCTTAACATCTATACCTGTCAATAAAACATCCCCAATTAAACGGTATGATTCGCGTTTACCTGCATTATAAGATAAATACGCCAGTTTGTACTTCCCATATTTATCTTTCATATAAGTTTTGAGGTATGCCCAATTACCATAAATAGCTCTGAAATTATGATCCCTTATCCGTTCGGCATCTTCTACCGTATGAAAATTCCCGAATCCGGTTTCCCAGTTCCAGACCGACTTTGTCAGTTCAAAATGATAATCTGAAGTAAATTTCAATATCCATTCTTCTATCGGAAATTCAGAAGCCTCATCTGTTAACGTAGCATACCACTGATTGGAGGTTCCCATAGTCAGTCCATCCGGTTGTTCCGGAGCCTCCGGTTCACCTGTCTGCGCTCTGCTTTCACGGCCGTAAAGATGATCAGCACCGGCTAATAAACCTAAAGAGGCATCTCCTGTACAATCTGCAAACAACTGACCTCTAAAATGATGTATCTCCAATGTATTTGTATTTATAGCCTTTACTCCGCTTATTACAGCCCCATCCATACCGGCCGCATATACATGCATATTTTCAAATAAGGAAATATTCTTTTCATTTTTAACAATCTTCCACCTCCAGTCATCTCTATACATAGAAGCATCTTTATTGCCTACCCCGGCAAAGCCATTATCTATCTCTCTCATAATAGCACCAATCTTTGAATATCGGTTTTTAAAGAGATCTCCATCTGTAGGAACTCTTATCTCCGAGCTGCTGTTGCCACCTAATACGGGACGGTTATTAATTAATGCCACCTTTAGTCCTAATCTCGCAGCCTGTATAGCAGCACATATCCCGGCAACTCCCCCTCCAACGACAATAAAATCATATTCACCCTCATTATACGGAGCCGGTAACCGAAGCATTTCCTGTCTGAAAAGTCGTAAACTTTCCGGATCATCGGGCAATTTAGTATCTTTGGATTTTGAGAAAAACAGAGCATCACACCTTCCGTCAAAACCTGTCAAATCTTTCAAACGAATTTCCGTTAGTTGTTTATTTATACACACAGTTCCACATTGATACCATTTCCATTCAACGTCTCCTGACGCTCCAAGTGTTTGTTCCAACTCTTCTCCATCAATTGCTATCCTGAATTTACCAGGTCCTTTCGGATAGGGTGCCCAATCTTTTGTCCGTACCCAAACATAGTAAATGCCTGTTTGTTGAAAAAACACCTCAGTTACAGCATCCTTTACCGCCTCCCCCAAACCATGAGCCAACAAATAAGGTGAGCCCATCTGATCGATAAACTGAGTATCTACCGACCAGCCCCCTTTATTCTTAAAAAGTTCGGCCTCTACCAAAACTGATTGGCAATGGGCTGTTATTATCATCCCCCACAAAAGGCATATACATACAAACATAAACCTTTTAATACGAATACCCATTTCAAGATATTTTTTATATCCAATCATACTTCAAACTTTTTCCATACAAAGTCTGCAAATGCCTGACGGCTTGCATCAGAATAGTTGAGTCATATTTCTTTGCCGCCCTTTTCATCATTGGCAAAGCGATCCGTTCCGTTTGCTCATTTTCACGTACACTCCCCCACTCCCACTCTTTCTGTCCGGAAAGATAAGGAGCCAAAAACAAATAAGCAGATTGCAGATTGTATCCATCAGGCGTTTTATAATTCCAAAGATCTTCACCAATACGTTCTCCGCATTCTGCCAACACAGTAAAAGCTCTCAAGCCGTATACCGAATAAGAAAAAGCCCAATCACGTTTCATTTCATGTGGCAGACTACCATTAAGCGCAATCTGTTCCCGTATCTGCTGTTTTCCAAATTCAACCATTTCTTTTACATATTCCAGCTCACCCGTATACAGAGAATAAGCGGCTATTTGTGCAGAGTACCAAGTGCCATGGTTATTTTGCGCTTTCTTTTCCTGTATTCCAAATTTACTGGTACGCAACCACTGTACATAGTCAGAGAACCATTGTTTCAAAGCTGTATCATCTTTACCGGTCCAACTTTCAGACAATGAAAGTAACTTCACACAATCTGTCATTTCAACCAATGTCACGCCAAAAATAATACCGATCGCCATTCCTTTATAAACCCCGGGAAGAGCAGACGCACATTCAAAATGTGGATTCATCCGGGTATCTTCATTAATAAACCACACCCGCAGCAACTGAGTTGCCTTCTTCGCATATCTTTCATCCTGAGAGTAAAACCAGGCAAGACTCAGTAACTTAATTCTATCAACCGTATTATTATACCTGGCAAGATCAAAATTCGGACCGTTCGCTTCCGGATTAATACTACAGTCCTTTCGAATATAGGGCATACCGTCGGCACTTTTCGGATTAGGCCATGCATATTTTCCAATCGCATAAAAATCGTGTTTATCTCCCGAAGGGGGAAGCATACCATCCGTCACTGTCTCCGGTTTCAATGTAAGACAGGCATCTGCTTCTTTTATCAAATCATTGTAGGACTTAATAAGTAAACTTTCTCCTTTTTTTATACCATCCCTCGTCTCTGTAAGTTCTGAGAGGTCAAAACCTATCATAGGCGAAAGCTGTTGGGCAAATACACACTTAACTCCGAAAAAACAAGCAAATAAAAAAGAATAAAATATAGATTTCATACGTAAATTCATTTATCTCAGTTTTATAAATCTATTCGGACTTTACTTTCTGGTAGCGCAACAAGGCCTCAACATAATAATAATCAGCATAAGTGAGAGGAACATCGACTTCAGAGTGCTCCATCAAACTCCCAACCGAGTGTTTTAAGATAAAGTTTCCGTTCGTACCCGGCTCCGCCAGGTATTCGGGAGAGGTAAGTGTTTTCAATTGTGTCTCAGCCATCATAAGACATTTCCGGGACAGTTCACCCTGAATCATCGTGCTTAACTCAATGAAAGCAGAAGCCATTATAGCTCCAGCAGAAGCATCACGATAAGTATCCGGTATATCAGGAGCATCATAATCCCAATATGGAATACCATCTTCGGGCATACGCGGATGAGTTAAAATGTAATTTGCAACTTTCTTCGCATGCACCAAATAATGCTTTTGTTGCGTTTCTCTATACATCATAACATAACCATATAAAGCCCAGGCTTCTCCCCTCGACCAGGAAGATTCGTGAGAATAACCTTGCCGGGTATGTTTCTTTTCCGGTTGTCCGGTGATAGTATCATAAGATACCACATGCCAGCAACTATAATCTGCCCGAAAATGATTTTTCAAAGTCACATCCGCATGAGAACGGGCTATTGCGGCAAAACGCGAATTATCTGAATTTTTTGAAGCCCACTCAAGCAATTCCAGATTCATCATATTATCGATAATGACCGGATACTGCCACACTGCCCTATTAAAATCCCACGAACGAATGACTCCGATATGATCTTTATAACGGGTAGACAAAGATTCCGCACCTTTTAATAACACCTGTTTGTATTTTTCATTACCAGTCAGACGATATCCATTACCAAAACTACAATACAGCATAAACCCTACATCATGATTTCCCTTATTATATTTCTCCTTTTCCACCCGGGAAGTATAATCACAAGCATACTCTTTCAAAAGAGTATCACCCGTTGCCTCATACAGATACCAGAGTACTCCTGGAAAAAAGCCACTGGTCCACCACTTCGAGTCTGATGTGATGAGTTTTCCTTCTTTATCAAGTGTTCTCGGCAATAAAGTCTTTTGTTCCCATATGGATTTTGCCATTAATTTAGATTGTTCTACAGAAACAGACAGTCCTTTCTCAATAACTGCATCCATTTCATCTTTCCCAGCACAACCCATCAAAATCGCAATGAACAACAGTGCCCAAATTTCTTTTCTCATATCTTATTTTTGTTTGCTTATTCTGCAACTTTACTTAACTTATAGCTGTATTTATCGTCAACAACCAGAACATAAAATCCTTTGGCTAAATGAGAGGTGTTGATATCAATATCGGAACAAGTTTCTTTTTCCAAAATTTTTATACCAGATAAAGTATACATCTTAATATTATTCTGCCCCCCTTTTATCGAAACAAACTTGGAAAATATAACAGGAGAGACTCTAATCTCCTCCGGATATTTTACATTAACAAGTGAAGTCGCACTACCACCATCCGGAATAATCAAAGTCGTGTTACCTGACACTGTACCATCCAAACCTACGGCAAACTGTAATGCTCCATTAGCTTCACTCGTATCATATTGATAAATACTTTCATTAATAGACTTCCCGGTAGAATAAGCACAAGGAGTCCATGAATAACATCCGGTGCGTGCTTCTATTTCTGCGGACCAAATCCACGCTGTATCATTTTTTTCGATGACATGCCCTGTAGAAGGGAATAAATTAAATTTAGTACCTCGTCCACGGGTCGTTTCATCAATTACCCGTTGATCCCGGATATTCCCACTATTATCCAATATACCAAAATTAGCTTTCCACCCCCAAATAGAAAATGCAATGTCATTCTCCCGAAAAATTTCTGCCACATCGTGTATCCACCTTTGTTTAACTTCTTTATTCGTATTGCTGATACAACCATATTCAGAACAATACAGCTTCAACCCTAATTCAGTTGCACGATTTATGGCAACTTGCATCTGTTGCTTCAAAATAGATTTATTATAAAAACCATTATAATAATTCACCACACTCTTATGTTTCTCATTTTTAATAGCATCCACATCCTTTTTAACAACAAGTTGCCCCGGATAATGTAAAGGAATAACCAAATCTTTCAAACCATCCATCCAACTGGCCTGATAATGAGTAAGCAGGTGCGGTGAATAAAAATGAAAAGCAAGGATTAACTTCTTATCGTTTTCAGGAAGAGTTAATGTAGACAATGCACTGGCCGAATTGTGACTGATGCCTCCTACTATTAAATAACGATCCGGTTCGCGTTCACGTATCTTGGCAATAATTCGCGCCGACAAATTATTCCACACATCAGCATTCGGTGCGTTGGCTTCATTCAGAAGTTCGTACGCTAACAAACCAATCGGATAATGTCCGAATTCCTGTGACAGTTTGTCCCAAATATTAACCAGTTTGTCCTGTTCCGCCTGTTCTTTCCATAATATAATAGAATTCTTATCATCATTGAAATAGTGCGAGCGGGTAATATGCATGTCCAATATAATACGCATATTATATTCCTTGCACCATGCAATAGCATCGTGAATAAGTTGCCGGGTTTCCGGATTAAAGTTCAAATCTGTATCAAAAACTTCTTTTTCATCAACAGGCAATCGTATATGATCATATCCCATATCTGCCAATTTTTTTAGATCTGTTTTCTTGAAGTAATTGATTGCACTTCCTCCCCGGTTACTTGTCTGCGAGAGCCACACTCCGATATTCACTCCGGAACTAAAATCAAATTTATCATCCGAAAAATTGGGTATTGCGTAATGAAGCACAAATTCATTTTGTAGGTTTGTACGTGCATTAGCCGGTTCATTAGGCTTTCCTCCTACTAAATAAATATTCTCTTCACTGAAAGCACCAGCATTCGTCTTTTTCCCTTTGCTCTTATCAATAACTTTCAATACTACAGGATATTTTTCATCCCGAATCGTTATTTCAGTTGTCCCGTTCACTTTCCCCGAAGCATCTACATTAAAAGTCAGTTCATCTTTCTCTCCGTAGTAAGCAACCACTTTGTTCAAACTATTATAACCTGCCGACTTCATACATGGCCGCCAGGAATGTTCACCTACAGGAGCCTGAATCGTAGCCTGCCAAATCCAGACAGTATCATTCTTCACCACTTCCCCTGTAGTTCCCGGCATTTTGAACAGAGGATAATACCATTTTCCTCCTCCTTGTCCCTGAAACTTCAGTTCCTCACTCAAACCGGCAACTATATTCTTCTCATCCTGACCGATATCATTACTTGTTCGTACTCCGAATGTCTTATCAACTACCCTAAACGTAACCGGGTAGTTTTGTGCAAGTAAAGTGGCCGAAACAGAAAAGATAAAAAACAGAGAGATTATTTTTTTTATTTTCATACTTTAAATAATAAAAAAGAGATAAAATTAAAAGCAAAAAGATAGTAGCTAACGGCTTCACTTTTATTATGAAGCCGTTAGTATGAATCTGTTTACCCCAAAAAACTAATTTATTTCTTTATAAACTTAACTGTAGTATCATCGTTTAATTGCAGAAAATACATACCATTTACCAAATCGGAAACATCAAAAGTAAGTGTTCCCTCAGGATGCAAGTTTTTCACCACAGTTCCTGCCAAGTCTATTATTTTTATACTTTTTATCATAGCAGCATCCTGAACAGAAATAGAAATTGTGTTCACCACAGGATTCGGGTATATACCAATAGCAGTAATTTCCGTATTCTCAATTCCCGTAGGTGGTTCCAAAACATCATAAATATCCATTTGATTCCACGGTGCCACAGCTTCATAAGCAGCTCTGGAACCTTTAGGAATATATAAAATCACTTTTCCCAATTCTATACCAGTAAAGGCATCTTCTGTTGTTTCCGGAGGAGTCATACGATTTAACTCAATATCATTCAGCATCTTCTGGTTTTTAAATGCATTGGAACCTATTTTTGCTAACTTCTCATACATCGTTAATGAAGTTAATGAAACAGGCCGGGTATTGGCATTAAAAGCAGAACTTCCAATCTCTGTAATACCCTCCGGAATATAAGAGATTGCCACAGAGGTCTGAGCAAAAGACAGAGCTCCAAGTACTCCCTCCAATCCAGCCGGCAGTTCCTCCAATGATTTCATAGCATAAGCCTGATAGAAAACATATCCTTCAATCGTCTTCAGACCTTCAGGTAATTTTTCCAGATCGAGACTACCACAACCTGTAAAACATCCTTCCCCCAACTTAACCAGAGTATTAGGTAAATTAATTTTCTTCATCTTGCTGAATTTCCGGAAAGTACGCGGACCAATAACCTTTAAACCGGCCGGTAGTACCACTTCTTCTACCTGCATTCCGTTACCTTTTATATCAAACGCCCCTGTACTTGCTCCTTCTTTATTACCGGGAGTACTGTCATTTTCAAATTTAGCAGTACCTAAATCCAGCTTTTTAAGAGAAATAGTAGGAAACTTTGCTGCGATTGCCGAACAATCTTCATAAGTCACATTGGCATCTCCATTAATGATCAAAGTCTGAATCTCTTCTGCTCCGGTAGTTCCTAAAGCCGCATTTATTTCAGCTTCCATGGCCCCTGCCGTGGTATGAGTTACTGTTAATTCCTGCTGTGCGTTAATCCCCGTCGCTAAAAACATTGAAATAGCCAAAAGTGTAATTTCTTTTTTCATAATAAATTTAATGATTAAATAAAAGAACAATTTTTTAATATAATAGAGGTTGCAACACTATATCGTTATTTTAAGAAGGTGCGTGTTCTAATAGTAGACAGGCCTTTTATATCTATATTACAAACAAAGGATATAAATGTAATCACTATCTAACAGTTATTTTTCAGATATTCGAAAAATAGCTTAATAGTTCGAATCTAACAAGTATATACTTTAATCGATTATAATCCTATATATGTAGTAATCGATTATACATAATCTTACTATACAAAAGTATACTCAGGGCCGACGCATTAAAATGCGCTGTCCTGTAAAAGTGTTGACAGGTATTTTTCATCCCATCCTGCTTTCAGCCTT
>NZ_CAXSVC010000048.1:0-30518 GCF_964240755.1 Bacteroides sp. HPS0048 | reverse complement strand
ATTTTGGAATAAAAAGAAAACTTTTTTGTAAGACGCTGATTTGCAAAGGTGTTGTAAAACATAAAAATGAAAGGAAGGGAAAAAGAAGAAAAAAGGAGGCACATTGTAATATATACGCGCATGCGTATACGCGTGCGAGCAAAAAATTGAAATATAGATTTCCACAGATAAAAAATAGTTGCTTATTCTTTCTCATTCATCTACTGTTATACTTAACATTGTTTTGGAGAGTTATCAGTTGCTTTTATTAACTTTGCAAAAAAAGATCAAATGCCAACTATCCCAATACACAAAGTAGTTCAACAATCTGATTTCGGAATATACCTGAAAGAAGTCTCCCCTTTTTCATCAAAATCGCCTATTAACTATATTCATCAGGATGATTATTATATATTCGGTATGGTGGATAGCGGAAAGTGTAGTGTCAGTATTGATTTTAAGAATTATCATTTATCAGAAAGTGAAATAATATGTACCCAGCCCCATCAAGTGCATCATGTTACCAATGCAGGCGACGCAAAAACATTTCTTTTGTTTATTGACAGTGTATTCATAGACTCAGAGACAAAACAAATACTTGCCGAATATGCTCTATCTCTGACGCCATTCAAAATAACCGATCAACAACGCTTTGAATTAGAACAATTATTCGCCATCATTCTCCACAGAATAAACGATTCGGGGAACAATAAATCAAAACATATTATACAAAACCTAGCACGTGCTGCCGTAGGGATAATAACAGAAACCATACAAGGAATTATCCGACAACAATCTAAAAATAAAAGACATATAGAAATCACATTAGCTTTCAAAGAACTACTTTCCAAAGAACTACACGTAGAAAAGAGAATATCTCACTATGCAAAATCGTTACATATATCTCCGGTATATTTAAACGAAGCTATTAAAAGCATTACCGGAATCAGCGTAAGCAAATATATTCAAATTGAACTTATGTTAAGAGCAAAACGAATGCTAATATATACCTCTCTAAATATAAAAGAGATCGCTATTAATTTAGGTTTTGATGATTATGCTTATTTCACGCGTTTATTTACGAAAGCAACAGGCCTAAGCCCTACCTCATATAGAAAGAAATACCTTGAATAGTACAATCTTTACCTTATATTGTCTATTTTTCCATTTAACAACGCATTGTAACTTTGCAACCAAAAAGGAACAATGAATAGAAAGAGATTTATTTACTTTACAGATTTAGTTTTGATTCCCCTATTTATTTTGTCGTTGTACACGGGAATAAAACTACACATCGCAGGCCATCATGCCAACCATGAAATATGGCACAATTGGACTGTGTTTCACACAATCGCCAGCCTGTTATTTACTATATTCGGAATTGTACACATCAAAAGCCATTGGGGCTGGTATAAAGGATTAAAAACGACAGGCTGTAAAGGTAAAAAAAAGGTTGTGTTACTTTTCTCCATAACCTTTGCATTGGTTATTATTACAGGCATACTATTGCTACTATTCGTCGATGGAGCCAATTCGCCAACAGGACTGCTACATTACAAAATAGGTATTGCAACGGGAGTTTTAGCGATTCTACACATATTAAAACGAAAACACTTCTTGTATAGCGGATTTAAAACAAATATAATAGCCAAGAAACAATAATTATGCATTGTCTAAAAATCAACCAAGATGCAATACTACCTTACCAGCCAGTATTCACCCAGCCCGCATCGTTATACCACTGATAATCACGATAAAATTCATTTAACTTCGGACTTGAACTACGAGGTATAAAGATAGACAAGCCACATGTTCCAGTCATATCAAAGGCCCCTACCCAATCTGAAAAGTTTTTTGGAGTAGTATAATAGTAGGGAACAGCTTCTTTCAAAAACTGCTCCCAAACTTTATATTCATCATTGTCACCCGTGATCTTTTTCATAAAATCAGCAAAATCATAATAGAGTTTAGAGTTATTGTAATCATATGAATACCCTTTTCTCTTATCATAGCAATATACATTATCAGAAGTGATCGATGCGTCCACATATTTTGAGACAAGCTCTCCCGTGACAGTGGCAAGCGCTTCAAGCTTACTACAATCTACCACTGCAGACGAAACCCCTGCAACCCAAATATTAGTAAGATAATTACGGTCTTTCCATGGGCTATACTCCCCTTCCCGTATCTCTGCATTATATGTGTTTACATAATTTGTATAATATGTTTCAGCAATCTTTCTTGCAGCATCTTCATCTTCAAACATAGCAGGCACTACAACCTGATAAGGAGCTCCCGGAGCCGGAATTTCAGTAGGAGAACCCACTATATAATCTGTATATTGACGCAACTCATAAGCAACTTCTGCCGCTTGCATAAAGCAAGCATCAAAAAAGACAAAATTCAGGTGCCGGGTACCCTCAAGCACTTTACGAAGATCTGCAATATTCATTGACTTCCCGCCATCATCTCCAAATGACCTGGATTTAACTCCCGGATAAGGAGCCCAGCCATCAGCATGTGACCATAACACCAATCCATAACTATCAGCCGGATATTCCGAATAGACCTGATTTAAAATACTTTTCATTATTTCAGTATCTACAGAATTCTGTTCCGCATAATCCTGAAGCCTCTCTTGTTTTACCGTACCATTATTATCCTTGTATAGGCGAATTAAACGCGGTTTTGAATCTTTATCATCCCAGTAAATGATCAAGTTATTATTCTGATCATCCACAGACTTCATTCCTTCAAGCATTTCATTAAAGTCTGCTTCGGCAAAAGAGCTCAAGTTGTTTTGCGCTACCATATATACCAATACTGTACGTGATCGCTTCTCCGCCTCTGGAGCTTCGTTGTCATCACGACATGCCGTAAAAGTCAAAATAAAAAATGAAACCAATAAAGATAATATGGTAATTCTCATAATTATAGTATGCTCTGTTTCTTAATATATTACCCACAAAGATAAAAAAATAAGAGATACAAACATTGCATCTCTTATATATTAACATCTTAACTATTCTTCCGGTTTAGTGAACCTGAATTTTTCAGGATCAATCTTTTGCAAAGCCACCGCTTTATTCTTCTTATACTTTCCCAGTATTTTCAAAGCTTCTTTATCGAGTTTCTTCTTACTATCCGAAAAATAAATCATACAAGTCCTGTTAGGCTGATTCATATCCAGTTCTAAAAAGTTTTTAAACTGATAGCTGTACAATTCACGATGTGGCAAAAAACCATTCTTATCAAGATGAACACTATCAATCAACTGAATATCCGTATAGTACACCACAGTATCTGTAAATGAAGCAGAAACGCCAAAAGCATACACAGGCTTATGAGAACCTTTCTTAATTGAAAACGCTGAGCACAAAGTAAACACCAGTGCTATTGCAAATAGTATTTTTACGTATTTCATATCTTAACTGTTTTATTGCGGCAAAGGTAACAAAAAAGGGGAAATATCTCTTATTAATGACAAAGAAATGGCATCATTACTGATACACCCACAACAATAATGGCTTTTTTTCATCTTTAAGCAACTTGTCAACACGCCGCATCACATCATTGGCTATCACAGGACAACCCTGGCTCATACCTAAAGGAAGATGTGCCGGATAAATCTCAACAACAGGTATAAGATCATAGGAATGCAAAACAACCACACGTTTGAAAGCATTATTATTGGTTGCCTCCAGACCATGCAGTTTATAATGAACATTAATCCCCCATTTGCTGTATGACCGGACACCGACTTTGTAGCGCCCCAAAGAAGAGCAATAACTCCCTTCTATATTACTAAACACAGGATTGGAGACTGTACTATTCTTCCCATATCCATGAGCACAAAGACTGGCACACAAAATCGAATCGCCTTTAAAGTCCCAGACAAAAAATCGTTTTTTACCAGAATGAATACTAAAATCAACCAAAAAGCAATAGTTTGTATTCAAACCGTTTTTCACACAATATACCTTTGCAGAGTCTGCTTTCTCCTTCAAACGCTCTTGTTTTTCAGAAATAAGAGTGCCGCCTTCTTTCGTACACTTTCCCCATCCCCAAAAACAAAAAGAGAATGCTAAAAACAAGATCAATAAAAAACGGATCAACTTAATCATACATCTTTCTTTTAAATTAAGAAGGTCTAAAAAAAACGGACATTTTTCTTACAAAAATACAAAAAAGTCGTGCAAGTCCGTTTTTAGTTATCCTAAACACTTCAACTTACACGACTAATACCTTAATTGTCGAAAACTGATATATCGTCTTATCCCAAGTACGATTTGAGCAATTTACTACGATTACTTTGTCTTAATCTTCTGATTGCTTTTTCTTTTATCTGACGAACGCGCTCACGTGTGAGACCAAACTTATCGCCGATTTCTTCTAATGTCATTTCCTGTTGTCCGATACCGAAAAACATCTGTATGATTTCTTTTTCTCTATCGGTTAACGTAGAAAGAGCTCTATCAATTTCCCTCGCAAGAGACTCATTAACCAGAGAGCGGTCCGCCATAGGCGAATCGTCATTCACCAGCACATCCAGCAAGCTGTTATCTTCTCCTTCAACGAAAGGCGCATCTACCGAAATATGACGGCCAGACACTTTTAACGTATCAGAGATTTTATCAACCGGGATTTCCAATTCGTCTGCCAACTCTTCCGGAGATGGCCGGCGCTCGTTTTCCTGCTCGAATTTAGAGAAAGCTTTACTGATTTTATTCAGTGAACCTACCTGATTCAAGGGAAGGCGAACGATACGTGACTGTTCTGCCAATGCTTGCAGAATAGACTGACGAATCCACCATACAGCATAACTGATAAACTTGAATCCACGTGTTTCATCAAACTTTTCGGCAGCCTTAATCAGTCCTAAATTGCCTTCATTAATCAAGTCAGGCAAACTCAAACCCTGGTTCTGGTACTGTTTGGCTACAGATACGACGAAACGCAGATTGGCACGTGTCAATTTTTCTAACGCTACACGGTCACCCTTACGAATACGCTGAGCGAGCTCTACCTCTTCCTCTACAGTAATGAGGTCTTCGCGACCGATTTCCTGCAAATACTTATCAAGAGAAGCGCTCTCTCTGTTAGTGATACTTTTGGTAATCTTTAGTTGTCTCATTCTTATAAAACAGATTTGGAGTGCAAAGTTACGACAAATAATTTGTTAACTAACTATCTTAACGAAACTTTTTCACCATTATTATTATCTGTATAAACAAAAAGAGATGCCGACAAGTTGTATACCGGCATCCTTTTTTTAGTTGAAAGTTGAAAATTGAAAGTTGAAAGTTGGCTGCGCTATATACTACATAGTAACTTTCAATTTTCAACTTTCAATTTTCAATTAATAAACTATTCCTGAGTCAGGTCTACAGCGTAATTAGCACGTTTTCCTGATGGGAACATACCTGTGAGGAATAATACCTGATCCGGTGATTTGGTTGCTGCTTTCAGTACCTCTTCCAGATCGCTCACTTTACGTATCTGCTGTCCGTTAGCTTTCAGAATGATGAATCCTTTACGGATACCTGCATCTTTCATCTTACCATTGGAAACACCTGTTACCTCTACACCATATCCTAAGTTGAGTTGCTTCTTCAAATCAGCAGGGAGTTCTCTAAAGGCTGCACCTAAAATTTCCATTCCGGCATTCTTTATCACCTTTGTAGTACCTTGCTCATTCTTCAAAGTCACTGCCACGCTCTTTTCTTTTTTATCGCGAATCAACTTCACAGTAATCTTATCACCCGGACGATGTTTTGCAAGTGCTTCCTGCAAGTCAGCAAAGTTGTGAACCTTCTTACCGTCAATACCAATGATCACATCGTCTACTTTAATATCTGCACCGGATGCCGAACCACCTTCAGTAATTTCACGTACCCAAACTCCGTCTACTACACCAAACTCTTTCGCTTTATCACGAAGCGTAGTACCCGACTTGTCTATAGGTTGCTGGTCTTCCATTATGCTGCTGCCCAATGAAGCTCCTGCGATACCCAACATAGCACGCTGTACGGTTCCAAACTCTTTCAAGTCGGCAACCACCTTTTTCATAATACTGGTTGGTATAGCAAAACCATATCCGGCATATGCACCTGTAGGTGACGAAAGCACAGAGTTAATACCTACCAATTCTCCTTTTGCATTTACCAGTGCACCACCACTGTTACCCTGGTTGATAGCAGCATCCGTCTGAATGAAAGATTCGATACCACCATTGTAAACACCCAGTGTACGGGCTTTCGCACTTACAATACCTGCCGTTACAGTAGAGTTCAGATTGAACGGATTACCTACAGCGAGTACCCACTCACCTACTTTCAGTGCTTCCGAATCACCTACTGGAATAGTAGGCAGATCATCGTCTGATTCTATTTTCACCAATGCAAGGTCAGTACTCGGATCTGTACCAATGATACGGCCTTTAAATTCGCGATTGTCATTCAACTTCACCGCTATTTCATCCGCACCATCAATCACGTGATTGTTGGTTACAATATATCCATCTTTAGAGATGATAACTCCCGAACCAAAACCTACACGCTCCGGTGTCTGTACCCGGCGCTGACGTCCGCCACCATCACCAAAGAAGAAGTCAAAAATATCAGGTGCTCCCTGAACTGTCTGAGTTTTTGATTGTTGCGTGGACTTTATATGTACTACAGCATGAAGCGAATTCTCTGCTGCCTGTGTCAAATCTACCGGTTGCGCATTGATTGCATCAAAAGCAGCCAGTTTCACACCAGGATTCTGTTGGAACACCTCATTAAATGACGCCTGCTTGTCGCTATCTCCTGCCTGCATCATTTTATAGGTTGTTAAACCTGCAACTCCTGAACTCAGAAGAATGATGGCTCCTACTCCAAGAATGTTTTTTGTTGTCTGTTTCATACTACTCTTTGTTTATTCTTTAAAATGTTAATATTCTAATTCGTTTTAACTTTATGACGTTAAAATAACGACAAAAATCATTCACTTATTCCACTTGTCACTCTTTTTTGTCCTCTTTTAACAGAGAATATTTACTGATTAACAGCGCTTAACGACGGACACTGACAAATTTGCATTCGTTACATGACAAGGCTTTTAACATGACAGAAAAACAATTTGAATAATATGCTGAATAACGTGCCAATATACCAATGTGCCAATATGCCAATTGGCTGCGCTGCGGCATACTGCATGGCAATTGGCACATTAGCATATTGGCACATTAGCACATTATTTTATTGGCACATCAGTGCCTGTCAGACTGACAGTGTGACTCCAATTCCTGGTAAATCACTGAGCGTAATTTTGCCTTTTAATACCTCCACTCCCTTAAAACGATCATTGGAAATAAGTAAATTACCATCCAAATCAGCAAAATCAACGGCCGGAGAAAATTGCGCAGCAGCAGATATGGCACAAGATGTCTCGGTCATACACCCTACCATTACTTTCATATCCAGTGCACGCGCCAAAGTCACCATTTTCCACGCCTCACGCATTCCGGTACATTTCATCAGCTTTATATTGATTCCGGTGAAAGCCCCCTTCAAAGCAGCCACATCACTAAGACGCTGTAAAGATTCGTCTGCAAACACCGGTAACGGACTCTGCTGAGTGACCCAGGCAATGTCTTCCAACTGTTCTTTAGGCATGGGTTGCTCAATCATCACAATTCCCTGTTCTTTCAACCAATGAATCATATCGAGCGCATAATATTTATCTTTCCAACCCTGATTAGCATCGATAGCTATCGGGAGCGTACTGACCGAACGAATTGTCCGAATCATCTCCTTATCATTTTCACGTCCCAGTTTTACCTTCAGTATATTAAATTGTCCGGCCACCTCAAGTGTCTTTTCACGTACCACCTCCGGCGTATCAATACCAATAGTAAACGTAGTAGAAGGTGTCTTTTCTTTATTCAACCCCCATATCTTATACCAGGGAGCTCCCAACAGCTTTCCTACCAGATCATGCAAAGCAATATCTACCGCCGCTTTTGCTGCCGTATCGCCCGGACTCAGACTATCAACATAAGCCAAAATATCTTCCAGTTCAAACGGATCATTAAACTGTTCCAGATTAACCTTACTCAGAAACGTCATCACACTATCCACTGTCTGCCCCAAATAGGGAGGCATGGAGGCCTCACCATATCCGGTCACCCCTTCATATTCTATCTCCACTTGCACATCAGGAGTCGTAGTACGCGAAAAGGAAGCTACCGTAAACACATGCTTCAGTTTTAATTCATAAGGAAAAAACTTCATTTTCATCTTTCCACCCTTTCCCAACCGGTTTATAAAAAAAGAAGCAGGATGAGAAGCTTCCGCAAAAGTATTGTTCACAATCAGGCCGGAACCTATAGCCACCAGAGCAGCAGTCTTCAGAAAATCTCTTCTATTTTGCATGCTAATTCTTTTTATAGTAGGGGTTTGTAAGTGTTGTATTCAATTCCGCCTCCTTATTTATAAAAGGCAGAAAACGGACAGCGAAAAGCAATCGATCGGCGTTAAAAGCATCATACTCTTTGTCTGCCGGATTAAAACTACTGATATGCACATCACCCAAAGCATGAATAAATCTCTTATCACCTATATATATACCGACGTGCGAAACAGACTCTTTTTTCTCAGCCGTAGCCTTCCGTCCAAAGAAAACAAGATCACCCGGCTCCACATTACTAAAATCAGGTGCTATATCAATATGTTGCCCTATATATGCTTGTTGCGAAGCATCCCGGGGAATAATAATATCATGCATAAAAAGTACAGTACGCACCAAACCACTACAATCCACCCCTTTAGAAGAAGTACCCGCCCATAAATACGGAACTCCCATCATCGTATAAGCTGTACGAATAATACTCCCTGCATCTTGCTTCAACTCTGAACGCCATTCTTTTTCGGGCTTTGCTATCGACTTTGAAACATATGCCTGTCTGCCATCAGGATAAGAGACCTTATAAAAATGTCCTTTACTCCCCTCCCACTTCAGACGATTGCCTGCCACAACATCCGAGACTGTCTGAGAATGTTCATTGGGCTTTTCATACGTAAATCCATAATGTGCCGTTACTACTATCTTCTCTGTCCGGTTCCATTCATCGTACTTCTCTTTAGACATCGGGCTGATAACCATCCGATGCACCCATCCGGTATAATCGTCAGGCGTTTGTATCTCATACCAGCCTGTATATTGTAATACCTTTACCGGCATCCCCAGCAAAGCCTGCGTAGTCATACCAGAGGTAAATTTACCCTCAGCACGCATATTACAAACAGATACACTAACAACACCATAAGCCGAATCGGCAGGTACGGACGGAATGTCCTGAGCTTTTATGCCTGTCACTATAAACCATAACAGGCTGAAAAAAAAGATACGCATTTTCATTGAAGCATAATTGAAATTAGTAGTTGGTAGATAGTAGTTAGAATCTGTGCAGCATATTAGCGTTGTCATGCCGAAAGGATTCTAACTACCAACTACTAACTTCTAACTACTGACTCCATTCTAAAAGCAAAGATAGGGATTGCACGAACAATAAAGAAGAAGTTTGTGTTTATTTTTTAGCATAAAAGAAATAAATGACGTACTTTTGCCCCCCTAAAGCAGTTGGCTGGTCTGTCGCGTGTGTTTCGGCACAGGAGGAAAGTCCGGGCAACACAGAGCATCCCACTTCCTAACAGAAAGCTGTCCGTGAGGGTAGAGTAACGTAGAAGAAAATAACCGCCTCTCTTTCTTCGGAAAGTAAGGTAAGGGTGAGAAGGTGGAGTAAAAGCCCACCAGCCGCATGGTGACGTGTCGGGCTGTACGTCTTGGGAGTTGTAAGGTCATGTATACCGGCGTTATGAGAGTTGCTCGCTCCATGTCGGAGGGTAGACCGCTAAAGTGGCATGGTGACATGTCACTCAGATAAATGACAGGCACTTGTTTAATTCATAATTATAAATTAAAGATTATACAAGGACAGAACTCGGCTTACAGGCCGACTGCTTTTTTTAAAATTATAATCTACTGAATGCCATGAATAAAAGAATAGCAGATATATGGAAATTTATCACCTATGACATCTGGCGTATCACGGAAGATGAGGTAACCAAAACTAAATTTTCGGTTTACAATATCATCAAAACCATTTATCTCTGCATCAACCGTTTCACCAAAGACCGTATTGTCAATAAAGCTTCTGCACTGACATATAGCACATTGCTCGCCATTGTGCCTATACTTGCCATTGTATTTGCCATTGCCCGTGGATTTGGTGTTTCCACAATAATGGAACATCAGTTCCGCAACGGTTTTGGAGGTGCAACCGAAACCTCTGATACCATTCTTGAGTTTGTAAACTCTTACTTGTCGCAAACCAAAGGTGGAGTTTTCATCGGAGTGGGTTTAATCATGTTATTGTGGACGGTAATCAATCTGGTAAGTAACATCGAAATCACCTTCAACCGCATTTGGGGAGTAAAGAAAGCGAGAAATATGTATCGCAAAATCACCGACTATTTCTCTATGTTTCTTCTGATGCCTATCCTTATTGTTGTTTCCGGTGGTCTTTCCATCTTCATGAGTACAATGTTGAAGCAGATAGAAGATTTCGTTTTGCTGGCTCCTATTATGAAGTTTCTGATACGGCTTATCCCCTTTGTGCTCACCTGGTTTATGTTTACAGGGCTTTATATATTTATGCCCAACACAAAAGTGAAGTTCAAACATGCCCTGATATCAGGAATCCTTGCTGGTTCTGCTTATCAGGCATTCCAGTTTCTATACATCAGCAGTCAGTTATGGGTATCGCGCTATAATGCCATCTACGGCAGCTTTGCTGCCTTACCGATGTTCCTGTTGTGGTTGCAAATCTCCTGGACCATCTGTTTGTTTGGAGCAGAACTGACTTTTGCAGGACAAAACATAAGGAATTTTAGTTTCGATAAAGACACCCAGAATATCAGCCGCCGTTACCGGGACTTTATCTCTATCCTCATTATGTCTCTTATAGCCAAACGCTTTGAACAAAACGAGCCCCCATATACCTCCGAACAGCTGGCAGACGAACATCAGATTCCGATACGACTTACCAACCAAACCTTGTATCAGTTGCAGGAAATCAATCTGATACACGAAGTTGTGACTGACCAGAAAAGTGAAAACATTGCTTATCAGCCTTCCATGGATATCAATCAGCTGAATGTGGCTGTACTACTCGAACGTCTTGACACCTATGGTTCCGAGAACTTCAAGATAGACAAAGAAGAAGAGTTCAGTGATGAATGGAGGGTACTGGTAGAATCAAGAGAAGAGTATTATAAAAAAGCAAGTAAGGTATTACTAAAGGACTTATAGCAAATAAGAATCGCCCGATTCACTCCTAAGAATGAACCGGGCGATCTCTTATTATCTATTTGTCCGCTAAGCCATCATAGCCTGTCCGCCAAATACACCAGCCAAGGCACTTGCCACAGCTATAACCACTTTCAAAATCGTATTCCAAATCGTCTTTTTCATTTTCCTCTCTCATTTTAATTTAATAGGGTATCAAGTGCCGCGCAGCCAACTTTCAACTCTCAACTTTCAATTTTCAACTAAATAGAAGGGTCTTCACCCTCACCGCCTGGGTTTCCCCCGTCGGTCATACTCTTCAGCAAATCAGCATGCACAAACTGTACACCTTGCAACAGGGCACGTGTGGTACCAATAGCTGCCGGGCGAGTATACTCAGCCGTAAACTGGCATTTCAAAGCTGTTATCTGATTCGGATTTACCTTATCGGCACTCTCTACTCCCCTGCCCTGCGTACGGGCTTTCATTGTAAACGTACCCAAGCCATCCAGGCGTACCGTACGGCTGTTCAGAAGTTGTTCCCGCATTGCAGACATCAGGTTACGTACCACATTCTGCACATCACCCGGCGTAAGGGATGATTTCTCCGCTATTACCTCAGCCAATTGCTGAGTAGTTACTGTTGCTCCGGTTTTAACCAGATTAAGATGCCATAATTTAGCTCCCGCCTTGTTGGCCATCGGTGATTGCACCGCTCTGTAAAATAAAGGCATAATTACCTCCTCTTTTTAATGTTACTAATCGTTTTTTTCATTCACACGTTTCGTTGATCAACATTGCAAAGATGAGGGTTTATTATCGGATGACAAACGAAAAAGAGGGAGGTAAAGCTGTTTCTCTCAGAAAAGTTATAAATCACTAATAACGAAGTATTTCCTTTTTCAATATCGTTTAATAAAAATATATGCTTATATTTGTTCCGTAATACTCAGTACGGAACTGTACATTACGGAACTATAAATTACTTAATTATATGAAATTCTATAATAGAGAAAACGAACTGGAAAAGTTGAGTCATATTCAAGCAACTTCCCACTCACATGCTCAGATGACAATTATTACCGGTCGTCGTCGTATTGGTAAAACTCAGCTACTACTTCAGGCCACTCACAATCAACCCACTTTATATTTTTTTGTAGCTCGCAAAGCAGAAGCAGATCTTATACATGACTTTCAGGAGATAACTACTCAGACATTAGGTATTCCAATATATGGCAACATGACTTCTTTTGCTGAATTATTCCGTTTTTTGATGGAATACTCTGCACAGCATCCTTTCAATCTCATTATTGATGAATTTCAGGAGTTTTTCAATATAAATTCTTCCATATATAGTGAAATGCAACATTACTGGGATATAAATAAAGACAGAAGTCATATCAACCTTTTATTGAGCGGGTCTATATATTCACTCATGCACAAAATCTTTGAAAATAATAAAGAGCCGCTATTTGGTCGGGCCACTGCTAAAATACACCTAAAGCCATTTCGTACAAATGTTTTAAAGGAAATATTATCCGATTATTTTCCTCAATACAATTCGGAAGATTTATTAGCCCTTTATGCTTTTACAGGTGGTGTTGCCAAATATGTTCAGTTATTCATGGATAATGGAGCTTATACCAAGTCTAAAATGCTTGACTTTATGATAAAAGAAGACTCTCTGTTTATACCCGAAGGGAAAAATGCTTTAATAGAAGAGTTTGGCAAGGACTATGCAGTCTATTTTTCTATACTTGCAGCTATTGCAAGAGGAGAAAATACTCGTGCAAAAATAGAAGTTGTCATCGAAAAGGAACTTGGAGGTTACCTTAGCCGTTTAGAAAAAGATTTCAATCTGATAGAAAAAACGATTCCAATCCTGGCTAAAGTAGAAACTAAAAATGTTCGTTATCGCTTAACCGATAACTTTCTAACTTTTTGGTTTAGGTTTATTTTTAAGTATAATTACCTGATCGAAATAGGTTCATACAAGCAATTAAGAAATATCATAGAGCGGGATTATGAAACATTTAGCGGATTAGCATTAGAAAAATACTTCCGTACGCTTTTTATAGAACAAGAAAACTATACACGAATTGGTGGATTCTGGGATCGAAGGGGTGAGAATGAAATAGATCTCATTGCCATTAATGAATTTGATAAGACCGCGAACATTGTTGAGATCAAGCGTCAGAAAAAAAATATAGATATGGAACGTTTGCGCGAAAAAGGTATTGTTTTTAAAACAACTGCGGGGCTTAATGATTATCAGATTATCTATCAGGGATTATCAATGGAAGATATGTAAATAGAAATATTTCTTCATAAACAGAATATAAAGTATGCTCAACATGAGTATACTCCCCCAAAGATACCAGTAACCATACGCCTGGAAATAGAAATAACCCACTATTACCAATGCTTGTATCACCATATATACAGAAGAGACTACCACATGAGGTACCTTCAGTTCATTTGCCATAATCTGATACAGATGTTTCCGATGCGGCAATCCTATATTCTCATGAAGCATCAGGCGATGAATAATGGCAAGCACACTATCTACCCCATACACTACTAACAGTACAATCCAACTGAAATCCTCCGTCTTGATTATCAGCTTACCGATAAGAAACAAAACGATAAATGCTATACTTACAGAACCTACATCACCGGCAAAGCATTTTGCATGCTTTCGGAAATTGAAGAAATTAAAAACCAGTACGGAACAAAGAACAGTAACAATCAATTCTTGTTCCACAAAAGAAACAATCTCTCTGTTTATACAGGCAAGAGCCACTAAAATAATCAGAGAGTATCCGCCTGTGATACCATTAATACCATCCATAAAGTTATAAGCATTGATGATACCGGTACATATTATTAACGCTACAATAATCGTCCACCAGGGAAGAAAAAACAGGCCCCATTGATAGAACATCAAAGCCATAGCAGAAAAATGGAATACCAATCGCAGTGCTTGAGAAGTAGAACGGATGTCATCTATAAAACTAATAAAAGTAATCAGTGTCAGGGCAAGCATGAACCAGGGATATTCAAAATGGTTCGTAAGGAAATAAGCTAATACACCAAAATAGAAGATAATCCCCCCACCTCGTAAAGTGATCCGCGTATGCGAACTGCGTTCATTGGGTTTATCAATGATATTGTATTTATCGGCGAGACGAAAATAAAAAAGTTCTGCAAAAAAAAGCAGAACTAAGATTATTAGGTAATACATTATTCGTTTCTATTAATCAGATAAAACCACAATTGGAGGCCACTAAAGATTAAAATAATAAGACCTGATAAACTTCCTAAAATCATCCAAAGCATAGCTATTCTATTTTAAAATTATCCAATACATTCATTGGTTTCCATCCCAATTCACGCATTGCTTTCTCATTACTAAAAGTCAGAGATTTAGTCATCTTATTCAGTTTTAAAGAGTTGATAGGTGCTTTGCTTCCTAAACAGTCACCAACAACAGCGATACCTTTTGCCAACCAATACGGAATAGAAAGTGGCATTGACTTACCAAGTTGCTTACATATCACGGACTCTAATTCCCGGAATGTAGGTTGGTAGGTGTCACAAACATTATAGATTCCCCCTTTCTCTGCTAATAATGGGATCAAATTCGCAATATCTTGCACCATCAAAACACTTTTCCGGACTCTACCACCAGCGATACTAAGATACCTATCACTTTTGATGCCGGCAATCATAGAACCTAAATTTCCGGGAGGATTAGGCCCCGCTATTAAAGAGGGACGAATGATCCCTAAGATCACATGGTGTTTGGAACACCACTCTTGCAAAAACAGTTCTGCCTGAATTTTACTTAAAGCATAAGGAGTTACTCCATTTAAGGAATGATCTTCTACAATAGATTCACCGTGATCACAACCATAAACAGCTACAGTACTAATGAAAATGAAAGCTTTGGGAACACCGCTCTTTTCTAAAGCAGTACATAGATTCTTTGTACCTTGTAGATTGACATCGAAAAAGGCCTGCTTTTCCTCCTTTGTTTTAGGTGTAGAATGGGCTTTACCGGCAGCGTGAAGTACGATATCAAATCTTTCAGTAAAACCAGGTAATTCTTTGGATATATCCACTCTATAATTGTCGTTGAAGGTAAGCCCAACAGTTGTAATAACATATTTCTGCTCCAACAAAGGATATATGTGATTACCCAAAAATCCGGAAGCACCTGTAAATAAGAGTTTCATAAATTTCTACTTGAATAATCGGTAATACTTATCTAAGATCGTTTCTTTCGCAAACACTGTGTCTGCTACACATCTGGCATTATTACGAATGGAAGGCAACTGATCACGGGATTCATAAACCGACTCGAACATATCTTTCAATGCTATCGGATTATCCGGTTCTACAACCCAGCCTAAATTAAATTCCTTGATACATAATGCAATCTCTGAATCTGCTTCACCTATCATTAAAATGGGTTTACCGGTTGCCATGATGTTATATGATTTAGAAGGTACTCCAAGACCATACATGCCATCACCAAGAGTCACCAATCCGATATCACATGCATTTAGAAAATCATTCTGTCGGGAACGATCTTGAAAGCCAACCAATGAAACATTATGCAATCGACACCTTTGGCTAAAAGTCTCTATCTGATTATATTTAGCGCCACCACCAATAAACAAAAAATGAATATCCGGATTATCTATTCGTTCTATTGCTTTCAAAAGATTATCCATACCTTGCGCATGACCAAGATTCCCGGCAAACTGAAAGACAAACTTACTTTCCAAATGCAAATATTTACATAAATCTGTTTCTTTTTTATCCAAAGGGAAAATACTCTTATTTTCAGCCCATATCGGAATAAAATGAATAAGTAAATCTTTACCTATTTTAGATTTCAGGACCTCGCTCATATCCCTCCCAATTGATATACACGAAGAGGCTTTCCCATAAGATATATCGAACACTTTCTTTAGGAACTTATAGATTAATGAAGAAGGAGCTATTTTTCTGATTGCAACTAAGTTTTCCGGAAAGATATCATGGACAAGAATTGTATATTCAATCTTTTTACGCCACTTTATATATGGCATCAATAATATTAAAAATGCCGGGTTGGTTACAATCAAAAGTTTATCTCTCTGGCGGATCAAAGATAATATTCGAAGAAAAATTCGGAAACTGGACCATAACAAACGTAAAGTACGCTTCAACAAATTATTTTTATCGATATTACCTACAAATACCCTATGGACGTGTACTCCATTACAGAAGTCATCCTCTTGAAGTGCCACGTTTATTTCACTTTCGTTATAAAAAGATCCCGTACATATAACATGTATATCCAATCCTTTTGCAGCCAAATATTCTGCAATTTCTGTAATATAATAACCTGTAGAAGTTTTAACCGGATAATAAATTTCAGAAATTATCCATATTCGTTGAGAGGTCATTTTTTTATTATCTTTCATTCCAAACCACCCTCTTCACATAATCCGTGTAAGAGAGTATAATCCTCACCACTTTATCACTCACATTCGGCATCGAGTAATCAGATACCGGACGGAAATTTCTCTCTCCTAACTGTTGGTTCTGAAGCTCAGCCAACCCCTGCATGATACGGTCCGGATTCAAACCTACCATCATCACACTCGCTTCTTCCATAGCCTCAGGACGTTCATGAGCCTCACGGATATTCAAAGCACGGAAGTTTAGGATACTCGACTCTTCACTGATCGTACCCGAATCAGAAAGAACGGCATTCGCATTCATCTGAAGCTGATTATAGTCACTCAAAGACATAGGCTTCATCAACTTTACCAGACGATTAAAAGTAACCCCTTTTTTCTCTATCATTTTACGCGTACGGGGATGGCAGGATACAATCACAGGATAGCCATAAGTTCCGGCTACGGTATTCAGAACGGACACAAGGTTAAAGAAATGCTTCTCATCGGCGATATTCTCTTCACGGTGGGCGGAAACAACAAAATACCTCCCTTTCTCCAGCTTCAATGTTTCAAGGATACCCGAAACCTGTATCTTAGGAAGATACCGCATCAGTACCTCATACATCGGACTGCCTGTTTTAATGATTCTGTCGGCAGACAATCCTTCACGCAAAAGATACTCCCTCGCAATCGAACTATAAGTCAGATTTATATCACTGATATGATCTACAATTTTACGATTGCTCTCTTCCGGAACACGCTGATCAAAACAACGGTTACCCGCTTCCATGTGGAAGATTGGAATATGGCGCTTCTTCGCAGCAATCGCACAAAGACAAGAGTTGGTATCACCCAATACAAGAAAAGCATCCGGCTGTACTTCTTCAAGCACAGGATCAATATTTATCAATATTTGTCCGGCAGTACTGGTGGCATTGGTACCGGCAGCATTTAAAAAGTAATCCGGTTTCCGCAAACCAAGATCTTCAAAGAAAACCTCGTTCAGTTCATAATCATAGTTCTGACCTGTATGCACCAATACATGTTCTATTGCCGGACTTGCATCCAGCTTTTGAAGTACGCAAGCCAATCTTATTATCTCAGGCCGTGTACCCACAACCGTCAATACCTTCAATTTCTTCATATTATTATCTAAATGTAAATTCTATCGTATGTCGTAAATTGTTTAATCGTAAATCTATTCGACTTTTTCAAAGTAAGTATCTCCATCTTCAGGATTATACCATTCATTGATCCAGAACTGAGTATAAAGATCTTCATCACCGATATTCGTTATATTATGAGTGTACCAAACGGGCATATCCACATAAGACGGTTCATTGCCATCTAAGTAGAAATTCAAGACTTCCGTACCACTGATCTTACGTAACTGAATCCGGGCTTTTCCCTTCATCACAGTGAAACGTTCTATCTTACGGCTATGGTAATGATTGCCCCGGGTAATACCCGGAACGGTAGTAGAAAAAGAAACCTGTCCCCCTACTCCTAACTTGATAGTTTCAACAAACATACCTCGTGGGTCTGCGTGTTGTACCAACTTTACAGGAAAATGGGTAGCATAATCTATATAGCAACGAAAAGTATTAAAGAGATTGATCTCATCCCTGTTTTTCAAGGATGGGATAAAACCCTGATCAAAATACAATTCTTTATAATCGACCAATAAATCCAATATTTCCGTGACTTTCTTCTCAAAGTCATACGGAATTTCATCACGTTCAATGACAGGTATGAGCGAATGACCTGTCGATTGGATTTTCCTTATGATATGCTGACAGAGACTACCTACATAGATCAGTCTTACACTGCCATCCTGCAATATTTCCGGCTGTTCACCGTGTGTCAGTTTATAACAGAAAGTAGCAATGAAAGAATTGTAGTTGGGACGCCCAAAAGGGCCATAAACATTGGGAACTACCATGCCGGTAAAAGAAGCACCGTTACGCTGTGCCCACTCTTCCAACAGGGTACGCCCTTCGAGTTTGGACTTTCCATATTCATTGTCACGTTCTTCCTGGGTGGAAGAGGAAAAAAGTACATGAGGTGTCACCCCTTCTGCTTCCATAGCAGTAATCAGCTGTTTCACCAAACGGATATTCGTATCATAAATCACCCCGGGTTCCGGATGACGGTTCATTGCAGCAAGATGTACAATCACATCACACTGCTTCACAAAAGCACGTAGTTGCACATCATTTCCAAAGAAAGAATCTTCAAAAGGAATGCGCACAACGCTATCAGAAAGCAAACCAAGCTCGTTGTAGAGATGAGTCCCCACAAAACCCGATTGGCCCGTTATGCCAACATTAATCATGTATAATTTAAAATTGAAATAATAGAAAAGTATCTCTACTTATTTGAGAAGTTTTAGAAAAGATTTATTTTAGATTCAATTGTATCTCCTGCAAAGCAATCAATAATAACGGAATATCTTCTTTTAGTGTTTTATAAATTTCATCGGCATCAATATCAAAATAATGGTGCACAATAATATCACGCATTCCCATTACATCTCTCCAGTTTATATTTGGATAATCCCGAAATAGTTGCTTATTGGTTATTTTATCGATATTTTTTATACTTTCTCCCACAGCGACCAGCTTCATGCATACACTGTCCAACAATATCATTCCTGAATCAGAACAAAGAAAATCACTAGAAGAAGTTACAGATTCCGTTCTCTTTTGAATAGTTTTCAGAACATCTTCTATAATAGAAATTATATCGAGTACCAATTCTTTATCAAACATAGATACCTTCTTTTTCTATTCTTTTACGGAGCAATAGATTCATTTGTTCCCGCAGACGAACAATATCCACTCTACAGCCTAAGAGTTCTTGCAACTCTTCTTTGATATGGGCCATAGTAAATAAACTATGTGGCTCACTTTCCAAATATATATCCACATCACTATCTTCATCCTGTTCGCCACGGGCAACAGAACCAAACAATCCAAGTTTAGTAATGCCATATTTATCAGCATTCTGCTCCTTAAACTGCCTTAGTAACTTTATATATTCAGATGTAGATTTCATTCTTATAATTGCTTATAAAGTATATGCAAATATACAATTATTATTTTGATAATCAATATTTCAATATACTAATTTACAATTACACATTCAACACTAAAGGCGAATATCTTCACGAATGAAATCAAGTTTAAGAAGTAGCTGCTTCATACCTTCTACATCCAAACGATAGGTATTATGAGAATGATAATCTTCTATTTTGGAGACTTCTTCGTTACCTTCCACAAAAAATTTATCATAATTCAAGTCGCGTGTATCACAAGGAATGCGGTAATAATCACCCATGTCTTCAGCTTTCGACATCTCTTCACGGGTCACAAGTGTCTCATAAAGTTTTTCACCATGACGGGTACCGATCACTTTTACTTCTGCATTGCTATGATACAAGTTTTTTAATGCACTTGCCAATACATCCAGTGTAGCAGCAGGAGCTTTTTGTACAAACAAATCCCCGTTCTTTCCATGCTGGAAAGCGTAGATTACCAGGTCTACAGCATCATCCAGTGTCATCATGAAGCGGGTCATGTTAGGATCAGTAATGGTTATTGAATTATCCTCTTTCATTTGTTCCACCCACAAAGGGATTACAGAACCGCGACTCGCCATCACATTACCATAACGGGTACAACAAATGGTAGTACCACCATTATCCCCCAATTGCCGCCCTTTGGCAATAGCTACTTTTTCCATCATAGCTTTACTGATGCCCATGGCATTGATCGGATAAGCAGCTTTGTCGGTAGAAAGTACCACTACATTCTTTACTCCGTGAGCAATGGCTGAGTCAAGTACATTCTCTGTACCAAGTACATTGGTACGAACAGCCTGGGTAGGAAAGAACTCACAGGAAGGAACCTGTTTCAGGGCAGCAGCATGGAAAACGTAGTCCACCCCATTCATTACTCCATCTACAGAACGTTTATCACGGACATCACCGATATAGAATTTCACTTTAGGATTCTGCAAACGATGGCGCATATCATCCTGTTTTTTTTCATCACGGGAAAAGATACGGATTTCTTTGATATCGGAATCAAGGAAACGGCGTAGAACGGCATTACCGAAAGAACCGGTACCACCGGTAATTAAGAGTATTTTGTCTTTAAAGAGTGACATGATCTATAATATGAATTATATTTATTTTTATGTTTATAGCTATAGCTTCTTTGGTATTACTTTCTTTTAAAAAAGAAATAATAAGGATAGTACCTCCTTTGACTCTGATAAAAATGAATCAAATCAGATGATTTGATTACAGATACCGGAATCCCTTTAATGTTTTTCATTTTGGCTACACCGTATTTTAACAAATCTCTACGTGTGTTCTTCTCTGCCGAAAACATAGTCCATCTCAATCGTCTTTCTCGTACTTTCTTTTGTATACAGAAGTCACCATCTACTATACGAAATTCCCTTTCGTAATAAAAATTATTAATATCCCATTCCGGATTACATTCTGCTACAACATGTTGCATAGTCAAATGATGTCCAAAGTCAACTCCAAGATGAACTATAAAAGCACCTTTATCCGCACAATACTTCCATGCTGAATTTGCTCCATGAGGTGTGGGTAACTCTCCATCTAAATTGTTTTTCATCATATTTTCAGCATGTTTTCCTACTGCAGTCAGTGGATTTAAAGGAAAACGGCTTGTCACACTACCTGGGTAATTCATCAGTGTATATGATAATACTCCAGAAGATATTTTAGTTTTTCGAACATTATATTCGCAAAAAATTTTCTCATTTGCATCTTTCAATTTTTCAACCAAAGACTGCGTTTCTTCTTTATATCTACGAATAACCGGAGCTGCCAACGTTCCCTCCTCTCCAACCAAATTCAATAGATTTTCAATTATTTCTTCTCGATTCTGTTTTATAGGTTTCAAATTATCAAAAGATGAATGTAGAACCACAATGCACCCCTTACCAATTCCACAGCTTTTAAGAAAGTCTGTTATTTCCTCTATATCAACTTCTTCAGAACGGAAAATACGATTTGACTTGTTAGGTGAAAGATTAGACAGATAGCCTACATTCCTCCAATATAAATTTCGAATCAGAACCTCTACCAATGGCGAAAGAAGAACAATCTTACTATAGCATTTCTGAATTATTCTTTTTATCATATTATATCTTTATTAAAATAGTAGATGAATTACATTTAGTAGCGACATGGCTCGCATAAATTATATAACGATGCTCCTTTCCTTTTGGAAATACTATTGTTCCAAATTGAAAAGCAAACGGAAATAAATCTTTTTTTACCTGATACACATCCTGGAAACCATTCTTCAAATTGCCAACATAAAGATGACTTCTATTATCAATAATACCAGCTCCTCTTTTTCTGGAAAAAAGTAATTTCATTAATGTTTCATCTCTTCCATCTCCCTCTACCACTGTAGAAAAAACAAACTGATCCAATACTTTTGTAGCATTTATGCACGAACCACTAATAGCACACAATTTATTTATTTTAAACTCATCGTTCTCTTTGTATAACAAACAAACATAATTTTGGGCAAAAGGAGTATCTGTTACATATAATAATCCGTTAGGAGTAGGAAAAGCCATGCAAGAACGATAAAGTTGATCATTTTGAAAGATTGGAACGACCTCTTTAAAATTATCAGTCGCTTTCCAAATACAAGCAGCATTATCGAAATCTCCGGTGAGTATCCAAACACAGTTATTGTAAATGTCCGGGATAATATTATGAATATGGTTTATCTCACCGTCAGGGAAAGAATAAATAACAGACCATTTGTCAACCCCATCTCTTTTAAAAATAGAAGTATTTCTTTTCAAAGGGTTTGATAAATATTCTCCAAAAACAATCATATTATCAAATCCCCTTATTGACTCAATCTTAGAAATGTTCAATGCACGTGCTTGTATTCCTATTAAATATCCTTTTGAGAAGTTTTTTTTCATAGGATTAAATTCAATAATTGAATGTCCTACTTGCAGTAAAACGCATTCAGAACTAATTTCGATAGAAGTTCTAACTCCTATTCTCAATAATCTGGACAAAATTTGTACTCTACTCAAAAGTTTATATTTGAAACTAGAAAATAATTCAACCGGGTCATCTGTTATTTCCAGACGCTCATTCATATAATAAATCCTTCCAGATTTATAAGATAAAATAGATCCGTTTTCTAAAATAATAAAGGGAACAGAAGAAGAATGGCCTACTATTTGTATATCCATTATTATTACAAGAGTTTATACCGACGTTTTAAATATGTTTTTTGAAAAGGCTTATAGCCACCCAATATTACTAAACGAAATTGCAGAAGAGATAAAGATTGTACCAGGTTTCGGGTTACTACAAAACTAAAGTCTGTAATTCTTTCATAATAAGATCCTGGAATACTTGAATAAAATTTATCATATCCTACTCTATAAGCATCCTCACACACTATATTTGAATAGTACCCATTAGGAGCACATATAGCAGTAGTATGTTGCTGTAATAATTCATCAATATATAATTTTGATTCCAATAATTCACTATTAAGCTGCTCTGATGAAACACAATCGGTTAGTTTTACATGAGAAACAGTATGTGATTGAAAATCAAACCCTAACTTAAACAGTTCTCTTATTTCATCCTCATTTAAGTAGCCTTCTTTACCAATCAACGATTTTGCTATAAAAACAGTCGGATATATTTTATTATCTACAAAATAATCCCTATTATCCCATATTCCTCGAAATCCATCATCAAACATGATTGCAATCTGATTCTTCTTTGCTGTAATTTGTTGAACTATCTCAAATCCACATTTCCTAATGATCTTAATATGATTTCGAAAAATATTTAAATCAGTAGACATATCTGTATAAAAAGTATCTGAAGAGATATCATGATAATAAATTATTTTACTGTCACGATTTCTATAAAACAAATACCCAATAAAAAATAATATTGTCCGTATGGCGTCTTTCATTTTCAACAGTTATAAATTCAATAATCGCTTATATAATTCAAAATATTCCTGATATCTATCTTCTCTTTTAAAATGGACCAATGCTCTATTCCGGCAGAAATCACTATATGAAGATTTTCCCTTCTTTTTTACCGTCCTGATTGCTTTAAGCAAACCTTCATAATCTCCCGGTTCAACAATAAATCCGGTTTTTTCTGTCACCAATTCTGGACTGGCTGTACTATTATAAACAATACATGGCGTTCCACATGACATTCCTTCTACGGTCGTTAAGCCAAAACTTTCTGCCACAGATAAATTCATAACAATATCAGCCGCAGAATACAATGCAGCCAAACTATCCAAATCATAAGTACGTTCTACCCCTATTATATTCTTTGGAAGAGACTTTAGTTGCTTTGGAGTTAGCCCGACCAATACAATTTGCTCATCTTCCGATAACATATCCTGAAGTGTATAATAATCAAATAGTCCTTTATCTTTTCCCCATGAAGTTGCAACTCCTATCATAATCATTTTATCATTACAACCAAGTTTTTCACGTATCTCTATAGAATTCTTTTGAGGAGAAAACACATTTATATCTATACCATTATAAATTCGATGAATCGGAATTTCACTTAGAAATGATTCTGCTACTATCCCTGCCAACCAATCTGATACCGAAACTAATGTCAATTTTTCTACGGAAGTAAACAGTTTAGCCTTTTGAAAGTAATTTTCTTTTGAATGATCTATAAATAAGCTTTTGGGATAATCCAATAACAACGGGCAATCCCCACATCCAGTTTTCCACTTGTAACACTGAGCTGATACAAAATGCACGCAATGCCCTGTAATAGGCCAACAATCATGTAATGTCCATATAACCGGCACATTATATGAAGACAAAAAATCAAATAACAATTTATAATTCAGATAATATCCATGTATATTCTGTAAATGAATTAAATCCGGTTTTATTACTATAATATCTTTTATTAATTGTTTTGTAGAACTAACTGAAGCAAGCCCTTGTCTATCTAAAAGCAAAGAATAGAACTTATGTGCATAAACATCCCAATTAGTCCCTATTCTGATTAATTTAGATTGGCTCAACCGTGAATCTCTTCCATAAGCAATATAACTTTCCCAACCATTCTGTAAAACCAGTTGTCCTATATGTTCTGTAATCCTGCTCACAGAGCCAACATTTACTCTGCTATTTATTTGTAATATAGTAGTCATTAATTACTCCTTTTGTCTCAAAACTCTTTTTAATAAATTAATCTGATAAAATGGATTATATTTAGAATCTATTATTTTGTAACAATCTTCTCGTATCATATCCCTTCTATTCATGGAAAACAATAACCAATCATATATTTTCTGGCTCAAATCTTCCAAATCACCTTCTTTAAAGAAAGAACCTGTTTTCATGTTTTCTATGACTTCAAACTCCGGCATCTGATTTACAAAGTTATCATGAGTAATCACAGGGCAACCATACATAAAAGCATGAATAGCAGTCAACCCAATATTCCCAGGAGAGACACATACGTCCGCATTATAAAAATATTCAGAAAGTTTCTGTTCATCAAACAAAGCTCCAAGATGCCATATCCTCTTTTTTGATATACTCAAATTTAAGATTTCATCTAAATTATCAATATCAACATTATCTCCCACAAGTATCAAATTTACAAAAAAATTCCGCTGTGCTAATAAGTCTACTGCCTGCACCAACAACTCAAACTTTTTCACCTTTTGCAGCCTTCCGACATATATTATTACAGGATATTCATTTTCGAAGTGCTGATGAAATATTGAAGTTTTCTTAGTCTCATTTCTATATTTTAATTGCTTCTGATAGTCCAAAGAGTTAGCAATACAAAACAACTTATTCGCAGCATAGCCCTTTTCGATCATTAAATTCCGAGCATATTCACCATAAAGAAAAACACCAGTTACTAATGAATAATAGATCTTTTTGATTATTTTCTTTACTATTCCCTCCCTTCCATACCATCCATGTGTCCACACATAAGTTTTCTTTCCCAAAAGTTTATTAAACAATAATAACATCCAAAAAGAAATGCATTGCAAATTACCATCCACCAGATAAATCTGATAATTACGAAATGCAAGGTTAATAATTCCTTCAAACCACCAGACTCCCTTGTATAATTCCACACAACCAAAAGAACCTCTATATCCTCTTAAACGAGTACGATCCGCTTCTTTTATTGGAATGGTAGAAGTCCCAAAATAGAAATCAGCATTAAACTCCTGATCAATAAGCGTGTATATAGATTCACGGTATGTTGCAAAAACTCTAAAAACACAGCACAGATTCTGTTCCATCATCCAATCTTTATATATCGAATCCCTTCCATCTCCGAAGCAGAATATACATTACGACCATCAAATAAAACCGGATTAGGGTTCATCGCTTTTACTATTACTTTCCAGCTTGGCATACGAAATTCTTTCCATTCTGTTACATGGAAAATAACATCAGTATTAATAACGGCATCATACATATTCCGAGCATACTCTATCGTATCACCAATCCTGCGTTTACACTCTTCCATTGCTACTGGATCATAAGCACAAACTGTGCACCCAGCTTTTAATAGACTCTCTATAAGTACCAAAACAGGTGCCTCACGCATATCATCTGTTTCCGGTTTAAATGCAAGCCCCCAAATAGCCACCTTTTTACCTTTAATATCACCGGAATAGAAATGTTCAAATTTTCTAAATAGAATATTCTTTTGAGCTTCATTTACCTCTTCTACAGCATTCAATACCCGCATTTCATAACCTTCCTTAGCTGCTATTTTTATTAATGCTTTCACATCCTTCGGAAAGCATGATCCGCCATATCCACATCCCGCATATAAAAACTTACTACCAATACGAGAATCTGTACCAATACCCTTACGTACCATATTAACATCTGCGCCAACCAGTTCACATAAATTAGCTATGTCATTCATAAAACTAATACGAGTAGCAAGCATACTATTGGCTGCATACTTAGTCATTTCAGCAGAAAATATGTCCATAAAGATCACACGAAAATTATTCAATAACATAGGTTTATACAATCGGGTTATTAATTCTTTAGCACGACCGGATTCTACCCCAATAACAACCCGATCAGGTTTCATAAAATCATCAATCGCATTACCTTCTTTTAAAAACTCCGGATTTGATGCGATGTCAAATTCTACATTTATTCCACGCTTATCCAATTCAGCCTGAATAGTAGCTTTTACTTTCAGGGCTGTACCCACTGGAACTGTACTTTTGGTTACAACTACCAAATATTTATTCATATACTGCCCTATGGTTTTAGCCACTTCAAGCACATAGTGTAAATCTGCACTTCCATCCTCGTCAGGCGGAGTACCTACAGCACTAAACACAATCTCTACATCATCAAGTACAGAACATAAATCTGTAGTAAAATGCAAACGACCGGCCCTCACATTTCGAAGTACTAATGTATCCAGATTAGGTTCATAAATAGGAATCTCTCCATTTTGCAGATTCTCTATTTTCTTTCGATCTACATCTACACAAGTGACATTTGCGCCCAATTCGGCAAAACAAGTTCCGGAAACAAGACCAACATATCCTGTTCCCACAATTGCTACATTCATAGTTTTTTTAACACTTTATAAATTCGTATAATAAACTGAGGGAATAAAAGAAATAATACTCCTTCAATTATATATTTGACTGATCTCGAATATAACATTCTATAGAATAAAAAGCTATAACGCGGTAGCAAGTCATTAAAAGTTCTAATAGACATAGACGAGACTCTAAGGGCATTATATAATGCATTATTAATAGAAAGAGCAATTATTGAAGAAAAGATACAATAATCTTCCTGAGGAAATGAGAGGGAAAAATCATGTAAATTGGAAGCCACCTTTAAATAACTAAATGACCGTTCTATTTTATAAGTAGTAGTTATAGAATTAGGTCTTTTATAAAAATAATAAGCTGGTTGATCGAAAAACAGAATACTTTTCGCTAAGTATAGTATCCTTGGGGTATATTCAATGTCTTCATGAAGAATTCTTTCAGTAAACCGAATCTGATTATCTAACATAAATTTTCTCCTAACAATATAGAACTGTGCCGGAAAAATCATTTTTGAGCTTATGTTCTTTTTTGGATTTGCATAACATGTAGGCGGCATAAAAACTGTACCTTTCCTATTATCAAAAGCTGTTATAAAAGGGATTTGAACCACATCCGCACATTTATCTAAAGCTAAAAAGACCTGCTTTAGAATGTTTTTTTCAATCCAATCATCTGAATCTACAAACCATATATAATCGCCTAAAGATTCTTCTATACCTCTATTCCTTGTAGCCCCTAATCCCATATTATCCTGAGATAAAACTTTAATATTAGAATGATATTTCAAATTATCACAAACAAGTGATAGGCTGTTATCTGTACTTCCATCATTTATTATTATGATTTCATACTCTTCATCTAAACAATTCTGGTCAACGCAACTATCAATACATTTTCGAACATATTTCTCAACGTTAAATACAGGTATTACAATTGATAATTTCATTGTGTCGGGAGTTTTATCCAATTTTCCAAAGCAAGGTGTTTTTTTGTTCCATTTTCCCACTTGTCAGGTGTAACAACTATTTTATTTGATGAATTATTTATGAAAGCACCCCACCAGCTAAAAGAAGAATTTGATATAATAGAATGCTTACAAAGAGACATCAGATAAATATAATAATAGCTATTGATATTTATGCTATTCTCTACATATTGCATTGAACAATCACTTCCCAAATTATCTTTTACCCAATCTACATCATCAGAAAACACAAAAAAAGAAGGGTTACTTATATGATCTCTTATATACTGAATAGCATCCAAATAATACTTCACAGTACATATTCCATACCTATGAACATATAAAGGAGAAAAATAATCCCCCCGACGTACATGAATAAAAACAGAATTTGTACTTTGAATATTCTCTTTAAACGATAATAAAGAATGAGGAATAGGAAGTAATGGAGTGAAAGAAAAAGAGATTTTAGAAAAAACGGATAAAACCAAAGACATATCTTGCCAATAGCCTATAATCAAAACTTTTTTTCGATGAATATCCACTTTTTCTATTTGAGAGATATTACATTCTGTTATTATGATATTATTACGATTTAAAGAAAATAACAATCTTAAGATCCGCCTTCTGATCCCTGAATATTTCGTGAACAAAGTTCCTGTATAAAAAGACATAGCTTCATCCAATATATTGAGCTCAAACCTACGTTCAGAATTAGTATAAATAGAAGATCTATCAAAACAGACAATCTGATTATATTTTTTCTCAAGATACTTTCCAAAAGTATATTGAAATAACTGATTACCAATGCCACCTGATAAACTGATTATGAACATATATAATACCGCTTTAAAGAGGTTAAACTTGAAAGGAATATAAAAAAGAAATAAAACATAGGCTGTTTAACGACTTCCGCTATTATTAAATCCCCTGTCGGTAAAATAAAAAGTGCAATCAACGTAAAATAAAACGCCAACATCTTCGCATAAAAACATCCACTCAATAACAAAGAATTTAAATACCGATACCAGTAAACCAAAATTATAATATTTAACATATAAAATAGATATCCACCCTGCCATAAAGCTCTGGCAGATGTTGAAATACCAACATTTGCAAATCTGGAATTCCCCATTATATAATAAGCAGCAATACGGGAAGGAGATCCGGATAATTCACCATTGGAACTTCCAGGAGCAGGCCTTTTTCCCGGATAAAAAAAATTTGGAATACCAGCAGGTAAAGAGTTTAAATAAGGGGTTAAAAAAGGGTGTGTACGTTCCATCTCAACCAAGACAGCCCCTGTATTAATACTGTTCAATTTCAAAACAAGTTGGAACAAAAATTCGCTTTCAATATCAGAAGTAAAGTCTATAGATTCAATAATATTAGAGACTGTCAGTTTTTCGCTATTTCGTACCCCTGCAATAACAGGTATTATTATTATCGTAATACCTAATAAAAGCGATAAATAAATAGAATACTTTATACGTTTATAAGGCGAAGATTGCAGAATATAATAAATCAGAATAAAGAAAATGAATATAATTTGCATTCTCCCACCCTGCATCACATTAAGAATAATAGTTGTAATAAGAAGAATATACGTTAATACTATTTTTCGTTTACTTAAGTTTCGTTTTAAGTAAAACACAGATATAAAAAAGAAAGATATACCAAAATTAGCAAAAAACATTATAGGATTCGTATTCTGCTTTTCTTTATAGTAGACATCGTTAATTTCTCTATAACCAACATCCAAATTCAATAACATCAGCAAATTTAAGATAGCAATAAATACAAAGAAATACCAAAATAAGCGATAAGTAGCAATATTATTAGTTATCCGCTTCCCATAATACAGTAATTTCACTGTTGGGTTTAAATTTAAAAAGAACAAAAGTATGGTATATAAGAAATACTCATAAGCAGCGTACTTTATAAAAATTTCTTTAGAAAACTCAAGACTATATTTATTCGAGCGATCAAAAACAACAAATAATGAAGGAATTATTACCCATAAAAAGCTTGAAAAAACAAAATATAAAAAAATATATTTATCAATCCGCGGATTTTTATAGAGAAAGAATAGTTCTAATATCAAAACAATTGCACAACAGATTATCAGTATCATCT
>NZ_CAXSVC010000047.1:0-31112 GCF_964240755.1 Bacteroides sp. HPS0048 | reverse complement strand
AGCAGGATGGGATGAAAAATACCTGTCAACACTTTTACAGGACAGCGCATTTTAATGCGTCGGCCCTGTTTCCCGGTACACAGTCTTGTTTTACATGTACATGTAAAACAACGTTACACACCGAGGCTTCATACGTTACTCTACGAGATAGAGCTTTATCAATACCGGAGAAAGAGACTGATAGCAATGACAAACGCCATTAAGTTCAAAACAGATCGGAAATGAGTAAAACCCACACAGAGTTCCACAGAGTACTATCTATCTGATGGAAGGCGAATTAACACAGAAACACAGATTGAAATACTGTATTTCTTTATCTTAGATTTGTTTCCCTTTGCGAAAATCTGCGTTTATCCGCGTTTCAATAAAGATTTAAACTCTGTGTTACTCTGTAGTGAAATGCACTCAAAACTATTCCCATTTGAATCAAATCAAATTACAGAATAAATTATGTACCTTTGCACGTCATTTTACGCAAACATTTTACTTATGAAAAAGAATCTACTACTTACAGTATGCCTTCTGGCAGCAATAAACGGATCGGCCCAGAAGAAAGATTTCAGTTATAAATTTTATGGTCAGATCCGCACAGACCTTTATTATAATAGCCGGGCCAATCAGGAAACAGTAGACGGTCTATTCTACATGTATCCGCTCGACGAAAGACTGGATGCAAATGGTAAAGACCTGAATGCGACTGCTAATGGAAGTTTTTATACCTTATACACCCGGCTTGGAGTGGATGTGACCGGTCCGAAACTCGGAAAAGCCAAAACATCAACCAAAGTAGAAGTAGACTTCAGAGGTTCAGGAACAAGCTATTCCACTGTTCGCCTGAGACACGCCTATCTGAATCTGGACTGGGGGAAATCTGCTCTATTATTGGGACAGACCTGGCATCCCCTGTTTGGTGATGTCTCTCCACAAATATTGAATTTATCGGTAGGAGCACCTTTTCAGCCTTTCAGCCGTGCTCCGCAGATACGCTATCAATTCAAGAACAAGAACATGCAACTGACCGCAGCAGCTATCTGGCAGTCACAATATCTGTCGGTAGGACCGAATAATGTAAAGAGCCAGAATTATATTAAAAACAGTTGCGTACCGGAGATTTATGCCGGTATAGACTATAAAGCCAAGAACTGGCTGGCAGGCGTGGGCATTGAACTGTTATCTATCAAGCCAAGAACGGAAGCGACAGTACCCGTTGGTTCTGATAACGATTCTCAAGAGGTGATATCCCATACCTATAAAGTGGACGAACGTATCACTACCCTCTCCTACGAGGCACATGTGAGATACACCAATAAAAACTGGTTCATTGCAGCCAAAAGTGTACTTGGCAGCAACCTGACCCAAACTTCTATGTTAGGTGGTTACGGTGTTAAAGCAATAGACAAGCTGACCGGTGAACAGGAGTATGCTTCTATTCTGAATTCCAGCTCATGGCTTAACGTAGTGTACGGTCAGAAGTGGAAACCGGGTATCTTCTTAGGATATACCAAAAATTTAGGAACAGGTGATGCCGTCACCAAACTTTACGGTACAGGAACCGATGTTGACCAGGTAGTAATGGCAGGAGCCGAACTTACTTACAATGTAGCCCACTGGAAATTCGGACTCGAATATACATTAAGTTCTGCCTGGTACGGTTCAATGGATGCCTCTAACGGAAAAATAAAAGATACCCATTCCGTCTGCAACAACCGTATTGTAGGAGTTGCCATGTTTATGTTTTAATACTAATTTATCCCGGCCATGAATAACAAAGTACTTGTTCTTATTTACACTTGTCTGTGCCTGTGCATAGGAAGTGCAACACACCTTAAAGCGCAAACGTTCAATTACAGCCAGCTGCAAGAGCATCCCCGCTTGTTGCTGAAACAAGGCGAAGAACAACGTATTCACAAAAGCCTCAGCGAAAGCGTCGAACTACAACGGGTGTATAATTACATGCTGGATGAATCCGACAAATTACTCACCCAGCCCACATTAGTCTACAAGAAAGAGGGACGCCGCCTTTTAGCTGTATCCCGCGAAGCGCTAAGACGTATTTTCTACCTTTCGTTCGTCTACCGAATGACGAATGATGAAAAATACCGGTTGCGTGCCGGGCAGGAGATGATTGCCGTTTGCTCTTTTCAGGACTGGAATCCCTCTCACTTTCTGGATACGGGAGAGATGACGCTGGCTGTCTCTTTAGGTTATGACTGGCTTTATGATAAGTTGCAGCCCGAAACAAAGAAACTGATCAAAGAATCGATTCTGAATAAAGGTTTTGCCCCATCTAAAGACCGCCAGTACAATTCTTTCCTGCGGACAGAGAATAACTGGAACCAGGTTTGTAATGCAGGTATGGTATACGGAGCACTCGCTATAATGGAGGATCATCGGGAAGAAGCAATAGAAATCATCGAACGGGCTATGTCTACCATCGGCATTTCGGTGAAAGGATATGCGCCGGACGGTAACTATCCGGAAGGATACAACTACTGGGGATACGGAACCACCTTTAATGTTTTCCTGATTGCTGCACTGGAGTCTGCCTTAGGTTCCGACGGCGGATTGTGCAAGGTAGAAGGCTTTATGGAGTCCGCCCGCTATATGGAATACATGGCAGGAACTACCGGACTTGCCTTTAACTTCAGCGATGCACGCGAAACCATCCAGGCTTTACCGGCTACCTTCTGGTTCGCCGCCCGCCAGAAAGATCCTTCTTTGCTATGGAATGAGAAGATATTCTTATCACGTGCAGATACTCATTTCACAGCCGAAGAGACCCGTTTTCTACCTATCATACTCATTTACGGCTCTCTTATTGATATGAAAGAAGTCACTCCCCCGACTGCCAAAATATGGGTAGGACATGGTAAAACTCCTGTAGCACTGGTACACACTTCCTGGAAAGAAGGTGAAGGATGCTATGTGGGTATCAAAGGCGGAACTGCCTCTACCAGCCATGCACATATGGATGCAGGCTCTTTTGTATTCGAAGCGTTGGGAGTACGCTGGGCTCAGGATTTGGGTATGCAGGAATATTATTCGCTGGAGAAAGAGAATGTGCGTTTGTGGGATAGCAACCAGGACGGACAGCGCTGGGATATCTTCCGCTATAACAATTTTGTGCACAATACACTAACCGTAAACGGTAAGAAACACAATGTGAAAGGTTTTGCCCCTATCACGAAAACCTATACGAAAGACGACAAGTTGGGAGCTACGGTAGACTTAACTTCGCTGTTTGAAGGCGATTTGAAAAAGGCTACAAGAGAGGTGGTTCTTATCAAAGAGAATTATCTACAAATAACAGACCGGGTACAGGCAGCTGCAAACCCTGCCTCTGTCCGTTGGACACTGGTTACTTCCGCCACTCCGAAAGTTTTGGATCCGTATACGATAGAGTTGACCAAAGAAGGTAAGAAGTTACATCTGATTATCGATAGTCCGGCCTCGGCTTCCTTCTCCGTAGCCGATAATACACCGGTACAGAGTTATGATTCACCCAATCCCGGTTCGGTTCGTATTTTCTTTGATACGGGGCTGAAAGCAGGACAACAGGAAACATTAAAAGTACGGTGCATCCCGCACGGAGAGGTTCGGTAGGCGATGGTTCATTGAAACGCTGAACACAGATTGTCGCAAAGGAAAACAAAAATAAGAGAAAGAATAACCAAATTTTTATCTGCGATAATCTGTGTCCATCCGCGATTCATCAGAGATTTAAAACTCTGTGTTCTTTGTGCCCTCTGTGATGAAACATATTATCAGAACAGGCTCTGTGTTATCTCCTGTGCATGGTACTTCTTTGTAGTACCCATAAGCGAACTACCTATGTAAAACAAAAACATCAGGCTTGCAATCGTCATTAATGTACCAATCATGGCAAAGCGGCTTCTTTGTATCCATTCATTCTTATTCATATTAGTTACCTCCTCATTATGAATTAATCCGGTAAAACATTCATGTTACAAAAGTAAAGTCCGGACTTTACAATACGCTTACAAACCGGTAACGTTTCTATTTTCAATAACCCACAGTACATATTACAATCATCTTTAACGAATATTAGTTTTTCAGCAAACAGTTCACTATCTTTGCAACCCCTAACAACCCTAAAAAAACATTATGGCATTTACTAACAACGTTATGATCGTTCGCCACAAACTGCTGGCGGACCTCGTAAGACTCTGGAAGAAAGATGAATTAATTGACAAAATTGACCGGCTTCCCATTGAGCTTAGTCCCAAAAAATCGAAACCTCTGGGCCGTTGCTGCGTCCATAAGGAACGCGCTGTATGGAAATACAAATGTCTCCCTTTGATGGGACTCGACATGACAGACGAGCATGACGAACTGACTAACCTTTCGGAATATGCCCGACAAGCACTGGAAAGAGAAGAATGTACCAAAGAAAACATCTTCTGCGTGATAGACGAAGCCTGTTCGTCTTGCGTACAAATCAACTATGAGATAACCAATCTGTGCCGTGGATGCGTGGCACGCAGTTGTTACATGAACTGCCCTAAAGATGCGATCCGCTTCAAGAAAAACGGGCAGGCGATGATTGACCACGACACTTGCGTCAGTTGCGGTATATGCCACAGAAGTTGCCCATATCACGCCATCGTTTACATCCCTGTCCCCTGTGAAGAAGCCTGTCCGGTGAAAGCCATCAGCAAAGACGAGAACGGTATTGAACACATCAACGAAGATAAATGTATCTATTGCGGAAAGTGTATGAACGCATGTCCGTTCGGTGCAATTTTTGAAGTATCGCAGGCTTTTGATATCCTGCAACGCATCCGTAAAGGAGAGAAAATGGTAGCCATCGTAGCACCTTCCATCCTCGGACAGTTTAAGACAAGTATAGAACATGTATATGGTGCCTTCCGCGAAATTGGTTTCGCAGATGTGATAGAGGTGGCACAGGGTGCCATGGATACCACCAGCAACGAAGCCCACGAGTTACTGGAAAAACTGGAAGAAGGCCAGGCTTTTATGACCACTTCTTGCTGCCCGTCTTACATCGAACTGGTAGAAAAGCACATCCCGGAACTGAAACCGTATGTGTCTGCTACCGGATCGCCCATGTACTACGCTGCACGTATTGCCAAAGCAAAACATCCGGACGCCCGGATCGTATTTGTTGGCCCTTGTGTAGCCAAGCGCAAAGAGATACGCCGGGACGAAGCTGTGGACTTTATCCTTACATTTGAGGAGATAGGTTCCATTCTCGACGGAATGGACATTCAGCTGGAACAGACACAACCGTTCTCTTTGGTATATACCTCTGTCCGCGAAGCACACGGTTTTGCCCAGGCAGGCGGTGTGATGGGAGCTGTCAAAGCCTATCTGAAAGAAGAAGCTGATAAAATAAACGCACTTCAGGTATCGGACATCAATAAGAAAAACATAGCACTGCTGCGTGCTTGTGCCAAAACGGGTAAGGCAGCAGGACAGTTCATCGAAGTTATGGCCTGCGAAGGAGGATGTATCACCGGACCAAGCACACACAACGATATTGTTTCCGGCCGCCGGCAGTTAGTACAGGATTTGCTCAAACGAAAAGAAACCTATGAAAATAGGAGTTGACAGACTCAGACAAGAACATAGCCTCCCACCGGAAGGTTACAAAGCGCTTCTGACGTGCCGGGATCCAGACGTCCTTTCGTATCTGTATGCCCAGGCCCGTGAAGTGGCGCTGGCAAATTTCGGAAACAACATCTACATCCGGGGGCTGATTGAAATAAGCAACTGCTGCCGGAACAACTGCTACTACTGTGGCATACGAAAAGGAAACATACAGGTGGAACGCTACCGGCTTAGCCGGGAAACGATTCTCGACTGTTGCCGACAGGGATATAAACTCGGATTCCGTACCTTTGTGCTGCAAGGTGGTGAAGATGCGGCACAATCTTCCGACTGGATCGAGGGGACTGTGGCGGCCATCAGAGGGGAGTTTCCGGATTGTGCCATCACGCTGTCTTTGGGGGAGAAGTCACGCGAGGAGTATGAACGCTTCTTCCATGCCGGGGCCAATCGTTATCTGTTGCGCCACGAAACCTACAATAAAGAGCATTACCGCCAATTGCATCCGGCAGAAATGCGGCAGGATACCCGCCTGCAATGCCTGCAATGGCTGAAGGAAATAGGCTATCAGACGGGAACGGGCATCATGGTGGGAAGCCCCGGACAGACAACGGAACATCTCATTGAAGATATTCGGTTCATAGAGCGTTTCAGCCCGCAGATGATCGGTATCGGTCCCTTTATTCCGCATCCCAATACCCCTTTTACCGGGTCACCTTCGGGAAGTATAGAACAAACGTTACGACTGCTGTCTATCTTCCGGCTGATGCATCCGCAAGCACTTATCCCCGCGACAACGGCACTCGCCACCCTCGCCGCCGACGGACGCGAACGGGGAATATTGGCAGGAGCCAATGTAGTGATGCCCAACCTCTCCCCACAGGAAGTAAGGGGAAAGTACGAACTATATAACAACAAAGCCTCTCTGGGTGCCGAAGCTGCCGAAGGGCTTGCGGCATTGGACCAACAGTTGTCTGCCATCAGCTACAGAATTGTTACCGACAGAGGGGACTTCGGGAAATATAAACTATAAATTATTGAACCATGTATAGAGTAGATTCGGAGAAAGCGGAAGAGTTTATCAATCATCAGGAGGTTTTGGACACACTGGAATATGCCCGTGCCAATAAAAACAATCATGCGCTCATTGAACAATTAATAACCAAAGCCGCCCAATGTAAAGGACTCACTCACCGCGAGGCAGCCTTGCTATTAGAGTGCGATCAGCCGGAACTGACAGACCGCATCTTCCACCTCGCCAAAGAAATCAAACAGAAGTTCTACGGCAACCGCATTGTAATGTTTGCACCGCTTTATCTCTCCAACTATTGCGTCAACGGTTGTACCTACTGCCCCTATCACCTGAAGAATAAAACCATTGCCCGCAAAAAGCTCACACAGGAAGAGATCCGCCGGGAAGTAATCGCTTTACAGAACATGGGACACAAACGCCTCGCACTGGAAGCCGGAGAACATCCACTTCTCAACCCGATTGAGTACATTCTTGAATCCATCGATACCATCTATAGCATCAAACACAGGAACGGGGCAATCCGCCGGGTAAACGTGAATATTGCAGCTACAACGGTAGAGAACTATACCCGACTAAGGGATGCAGGAATCGGCACCTATATCCTCTTTCAAGAAACCTATCACAAGGAAAATTACGAGCTCCTCCACCCCACCGGCCCCAAAAGTAACTATGCCTGGCATACCGAAGCCATGGACCGCGCCATGCAGGGAGGTATTGATGATGTCGGTATCGGAGTACTCTTCGGTCTGAATACATTCCGATATGACTTTGTGGGCCTGCTGATGCATGCAGAGCACCTTGAAGCCACTTTCGGAGTAGGGCCGCACACGATTAGCGTGCCACGTATCTGTCCGGCGGACGACATTGATACGGCAGACTTTCCCAACTCCATATCAGATGAGATTTTCCGCCGCATCGTGGCAGTGATCCGCATTGCCGTACCGTATACAGGGATGATCATTTCCACCCGCGAATCGCAGGAATCGCGTCGGCAAGTGCTTGATATCGGTATATCACAGATCAGCGGAGGTTCGCGAACCAGCGTAGGCGGTTACGCCGAACCGGAGCCATTATCGGAAAACTCTGCTCAGTTTGACCTGAGCGACACACGCACGCTGGACGAAATTGTGGGCTGGCTACTCGATATGGGGTATATCCCCAGTTTCTGTACCGCCTGCTACCGGGCAGGAAGAACGGGCGACCGGTTCATGTCACTCGTCAAATCCGGGCAGATAGCTAATTGCTGCGCTCCGAATGCACTGGTTACCCTGAAAGAATATCTGGAAGACTATGCCTCACCCGCCACACGTGCCAAAGGAGAAGAACTGATCATACGGGAAGCCGGAAAAATCCCCAACCCGAAGATAAAAGAAATAGCCCTGAGAAACCTGAAAGAAATAGCTGGAGGGAAAAGGGACTTCCGTTTTTAATGGACAATTGACAGTGGACAATTGACAGTTAGCTGCGCGATATTACGCAGCAATGATAGCGCAGCTAACTGTCCACTGTCAATTGTCCACTGTCAATTATCAACTGTCAACTGTCAATTGTCAACTGTCAACTAAATTAATTATGATGACTCCCAATTCCAACCGCCTCCATATCGCCCTCTTCGGAAGGCGAAACAGTGGTAAATCTTCCCTTATCAATGCTTTGACGGGACAAGATGTAGCACTGGTTTCCGATACTCCGGGAACAACGACCGATCCTGTGCTCAAAGCAATGGAAATTCAGGGCGTCGGCCCTTGCCTCTTTATCGACACTCCGGGATATGACGATGAAGGTGAGCTGGGCGAAATGCGGATGACCCGCACCTTGAAAGCAGCCGAAAAAACAGACATTGCCCTCCTGCTCTGCCATCCGGATATGGACAAAGAGCTTCAATGGATACAACGGTTGAAAGAAAAGAATATCCCGGTAATCTTGCTGCTCAATAAAGCAGATATTCTGGAAGATGCAGCGTCCATAGCCTCAGCCATAAAGAATAAGACCGGAGAATCTCCCCTCATCGTCAGTGCAAACACCCGGCAGGGTATGGAAGACATTCGCCGGGCTATCATCCGGCGTCTACCCGAAGACTTCGATGCACAAAGCATCACAGGAAAGCTTGTTTCGGCAGGTGACCTCGTTTTACTTGTCATGCCGCAGGATATACAGGCACCGAAAGGGCGGCTCATTCTCCCACAGGCACAGACCCTGCGGGAACTGCTGGATAAGAAATGCATTGCCGTGAGTTGTACTACCGACCAGATGGAGGTTACTCTTCAGGCTCTCTCCCGCCCTCCAAAGTTGATAATTACCGACTCACAAGTCTTCAAAACCGTATATGAACGGAAACCGGCAGAAAGCAAACTGACTTCCTTCTCTGTGCTCTTTGCGGCTTATAAAGGAGATATCGGCTACTATACCGCCAGTGCAGCCACTATAGGCACACTGAAAGAAACCTCCCGTGTACTGATAGCCGAAGCCTGTACGCACGCTCCCCTGTCGGAAGATATCGGCCGGGTGAAACTCCCTCGTATGCTCCGCCAGAAAATAGGCGAAGAATTGCAGATAGACATCGTATCGGGCAATGATTTCCCGGCCAATCCGGAGAAGTACGACCTTATCATCCAGTGTGGTGCTTGTATGTTCAACCGGAAATATGTGCTCAGCCGGATCGCACAGGCCAAAGAACAGAAAGTACCTATGACAAACTATGGAATAGCCATCGCCTGGCTAAGCGGAATACTTGACAAAATAGAGTTCTGAAAAGTACAAAAAATCCTCCCCGGTGCTGCGCCATTTGCGCGGCTCCGGGGAGGATATCTCTCGGCTCCGGGGAGGAGATGGTTCGACTCCGGGGAGCAAGGTCCTCAGCTCCGGGAAGCGAAAAGCCTATTTCAAAAGGGTTTCAATCAGCTCTTCTGCCGAAACAAGGTTCTGTTCTCCCGTTTCCATATTTTTCAACATCGCTTTGCCTTCATTCATCTCATTCTCGCCTACAATAGCTACAAACGGGATGTTCTTCGCATTGGCATAACTCATCTGTTTCTTCATCTTTGCAGCATCCGGAAAAATCTCTGCACGGATACCGGCCGCACGAGCCTTCGCCAGAATACCGATTGAAAAAGCTGCTTCTTTCTCTCCGAAATTAATAAAGAGCAATTGCGTACCATTTACAGCTTCTTTCGGATAAAGTTCCAGCTGATTGAGTACATCAAAGATACGGTCGGCACCGAAAGAGATACCTACCCCCGATATACCGGCCATACCGAATACACCTGTCAGATTATCGTAGCGTCCACCACCGGTAATGCTACCAATCTGTACATCCAGTGCTTTCACTTCAAAAATAGCTCCTGTATAATAATTCAAGCCGCGTGCCAGCGTAAGGTCTAATTCAATCTCATTCTTCAGCCCCATAGCTGTAAGCGTATTCAAGATAAACTCGCTCTCTTCTACTCCCTTAATTCCGATTTCGCTGTCGGCAAGTACGGTTTTCAAAGTAGTTAACTTCTCTGCATTCGTTCCGCTCAACAAGATAATAGGCTGTAATTTGGCAATCGCCTCTTCACTGATTCCTTTATCAGCTAACTCTCTGTTCACATTTTCCAGCCCGATCTTATCAAGCTTATCAATAGCCACCGTAATATCTACAATCTTGTCTGCTTCACCGATAATCTCGGCAATACCGGTCAGGATCTTACGGTTGTTGATCTTAATGCAGACACGGATACCAAAACGGGTGAACACCGTATCTACAATCTGCATCAGCTCTACTTCGTTCAGTAATGAATCACTACCTACCACATCGGCATCGCACTGATAAAACTCGCGGTAACGCCCTTTCTGAGGACGATCCGCACGCCACACGGGTTGAATCTGGTAACGCTTGAAAGGAAAAGTGATTTCATCACGGTGCATCACCACATAGCGGGCAAACGGAACTGTGAGGTCATAACGCAATCCTTTTTCACAAAACTTACTTGCCAGCTTTGCTGCATTACGGCTCAGTAATTCTTCATCAGTGATGCCGGAGAAGTAATCTCCCGAATTCTGTATCTTAAACAAAAGTTTATCGCCTTCATCGCCATACTTTCCCATCAGGGTAGAAAGCATTTCCATAGACGGAGTTTCTATCTGCTGGAATCCATAAAGATGATAAACATCGCGGATGGTATTGAATATGTAGTTACGCTTCGCCATCTCAACGGGCGAAAAATCACGTGTTCCTTTCGGTATACTTGGTTTTGCTGCCATAAATCTAACTGTTTTATTTATCGAACTGCAAAGTTATAGGAAATTATTGATTATTCATGGGAATCTGGGGTTAATCTCACTCGTATCTATATTTCACCACAGAGGACACAAAGGGCACGGAGTTTATTATCTATATAAAACGCAGATTAACGCAAAGGGAAACAAATATAAGACAAGGAATAACAATATCTTAATCTGCGATAACCTGTGTTAATCTGCGTTTCAATAAAATAAAACTCTGTGCTCTCTATGTCCTCTGTGGTAAACAATAGAAGCAGCTTAATCTCTTCTGCCGAGGAATATCATTATATAATAAATCAACGTAGCCAAAGAACTGAGTGCAGCTACCACATACGTATAAGCAGCCGAACGAAGCGCATCCTCTGCCTGTGCATGATTACGTGAATTCGTGATGCCCGAAGCGCTCAACCATACCAATGCACGCTTACTTGCATTGATCTCCACCGGAAGAGTGACAAAGCTGAACAAAGTTGTCATAGCAAACAAGATAATACCTGCCAGCAACAACTGAGGGAACGAATTCAACAACAAGATACCTGCCAGCAACAACCAGGTCATCCATTGAGAAGCAAAGCTCACTACAGGAACCAGCTTGCTACGCATCGTCAGCGGAGCATAAGCCTGCGCATGCTGAAGAGCATGTCCGCACTCATGAGCAGCTACGGCAGCAGCCATAATACTGTTACTTTCATATACACCTTCACTCAGGTTCACTGTCTTATTGGCAGGATTATAGTGGTCAGTCAATTGTCCGGGAGTATGAGTCACTTTGACGTCATAGATTCCATTATCATTCAACATCTTAATAGCCACGTCGCGTCCTGTCATTCCATTTCCGGTAGGTATCTTAGAATATTTCTTGAACTTGTTCTGCAAGTTCATCTGCACCAACCAGCTTACTACGGCAATTCCGATAAATAATACCCAATACGATATCATATACTTTCTTTAATTAAAATGAATACTACAAACATCTGTACAAATAGCTTGCCAAAAATAAAGGGAAACTTTGTATATCACAATAGTTTCCCTCCTGTTTTATGAAGAATTATCTAAAAATGCGTTTATTCTTCCGTATATCTTTCAATAGTCTGTTCTCTGTCCGGACCTACTGAAACAATCTTAATCTCTACATCCAGCTGCTCTTCAAGGAAAGAGAGGTAAGCATTGAATTCTTCGGGGAATTCATCTTCACTCTGCATCTTCGTCATGTCAACCTGCCATCCCGGAAGTTCGGCATATACAGGCTCTACATTTTCATTGATGTCATAGGGGAAATAATCTATCTCCTCACCATTCACTTTATAAGCAACACAAGCCTTGATTGTCTCAAATGTATCAAGTACATCACTCTTCATCATAATGAGTTTAGTAACTCCGTTGATCATCACAGAATATTTCAACGCTACCAGGTCAATCCATCCGCAACGGCGTTTACGACCGGTCACCGAACCAAACTCATGTCCCAGTGTACAAATCTTATCGCCTGTTTCATCAAACAACTCGGTAGGGAACGGACCTGAACCAACACGTGTACAATAAGCCTTGAAGATACCATATACCTCACCAATACGGTTAGGAGCTACTCCCAAGCCGGTACAAGCACCGGCACAAACTGTATTTGAAGAAGTTACAAACGGATAAGAACCGAAATCGATATCAAGCATTGTTCCCTGTGCACCTTCACAAAGAACACTCTTACCCGATCTCAACAAGTTGTTCACTTCATGTTCACTATCTACCAGATGGAACTGTTTCAGGTATTCAATACCTTCCATCCATGCTTTTTCAATCTCTGTCAGATCATATGTATAATTCAGTCCTTTCAGGATTTGTTCGTGGCGAGCTTTGGCAGCAGCATATTTCTGGTCGAAGTTATCGAGGATATCACCTACACGAACACCGTTACGGCTCACCTTATCAGTATAAGTCGGGCCGATACCTTTTCCGGTAGTACCTACTTTAGCATCCCCCTTAGCGGCTTCATAAGCAGCATCGAGAATACGGTGTGTAGGCAAAATGAGATGCGCTTTCTTTGAAATGTGCAGTCTGTCTTTTAAGTTGTGTCCCGATGCTTCAAGTGATTCAGCCTCTGCTTTAAACAAAGCCGGATCTAACACAACACCATTACCGATGATGTTTACCTTATCTCCCTGAAAAATACCGGAAGGAATGGAACGGAGCACATATTTCTGTCCTTCGAACTCAAGTGTATGACCGGCATTCGGGCCACCCTGGAAACGTGCTACCACGTCGTATCTCGGAGTTAATACGTCGACTACTTTACCTTTACCTTCATCGCCCCATTGTAATCCTAATAGTACATCTACTTTCATCTTTCTTTTTTATTGTTGTTACTTACTTTTTTCCGTTTATTGGCACGGTCACACTTGCTGCATACCCCATAAATATATAAGGAGTAATGTGAAAGCTGAAACCGACTTAACCTGGTATTTTCAATAGCGTTTTGCAGCGCTTCATTCTGAAACTCTGTCACTTTTCCACACTGCGTGCAAATCTGGTGATGATGCGTCTCGCGATTGTATGATTTCTCGTATTGGGAAGAAGTTCCGAACTGATGCTTGATAATCAGCCGGGCGTTAATAAGCAGAATGATGGTATTATAGAGTGTCGCACGACTGACACGAAAATTCTCCTGGTTCATCATCTGCGAATAGAGCATATCTATGTCAAAATGTCCATCTATGGAATATATAGTGTCAAGTATGGCATAACGTTCGGGGGTCTTACGATGCCCGTTCGCATTAAGATATTCTGTAAATATCTGTCTTACCGTATCTTTTACGTTCTGAGTTTCCATATCGGCACGAAATTAGCGCCAACAAAGTTAAGCCTTTTTTGCGGAAAGCAAAAATAATATGAGAAATAATGTACCAATTAATAATGTGTCAATGTGTCATTAAACAATGTGCCAATATACCCATATACTGCACTATCATGCTGCACAGTAATTGGCACATTGGCACATTAGTACATTATTAAATTATTCCGCCTCTTCCGCCACCATATTATATAATATCTGCTCAGCCTCTACAGTAGAGTCTTTCATACTTTCTACCAGGCGACAAACCTGGAAAGCATGTTCTTCGCTGTGTTGCATATATTTACGGATAGCAAGCAAAGCAGCATTACGTACCTGATAAGTGCCGGATAGCACTGCACAAATAGCCTGGTCGAGAAACTCTCCTGCCGGACGTTCGGCCATATCTCCCTTCTTCACCAATAAACGGGCAATAGTAAGGAAGCCACAAACCTGTGCATACTCCTCTTCCGAAGCTATCCAATGGAAAGACTTGGCAGGAGCATACGGTAAATTCTGAAAAAGATTCATACAGGTAAGTTCTGCTATTTCGATATTCGGCATATTCTCTACCCAGATATCGGCTATCTCCGGAAAGAAAGTATCTACCGGCTGTAAGATGCCTGCCAGAATTTTACATTCACGAATATCCTCTTTCCACAATGCCTGCGCCAGATCATGGTTCTTTTCATAGGCAGCAGCAATGCTTTTGATACGGGGCAATTCCACTCCGAAGTTGAGCTTATAATTCAGCCCCTTTTCACGCATACTTTGAGACACAACCCCGTTCATAGAGAGCCGGAGCTGTGTCTTTATATCTTTTAATTGTTCTTTTATATCCATTCAGATCAGTTATTTACTGAAGGTAGCGGAGAGTAATCTTTACTATAGCGTAACATTTGCTCTGCATAACCTTCATCGTATGATACCTTCACATCAGTAATCGTTCCGTTCGCATCAGTAACTGCCTCATATTTAGGATTAACAAACCCTTTATATGGAGCCAGATTCAGTTTCTTATAACGTTCAAGCACTTCGGCATGAAGCACTGGATCTACCTTCACTGCATAATCTTCAACCAAAGCACGGGCAGCAGCAAAGTCACCGGTAGATTTAATACGCTGTATCTCAGCAAGCAATTCACCGAAAAGCTGACGCACCTTCTCGTAGTCATTCACGACAACATATGTTTTGCCGTCCTTCTTCACCAGTTCTACTACCTTATCGGCAGCCCCTTTCTCAAACACCCATCGGGCAATGAGCTGTCTGTTACGCATATGCGCCTCCTCCACTGTATTACCCGGCTGAATACGTACAAGTTGGGTCATCAGCCCATTCATCAGATATGTATAGTATTGTGCTTTGTAGGCCTCGTCACTAGAAAGTAACCCAAGCTCAATCAACTTCGGATCAGCTACATAATATAAACCGAACAAATCGGCACGCGCTTCTTCAATAGTGGAACCATAAGCTTTTAATGCATCAGGATCCACTCCCGGAAGCAACTTACCCGAACCATGTCCCAAGCATTCATGCAGATCGGTATGTAATTCGTCCGTCAGGTCAGAATACTGGTCAATCAGTTCCCGTTCGGCATCACTATACACAAACTCTTCATTAAAACCATTGCCATGGGCAGCCTTATTATAAGCATCGGTAATATTGCCAATAGTCACAGACTTTGAACCGTGATGAGCACGAATCCAGTTAGCATTCGGCAAGTTGATACCAATAGCTGTTGCAGGATAAAGATCCCCTGCCAAAATAGCAGCAGTAATAACCTTTGCTGATACACCCTTCACTTCACTCTTTTTAAACTGTGCCTCCACCGGAGAGTGATCTTCAAACCATTGCGCATTACTACTGATAATTTCAGTACGCTGCGTAGCCACCAGATCTTTAAAATTGACCAAAGACTCCCAGCTCGCCTTCATTCCAAGCGGATCACCATAACTTTCCGTGAACCCATTTACCACATCGATACGGGAATTCAAATCCTTCACCCACAAAATGGCATATTCATCAAAGGTCTTCAAATCACCAGTTTCATAAAACTCAATCAGTTTGCTGATAGCAGCTTTCTGAGCATCATCTTCGGCCACACCTTCAGCTTTCTTCAACCAATAGACAATCTTTTCAAGTGCCTGCGTATAAAGTCCGCCTACTTTCCACACTTTCTCCTGAATCTTACCATTCTCCTTTACTAAACGACTATTCAAACCATAAGAAACCGGAGTCTCATCTTTCGGATCTTTCATCTTAGCATAGAACGCTTCAGCTTCAGCCTGGGTCACTCCATCATAATAATTGCAGGCAGAAGTCAACACAAGATCTTCCCCATCAGCCTGATTGACCCGTTTGGGCATAATAGTGGGATTAAAAATCACCGGAAAGATCTCTTCGCACAGCTGTTCTACGGTTTGCCCTTCGGCTAACGGAAGTAGCGCAGGATCTACACCTAACACTGCCTGTTTGAGAAAATCCTGAGAGAATCCGGGTACGAACTTCTCAGACCCGTAATGATGATGAATACCGTTAGAGAACCACACCCGTTTAAGGTAAGTCTCCATATTCTTAAAATCGGCACTGTTTTTATCACCTTTATAATTAGTATATATCGCTTCAAGCATCCGGCGGATACGAAGATTATATTTCCCATTCTGATCAAAAAGGATGTCTCGTCCTTCAAGAGCAGCCTCAGTAAGATAATAAACTAACTCTTTCTGTTTAAGCGACAGGTCCTCAAATCCCGGAACCCGGTAACGCAATATCTGTAAATCGGCAAATTGTTCCACTGTATAATCAAATTTATCTGCCTGAGCAGTTGTTTTTTTAGTCCCGCTACACCCTGTCAATAAAACAGCAGCAGTAGCAACTGAAATAATAAGATGATTTTTCATAAGTAGTATATAAGAGTTATAAAGTTATAGGATTATGTATAAGTTATGTGGACGATCAATTCATAAATTATAATTCATCCCCCTCATCCCATCTTCTAAAAACATGAAAAAGGAAGTATCCCGAAACTTTTCGTCCGGAATATTTCCTTTTTTATTCAACTAAAGAAATACGTGATTACTTTTTGCTATTCTCAACGTGTTCTTTACGGTAACCATTAGGAGTCTTGCCTACATTCTTGTAGAAAGCAGCATAAAAAGACTGACGATTGGCAAAACCAACCATTGCACTGATCTCTTCTACATTCTTATCGGCATATCTCTTATCAGTCAAAAGATGAAGAGCATCCTTCACTCTATATTCATTCAAAAGACAAGAATAATTCTGTCCAAAACGAGAATTAACGACTGCAGATAAATAACGCGTATTCGTTTTCAACTCTTTGGCCAGATCTTTTGCTGAATAATCCGGATCTCTGTACTTCTTTTGAACGACAACGATATTCAATATCTTGTCATACAACTCATCTGCCAATTCCGGTCTTATTAAAGAACGGTAAGCAGCTTTTTTCTCCTTCTTCTCCCTCAGATTGTAAGGGCGCTTTTTGGGAGTCTCTTCCTGTTTTTTGTTTTCTAAATCACTCATTGAATTAACTGGTTAGGGTTTGTTTTTAATTATTGCTACAATGTAACAACATTATTATGTTACAAATTTCATACATTATTTTCACATACACAAATTTTGCGTATATATTTTTTATAGGAAAGTAGTTAAAAACGTCAAAATAGGGGAGAAGAAGCGCTATAATAAGAAACTTTAACTTTTTAGCATATCGTTTTCTTCCACGGAAAGACTTTATTTCTGTCCATCTTATACATACATATATGATAGATAAAAGAAAATAGTACCTTTGCAAAAAGTCTCAATATACGAACCATGATCCAAACGCTGAAGACCTACTTTGGTTATGAAAGTTTTCGCCCCTTACAAGAAGAAATTATCCGGAATCTGCTGAACCGGAAAGACAGTCTGGTACTAATGCCTACCGGAGGTGGAAAATCCATTTGCTACCAACTCCCGGCTCTGCTTTGCGAAGGAACTGCTATAGTAGTGTCACCACTCATTTCACTAATGAAAGATCAGGTAGAAGCACTCCGTGCCAACGGAATAGCCGCTGGAGCCTTGAATAGCAGTAATGATGAAACAGAGAATGCCAATCTGCGTCGCGCTTGTATAGAAGGAAAAATAAAATTGCTATATATATCCCCCGAAAAACTGATTACGGAAGTAGACTACCTGCTACGTGATATGAACCTTTCTCTATTTGCCATTGACGAAGCACACTGCATTTCGCAATGGGGACATGATTTCCGCCCAGAGTATGCTCAAATGGGAATATTACATCAGATGTTTCCGCAGGTACCCATCATTGCACTGACAGCAACGGCAGATAAAATTACCCGTGGAGACATCATTCGTCAACTGCATCTGACCGACCCGAAAATATTCATTTCTTCTTTCGATCGCCCCAATCTCAGCCTCACTGTAAAGCGCGGTTATCAACAGAAAGAAAAGAGTAAAGCAATACTGGAATTTATTGACCGCCACGCCGATGAAAGCGGCATTATCTATTGTATGAGTCGCAGTAAAACGGAAACTGTAGCACAGATGTTACAAAAACACGGAATACGCTGTGGAATCTATCACGCCGGGCTTTCAGCATACCAACGAGACAATACACAAGACGATTTTATCAACGACCGCATCCAGGTAGTATGTGCCACAATCGCTTTTGGCATGGGCATTGACAAGTCAAATGTCCGCTGGGTGATTCATTATAATCTTCCCAAAAGCATCGAGAGTTTTTATCAGGAAATAGGTCGAGCAGGAAGAGACGGAATGCCAAGCGATACAGTCTTGTTCTATTCATTAGGAGACTTAATTCTGCTGACAAAGTTTGCCACCGAAAGTAAGCAGCAAACCATCAATCTTGAGAAGTTGCAACGCATGCAGCAATACGCCGAAGCAGACATTTGCCGCAGACGTATCTTACTAAGTTATTTCGGAGAAAAATCAGAGGAAGATTGTGGAAATTGTGACGTTTGCAGAAACCCTCCGGAACGTTTTGACGGAACCATTATCGTACAAAAAGCATTAAGTGCAATTACGCGTACCGGGCAGCAGATAGGTACAAGCATGTTAATTGACATTTTACGTGGATCTTTCTCCGCTGAATTAACAGAAAAAGGATATGATAAACTAAAAACTTTTGGAGCCGGAAGAGATATTCCGGCACGAGACTGGCAGGATTATTTGTTACAAATGTTGCAAATTGGGTACTTTGAAATTGCATACAATGAAAATAACCACTTAAAAGTTACGGAAATCGGAAATGACGTACTATTTGGACGTCGAAAGGCGAAATTAGTGATTATAAAACGAGACGAAAACGAAAATCGGAAAGGAAGAAAAATGAAAATTGTTACCAATCAGGAACTATCTTTAGAAGTATCTCCTACGAAAAATAAAGATTTGTTTGAAGCCCTGCGAAGAGTTCGTAAACAACTGGCAGACCAGGAAGCAATACCCGCCTACATTGTATTATCAGACAAAGTATTGCACCTGCTTAGTATTTCCCGCCCCATGACAATTGAAGCATTCGGAAACATCAGCGGTATCGGTGAGTTTAAAAAAAAGAAATACGGCAAAGAATTTGTAGAAGTAATACGCCAGTTCGAGTAGAAAGCCTTATACTATTTACATTGTTTCAATCTCTCATAGAGATCGGATTGCGGTACTCCAAGTGAAATAGCCTTTTCAAAATCTGTTTTGGCAAGACCTTTTTTCTTTTGAAGCAGATAGATATCGCCCCGAAGTAAATAAGCATCAATTAACGATGGCGATAAGCGAATAGCTTGTTCAAGATCAACAAGAGCCAATTCTACATGTTCCATTTCACGTTCTACATCGGCACGCGCCACATAAAGAGTCGCGTCATCCGGATTCTCAACCAGCAATTTATTGATTATCTCAAGCGCCTCGCGAAATTTTCCCTCTTTCTGTTCAAGAGTAGCCAACCCAAGGCGTCCACTATAGCTCTTCGGGTCAATTTCCAGCAAGCGGTCATAATCCGCACGAGCAGCTTTATAATCACGTCTGATCGTATAAATATAGGCACGCATCAACAAAGCTTCCTTATTCACTTTGTCGGCATCAAGAGCCTCACAATAATCCAGATAAGCACGATCCGTCATTCCCTTTTCCATATAAAGAGCGGCACGATCCAGCAAAATAGGCACAGCAGTAGGAGCAATGTTTAGTGCATAAGTATACGACTGAAGTGCATCATCATAACGCCCTAAACGTTTCTGTACTAATCCTAGATTCGAAAAGAGCAAAGCATTATGAGGATTAGAAGGTTCAAGTTTCATGGCCTGAACAAGGAGTTCTTCCGCCCGAACAAGGCTATCTTTCTCTATACAATCAATAGCTTGTTCCAACAACTCACTATAGGTTTGTGCCGAAAGCGATAAAGAGAAAAAGAGAAGAAAAAGGATAAATATAGATTTCATCTTAAATAGTGGTTAGTGAGTAGTGATAAGTGAGTAGTGATAAGTGAGTAGCAATGGGATAGTGAACGGTGAGACCCGCATGCCACTTATCACTAATCACTACTCACTAATCACTATTTATTCAAGCGGATAAGCATCGAACGCAAACAGTTCTGTCGACAAATAACGTTCACCGGTATCGGGCAACAGTGCCACAATCATTTTTCCGGCAAATTCAGGACGCTCTGCCAACTTTCGTGCCGCATAAACAGCCGCTCCAGAAGATATTCCTGCCAGCAATCCTTCCGTAGCCGCCAATTCACGCCCACCACGTATTGCTTCATCATCAGGTACTCCCATTACCTCATCCACTACGGAAGCATCATAGATCTTCGGAATAAAATTTGCACCAATACCTTGTATCCGATGAGGAGCTGCTGCTCCACCTGCCAGCACCGGAGAGGCAGCAGGTTCAACGGCCACTACATAAACATTCGGATTATGTTTCTTCAATGCGCGAGCCACTCCACATACAGTCCCACCTGTACCTACGCCGGCCACAAAAACAGCTATCTGCCCATCTGTATCTTCCCAGATTTCCTCACCTGTAGTATGCTGATGCACTGCCGCATTAGACTGATTCTCGAACTGTTGAAGTATCACCGAACCGGGAATAGTTGCTTTCAGCTCCTGCGCCTTTACAATAGAACCTGCCATTCCTTTCAGCCCATCTGTCAGTACAATTTGTGCTCCCAGAGCTTTTAGCAGGTTTCTACGTTCCAGACTCATCGTTTCGGGCATGGTCAATATTAAATGATATCCCTTAATAGTAGCCACCATTGCCAGACCTACGCCGGTATTTCCACTTGTAGGTTCTATTATCGTTGCTCCCGGTTTAAGGATTCCACGCTCTTCGGCATCTTCAATCATCGAAAGTGCTACACGGTCTTTCACGCTTCCGGCCGGATTGAATGCTTCCAGTTTTGCTACAATACTGCCAGTCAAACCATGTTTTGTACTATAGCCAGACAACTCCATCAAAGGGGTATGCCCTATCAAACCGATCAGATTCTTTGCTATTTTTTTCATAATTACCACTGTTTTACGTCAGTTAATGCACAAAGATAAAGAAAAGTATAGTACCTTTGCCTACGTTCAATCTTTTTAAGTATATAGTATGAAAAGAAGACTTATACAATTCGTTACTACTTATTTCCTTTTTGTATTTATATTTATCCTGCAAAAGCCTGCATTTATGGCCTACTATCACACCTTATATGATAAGGTATCATGGACAGAATGGTTTAGTGTAATGTGGCATGGGCTTCCGCTCGACTTTTCGATGGCAGGATATTTGACTGTAATCCCGGGATTGCTGCTGATAGCATCTGCCTGGACTGATTCTAAAAAACTACAACAGATACGCCGCATCTATATCATAATAGTATCCATATTACTCTCCTGCATATTTATAAGCGATCTTGGATTATATGGTTATTGGGGATTCCGGCTTGACACTACACCGTTATTTTATTTCTTCTCTTCGCCCAAAGACGCACTGGCCAGTGTCAGTATCTGGATAGTATTGGGAGGTATATTGGGCATGGTAGTTTATGCAGCACTTCTCTATTTCTTGTTATCTTTCATATTGAACAACGCCAAACGCCCCTTGAAAATACCTTTTCGCCGGGTAAGTGTATCCGGCGTTCTGTTATTGGCCACTGCCCTATTGTTTATCCCCATACGCGGAGGATTCAGTGTTGCAACCATGAACCTCGGAAAAGTTTTTTTCAGCGCCAATCAGAAACTGAATCACGCAGCCATCAATCCTTGTTTTAGCTTGATGGACTCTTTCTCCCGGCAAGTTGCTTTCGATAAACAATATCGTTTTCTGCCAGCCGAAGAGGCAGACCACCTGTTCGCAGCACTGATAGATAAACCTGTTACAGATTCTATCCCGCAATTATTTAATACCGAGTATCCCAATATTATCATGATAGTGCTCGAGAGCTTTTCTTCTCATTTAATGGAAACTCTCGGTGGAGAACCAGGCATAGCAGTCAACATGGACAAATTTGCTAATGAAGGAATTTTGTTCACCCATTTCTATGCCAATAGCTTCCGTACGGACCGGGGACTGGTATCCATCATCAGTGGCTATCCGGCGCAGCCTACCACCAGTATCATGAAGTATACACGCAAAACACAAAGTCTGCCCTCTATTCCTGCCAGTCTGAAAAAAGCAGGATACGACCTGCAATATTATTACGGGGGAGATGCCGACTTCACCAATATGCGTTCATTCCTTGTTTCCACAGGTATTGAAGACATTATTTCTGAGGATGATTTTCCTGTATCCGAGCGTCTCAGTAAATGGGGCGCCCATGACCACATCGTATTCAATCGGATGATAACCGATCTGAAAACCAAACCACAAAAAGAGCCGTTCTTCAAAATATTGCAAACATCCAGTAGCCACGAACCATTTGAAGTGCCTTACAGAAAACTATCCAACGCCAGACTAAACGCGTTTGCCTATACTGATAGTTGCACCGGAGATTTCGTGCGTCAACTCAAAGAAACTCCGCTTTGGAAGAACACCGTAGTAATTCTTGTACCGGATCATTTGGGAGTCTATCCGGAGGATATTAACAACCTCTCACCTGCCCGCTACACTATTCCGTTGATCCTCACCGGAGGCGCAGTTAAGGAACCCAGACAAATAACGACTTACGGTTCTCAGATAGATATCGCTGCTACTTTATTGGCACAGTTAGGATTGCCACATGACGAATTTACTTTCAGTAAGAACATGCTAAACCCGGATTCTCCTCACTTTGCATTCTTTACATTCCCAAATGCATTCGGAATGGTAACACCCGATAACGCAGTTGTATTTGATTGCGAATCAAATTCTGTTGTACTGGATGAAGGTACACACAAAGGCGAAAATCTGGATAAGGGAAAAACATACTTGCAAAAGCTATATGATGACATTGCAAAAAGATAAGTTGTTCTATTCTCCCCTACCAACTCTAAATTTGAATTAATATTAAACAATATGACATACGGACTATTACAATCACTTGTTGAAGCAGACCAGAATTTATTACTTTACCTGAATGGATTTCACAATACATTCGGAGACTATTTCATGCCCGTTTTCACTGGAAAGTGGATATGGGTACCCATGTACGCAAGTATACTATATGTATTACTTAAAAATTTCAACTGGAAAGTCGTTCTATTCTGCCTCATAGGTATCGCGCTGACTATCACTTTCGCCGATCAGGTTTGTGCAACCGTCATTCGTCCCATCGTAGAACGCCCCCGCCCTTCCAACCCTGCCAGTCCCATTGCAGACCTCGTACATATCGTCAACGGAAGACGTGGAGGTGGTTTCGGTTTTCCCTCTTGCCATGCTTCCAACTCTTTTGGTTTAGCGTTCTTTCTGGTGTTCCTGTTCCGCAAACGCTGGCTCAGTATTTTCATTTGTACATGGGCAACCGTTAATTGCTACACGCGCATCTATCTGGGATTGCATTATCCGGGAGATTTAGTGGTAGGAATGTTAGTAGGATTAGGTGGAGCTATGTTGATGTACTATCTGCTCACAAGAGTTACCAAAGAAGACTTCAGAAAAGCACGTCAAACACAAGTTATCATTTATACAGGATTACTAACGGTGATAGGCATACTGATCTACTCGACTATACAAGTGATATAATAAGAGACAGAAAAAAGAGGTAGACAGAATTTCTGTCAAGAGCAGATTTATTGATTCTTAACGAAACAAACTCAGTTTTTCGTCTTGCCGCATGTTGCATCGCAACACAATGGCACTTGCATCGCAACATAGTATGTAATCTAGCGCAACACGGCATGTGATTCACCGTAACATACCTTCTTATTTGGGCTAACATACCTTCTGACCGGTAATAAATACCCTATTCAGAAGCTTTATATAGGATATAGACACAAAAAAGGAGAAAGCGATAAACTTTCTCCTTCAAGTGTAATCTAACTGAATATATTTTATGATTACAATGGCAAAGATACGATTTTCAAAGGCTAAAGTCAAGCTTTAGGCCCTTTTTATTTTTGTATCGAGGTTCTTTTACTGATCATCAGCTCTTCTTAATATAATCAACCACCCATTTACCAACTTCTTTGGTTCCATACTTTTCACCACCTTCTACCTGAATCTCCGGAGTACGTACCTTTTCGTCCAGTGATGCATCTACAGCTTTGCGAATCAACGCTCCTTCTTCTTTACAGTCAAAATACTCAAACAACATAGCTACTGACAGAATTTGCGCCAACGGATTAGCAATATTCAATCCCTTTGCCTGCGGCCACGAACCATGAATAGGTTCAAATACCGGAGTACTTTCGCCGGTTGAAGCAGAAGGGAGCAATCCCATAGAACCACTTATAACCGAACCTTCATCCGTGAGGATATCGCCAAAAGTATTTTCAGTCACCATCACATCAAAGAACTTCGGTTCCTGAATCATTTTCATTGCTGCATTATCCACAAACATATAGTCAGTGGTTACCTCAGGATAAGCAGGCGCCATTTCTTGTGCTATCTGACGCCATAAACGACTGGATGCAAGAACATTTGCCTTATCTACCACCGTAAGATGCTTGCGGCGTTTCATTGCATACTCAAAAGCAACCTTCAGTATACGCTCTATCTCCGGACGAGTATACATATTCGTATCATAGGCTTTGTCATTATCCTGATATTTTTCACCAAAATACATACCTCCTGTCAGTTCACGAATACAAAGGAAATCAGCTCCTTCTACCAGTTCCGCACGAAGAGGAGACTTATGAACCAGGCATTTAAAAGTCTGCACCGGACGGATATTGGCAAAAAGTCCCAGCTTCTTACGCATAGCCAACAGTCCCTGCTCCGGACGAACTTTTGCTGTAGGATCATTATCAAACTTCGGATCACCTACAGCAGAAAAAAGTACAGCGTCTGCTTCCTTACATACACGGTAAGTTTCTTCCGGAAAGGGATCCCCCACTTTATCGATCGCATCTGCACCACAAATGGCGTATTCATAATTTACTTTATGTCCAAACTTCTCGCAAACGGCACTCATTACCTCTACCCCCTGTACGGAAATTTCGGGTCCGATACCGTCACCTGCTAATACTGCAATTTTAAAATCCATGTTAATTAATGATTAGTGATTAGTGATTAATTTTAGTGATTGATGATTAGTGATAAGTGATTAATACCATTCGGTATGATAGCGCAGCCTGCTAATCACTTCTCACTAATCACTAAAATTAATCACTATTATTAATATTCTTCTATTATATTCAGCATCTTAATAGTCGCCTTGATAGCCGCTTCTGTTTGGTCGGCATCCAAACCACGGGTACGAAACACTTTCTCACCAAAACTCCAGGTGATAACAGTCTGTACAAAAGCGTCAGTACGCCCACCGGGAGGAATACTTACTGCATAATTGATCAGCATTGGGAATTTCCGTCCCAGCGTCACCTTATAGATTTTGCGTAGAGCACGCACAAAGGCATCATACTGACCATCCCCCGACGAACTTTCCTCATGAATCTGCCCGTCTATCTCAACACTCAACGTAGCCATCGGCTTTAACCCATGCGCCAGCGTTACAAAATAGCTTTTCAGTTTTACTTTATTATTCATACCGTCGTGTTTCAGTACATCAGAGATGATATATGGAAGATCTTCCTGTGTGACAAGCTCTTTCTTGTCTCCTAATTCGATGATGCGCTCAGTCACTTTCCGCATAGACTCTTCGTCAAGCTCTAAGCCAAGACTTTCAAGATTTTTACGGATATTCGCCTTACCCGAAGTCTTTCCGAGAGCATACTCACGGATCCGACCAAATCGTTCAGGCAGAAGATCATTACAATAAAGATTACTCTTATTGTCTCCATCAGCATGTACCCCAGCCACCTGCGTAAATACATTTTCACCTACAATCGGCTTATTGGCAGGTATCACAATACCCGAATAAGATTCTACCACACGACTTACATCATTTAAACGACTTTCATCGATATTGGTAATAGCATTAAAATGATCTTTCAAGATAGCCTGCACACTTGCCAAAGGTGCATTACCTGCACGTTCACCCAATCCATTAATTGTTGTATGAAGTCCTTTAACTCCACTTAGTACAGCTGCAAGTACATTGCTCACTGCCAGATCATAGTCATTATGCGCATGAAAATCAAAGTGTGTATCAGGGTAGCGCTTCTTCATCTTCCGCATAAATTCAATGACTTGCAACGGATTCAATACCCCCAATGTATCAGGCAGCATAAAACGCTTGATACTTGTCTCTTTCAAAGCATCGACAATCTGAAATACATATTCGGGTGAATCCTTCATACCATTGCTCCAATCTTCCAGATATACATTGACTTCAATATCCAGTTCATTGGCATAATTCACTACGGCAAGTATGTCTTCGATATGTTCCTCCGGTGTCTTTTTCAACTGATACATACAGTGTTTCAAAGATCCCTTACACAACAAATTGATAACGCGGCATCCGGTAGCATGTATCCAATCCAGTGAAGTACGACCATCAACAAAACCCAGCACTTCCACTTTATGTAGCAGATTTCTCCGCGCTGCCCAGTCGCAAATCATCTTTACCGCATCGAATTCTCCTTCAGACACACGCGCCGAAGCTATTTCCACACGGTCTACCTTCAGCTCTTCCAACAGCAGTCGGGCAATCATTAGTTTCTCATGAGGCACAAAAGATACTCCACTGGTTTGTTCACCATCGCGGAGAGTAGTGTCCATGATTTCTATTTTGGGATGATTATTTTTCATCGTTATTTAATATTGTTGTTATCATTTTTATGGCACACGGACAACGGAATTAATTCATTTTCTTTCCCACGCCTCTATCTTATCCTTATTCGTCAACAAAAAATCGATATCGTCCAATCCATTCATCAGACAATGTTTTTTATATGTATTAATCTCGAAGTGTTCACTCTTTCCGGTAGCTTTATTAGTAATAGTCTGTTCCGGCAGATTTACTTCCACCTCTGTTTTAGGATTTTTAAAGATAGAATCAAACAATTCCGCCAGAAACTCCTCTGTCACCACTACAGGCAATACAAAATTATTCAACTCATTATTCTTATGAATATCGGCAAAGAAGCTACTTACCACTACACGGAAGCCATATCCGGCTATTGCCCATGCAGCATGTTCACGGCTGGAACCCGAACCAAAGTTCTTTCCTGCCACCAATATCTGTCCTCCATAGGTGGGATTGTTCAACACAAAGTCTTTATTTAATGAACCATCCGGATAGTAACGCCAGTCACGGAAGAGGTTATCGCCAAAAAACTTTTCCTCACGGGTAGTAGCTTTTAGAAAACGTGCCGGAATAATCTGGTCTGTATCCACATTTTCCAAAGGAAGAGGTACACATGTACTTGTTATGATATTGAATTTTGCTTTCATCTGTTTATTTACAATTTATTCCCTACGGTCATAAATATTATTTAATCTTTATCACATAGGTACGTTTACAATTTACGATTAAAGTTCTCTGGGATCTGTTATCACCCCTGTCACAGCTGCCGCAGCGGCTACAAGAGGACTTGCCAACAATGTACGTGCTCCCGGTCCCTGACGTCCTTCAAAATTCCGGTTACTCGTAGAAACTGAATACTTACCTGCAGGAACCTTATCATCATTCATTGCCAGACAAGCTGAACATCCCGGCTGACGGATCGCAAATCCGGCTTCTTCCAGTATTTTATCCAATCCTTCTTCCCGGATTTGCGCATCTACCATCCAGGACCCTGGTACCAGCCATGCTATCACATGTTCCGCCTTTTTCCTACCCTTTACCAGAGAAGCAAATGCACGGAAGTCCTCAATACGTCCATTGGTACATGCACCTAAGAATACATAATCAATCTTCTTGCCCAGTAACGGTTCGCCCGGTTTAAATCCCATATAATCCAAAGACTTTACAAAAGAAGTTTTGGTTGTTTCATTCATTCCTTCCGTAGTCGGAATGGATTGTGTAATGCCCATACCCATACCCGGGTTCGTCCCATAAGTAATCATTGGCTCTATATCGGTTGCCTCAAAACGCACCTCTTTATCAAAAACAGCGTCAGCATCACTTCTCAGTGTTTTCCAATACTCTATCGCTTTGTCCCACTCTTCTCCTTTCGGAGCGCTTTCACGTCCTTTGATATATTCAAAAGTCACCTCATCCGGAGCCACCATACCACCACGTGCTCCCATCTCTATAGAAAGATTACACAATGTCAGACGACCTTCCATACTCAAACTGCGAACGGCTTCACCTGCATATTCCACAAAATATCCGGTAGCACCACTGGTTGTCATTTTAGACATCATATAGAGTGCAACATCTTTCGCTGTCACTCCCTTGCCTAATTTTCCATCCACAGTAATGCGCATTGTCTTGGGACGAGACTGCAATACACATTGCGAAGCAAGTACCATCTCTACCTCACTTGTTCCGATACCAAAAGCAATCGCTCCCATCGCACCATGGGTAGAAGTGTGTGAATCACCGCAAACAATAGTCATTCCAGGCAAAGTTAATCCACGTTCGGGACCGACTACGTGGATAATACCGTTTCTTTTGTCCATCATGCCGAAGTGAGTCAACCCAAAATCTTTCGCATTCTTCGTCAAAGTATCTACCTGTGTTTTTGATATCGGATCTTCAATGGGTTTATCCTGATCATGTGTCGGTGTATTATGATCGGGCATACAATATATCTTTTCCGGACGGAAACATTTTATTCCACGTTCACGCAGTCCGGCAAAAGCCTGCGGACTCGTTACTTCATGACAGTACAGTCTGTCGATATAGAGCTGAGTGGGACCATCTTCTACTGTGGTAACCACATGTGCATCCCAAATTTTATCAAATAATGTATTCATCTGTTTATTTACAATTTAGCGATTTACAATTTACGATTAAAGTTACTTGGTGAACTTATTAATACAGTCGATATAAGCTTCTACGGAAGCGGCAATAATATCCGTATTTGCGCCAAATCCGTAATACATCTGGTTGTCATATTCTACCTGCATATGCACTTTACCCACATCATCACTTCCTTTACTAATGGCTTGGATAGTAAATTCTTTCAATGTCATATGACGATCTATTATTCGTTTCAATGCCTTGATAGCTGCATCAACAGGACCATTACCACTGGCGGCTGCTTCAAACTTCTCTCCGGAGATGTTCAGTCCCAGACTGGCAACTGACCGTACGCCTACCCCACTTGTCACCTGAAGATATTCCAGTTTAATACGATGATTCCCACTACGATCAGCTCCTGCCAATACAAGAATATCATCATCATGAATATCTTTTTTCCGGTCTGCAAGCTTCAGGAATTCCTCATATACCTTGTCCAATTTTTCCTGGTCAAGCGTTACACCCAACATAGAAAGACGATTTTTCAAAGCAGCACGGCCACTGCGTGCAGTCAATACAATGGAGTTATCATCAATACCCACATCCTTAGGATCAATAATTTCATAGGTTTGTACATTCTTCAGTACGCCATCCTGATGTATTCCCGACGAATGGGCAAAAGCATTACGCCCCACGATAGCCTTATTAGGTTGTACCGGCATATTCATCAAACTCGATACCATGCGACTGGTGGGATATATTTTCTGTGTACTAATGTTCGTTTCTATCTCGATTTCATGATGACTCTTGATAATCATTGCTATTTCTTCAAGCGCCGTATTACCTGCACGTTCACCAATACCATTAATAGTCACCTCCACCTGACGTGCACCATTCAGTACCCCAGCCATTGTATTAGCAGTAGCCATACCTAAGTCGTTATGACAGTGAGTCGAAATTATTGCATTTTCAATACCAGAAACATGATCTACCAGATATTTAATTTTCGCTCCATATTCCGAAGGAAGACAATAACCTGTTGTATCAGGAATATTCACTACAGTAGCACCAGCTTTAATAACCGCTTCTACCACCCGTGCCAGATATTCATTCTCCGTGCGTCCTGCATCTTCTGCATAAAACTCTACATCGTCTACAAAACGCCGTGCATATTTAACAGCAGCTACTGCACGTTCGATTATTTCTTCACGGTTAGAATTGAATTTATATTTAATATGTGAATCAGATGTACCAATTCCCGTATGAATACGTTTACGCTTAGCAAATTTCAATGCGTCTACTGCTACATCAATATCTTTCTGAACCGCACGTGTCAACGCACAAATCGTAGGCCATGTCACGGCTTTAGAAATCTCAATTACCGAATTAAAATCCCCCGGACTGGAAATAGGAAATCCAGCTTCAATTACATCTACTCCCAGTGTCTCCAACGCTTTCGCAACCTGAATCTTTTCCACTGTATTCAACTGGCATCCCGGAACCTGTTCACCATCACGGAGGGTGGTGTCGAAAATAAATAATCTGTCACTCATCTTTTATTGTTTTTAATCTGATTATCCACTATTAAAAAAGCCTTTCGCACCAGGAAGTGAGAAAGGCTTTCGTATATTTTCATCATACACATTTACGCGCGACACTCACTTCCCCCGACCTTTGCCAGCAGAATAATAATACCACACAGTAGAATATGTATAAATGATTGATTCATCTTAGTTATCTCTTTTGTTATTTAACGATGCAAAGGTAGAGATTATTTCTTTCCCAGCAAATAAAACGTTACTTTTTTATTCAAAAAAATATCATTCTATAAGAAACAGGCAGTTTTAAGAATAAATATATAACAAAAAATCAGAAATAAAGCGTAAATCACACAAATCATTTTTTCACCACCGAGTTTCACAGAGGAACACAGAGTATTGATTATCCTTCATAAACAGAATAAATAAGAATACGGCTTATTCCTCTGTGAAACTCAGTGGTAA
>NZ_CAXSVC010000046.1:0-31795 GCF_964240755.1 Bacteroides sp. HPS0048 | reverse complement strand
CAATATTAAGAAATTTATTCTTATTAACGTTCATAAAGAACTATGTTTTCCATGGCAAAGATAATGGTAGAGGAAAAGCAGAGGCTATTAACACACTCATTATCAAGACATTACCAAGACTAATAATTGTATGCTTTTTTCATCACAATCTATTTGTATTTCACGAAAGAGAGTATTTATCTTACACTCTAAAATTATTACAAACAGAGCCTTCTACATCTCTTATACTTATGAATTCTTAGATGGTATCAAATATCCTCACCGTATATTTGGTCGCTTGATAACCACTATTTCAGTCTATTTCTTAATAAAAAACAGGAGAAGCATAAAAGCACCTCCTGTCCTCATTTTATCTCTTAATTAACTTCTCACGAAGTACATAAGATTATATTCATCAACAATCCATTATTTCATTATTTTAGCCACAGCACCTTCAGCCTTCACTATATAAAGGCCATTAGCCAATACATCCAAGCTAATTACAGCTTGTGTACTCTGAATAACCTGACGGCCCATGTTATCATAGATATAAACTACTGAATCAGCTGCTTTATCGATGATTGTGACATCATTTGATTCACTATTAAACAGAATCTTAACATTCGATATTTTTTCAGAAGTAATACCAACTCCACCACCTTTTAGATGATCAGGCATCGTTGTAGGTTGATTGGTTAAAGTCATATCATCGGCAGCAAATGCCAGAATCGGAAGTTTATAATCATTATTGGCAGGCATTCTCCAATAGGTATAGTAAACATCTGTTTCATCATTTTCATCATAAGCAAACTTCCAATTAGCATATGTTTCTTGTTTGGTAAGATCAGCCAAAGTTTTTGCTAAGCCATCATTTCCTGTTTCGTCAGAAATTAACTCTTTATTCTCGCACTGCAGATCAATACCTTCGTATGCATAATTACCTTCAAGAATCATAGTGAGCAATTCACCTTCTACTATACGATTAAAACCTAAAATACGACCTGCACCTTTACCTGTTCCGTCCGTATTATACGCAGGTGCCTGAATTAACTTATTTAATGCAACACAGTTTTTAATATAAGATGTACCCTCAGGCTTCTGTTTAGAATTACTCCATCCACCGTATCCCAAGATACTACCAGCATTCCCATTGGAAGTCAATGTACCTAAACTATAGCATCGGTCTATTTTCAGTACAAATTTATTTAACAAATATCCTACAATACCACCAACGTTGCCAGTACCAGAAATATCATTCGTCGAATAACAATCTGAAATATTCACCTGACCATTACTATTTGCACAAGTACCAATAATGGCACCAACACTGGCTGCAGTTGCATTAATCGGTCCTCCGGTAACAAAACAACCGTTTACATTCAGCTTTTTCCCAATTACCTGACCAACCAGTCCACCAATATTATCTTTACCATTAATTCCCTTCTCTGCGTCAACAACCAAACCAAGATGTGCGATTTGTGCAAAGCCATCACCAGCTATATTACCAATAAAGGCTTGATTATCTGCTCCGGGACGGTTAATCCAAAGTCCTTTAATAGAGTAATGATATCCCTCTATATTACCAGAGAAAGCAGTAATTGGTTCCCAACCTTCTTCAGAGTTCTTTAAAAATTCGGTCAAATCAATGTCATTGTCCAACACAAAATAAGCATTCGTTGCAGTCCGGATATTATTCAGATGCTCTGCTGTTTTAATCACATACGGATCCATTTCTGAACCAGCACCAGATGCAAACTTGTCATCTTGTGCACTCACATTTGAAAACATACTACCAACAGCAAACAAACAAGTCGCCAACATTAGACGATACTGAGTATTCTTTTTCATAATTCAAAAAATTAAAATTGATAAATAAGATTAATAAATTCGTTCAAATATCAAATTCACTATATCACATTAGTGCATTCTTCTTTAGAGATTTTGTCTCATAGGCATTCCTCTATATTTATGCTATTGTTTCAATACTTTTTTGATACAAATATTATTTTTGCCAATTAAACGTATCAGATAGTAGCCTGGAGCATAATCAGACATAGATAACGACTTACCACACTCTGCTGATTCAATAGGCATCTGCTGCAACACGTTACCTTGTAATGAAAGACATTCTACCTTATTAAAAATACCCGCTTCAAAACTTACATTTAATTCCGTTTCTACCAGATTCGGATATACGGTTACCTGTTGAGGCGATTCAACATTTCCTATGCTTGTTCCACCCGCTGCCTGATATACATTCGTTACAGTACTACCTATATAGTCTCCTGAAGGCATTCTAAGTTCAATTTTCGTACCATCCGGTAGTTCTGTAGCACCAACCAGTTTTTTATTCAATGTCAATGAAACCGGACGTCCGGCTCTATAGGTCGGATCGGATACAGACACCTGATATTCGCCATTTTTCACTACCACCAATACCATCAGAGGACCACCGGCTGAAAGTTTCAAATCACCCATTGTTACCTCGGCTCCTTCATAAAAAACCACCGCATATTTATTACCACGTTTTACTGCTTGTACGGATTTAGTATTAGCTATTATCTCAAATTCATGATTTTTTGTATATGCTTCGAAATCGTCTAAAGACATATCCGGTACTACAATGTATTGATAGGTTGCATTTTGTGGAGCTATTCCATGATTAAAATAAGCGCTGAATACACGACCTTGATCACTTCCTGTCGAAGTATCTGTACCTATATTAGTCCAATTACCTTTTTGAAGAATGGCACCGGCAGTTATTTGCCCTTGTTCAGGGAAAATATACCCCACATTATCATGATGAATCCAGGATAAAGTATTATCGTATGAAGTCCAACGAGTCAAAGGAGTCACTGCTGTCTGCGTATTAATTGTGCCGTCTGTCAAACCAAAGACTGCCGGAGCACCAAAGAAAGCCTGATTCACGGAAGTAGCAATCGACGACTTCCCATTGGTTGTTATTCCCGATCCCAGGCAAACCATACAATCATCAATGAAGAAATAAGCTTTCTGAGCTTTTAACCCACGATAATCGTGCTTATACGCCAATACTCCATCCTCACCGTTGCTCACACCACCACCAAAGCTATTAGTGCCATACAAATAGCCGCCTAAACGAGCAGAATCAACACTTTGTGCAGCAGTCGTACCAGGAATTCGAGCCCAATCCCAAATACCATAAATAGCCCCCGCATGGCCATAAGCCCCACCATTATATTCATTACCGCTTGTTAAAATATTGGTTGCTCCCATCGGCAAATTATACCCTAACTTGTTCTCACTGTTAATCATTTCCGTCCCTAATGTACGGTTAGAAATGATTTTGGCAGACATATAATAGTTAGCGCCATGTTGAGTCATCATATCCGACTTCCAAAAATGCTTATTAATATTCAAAGGGAAGGGAGCGCCATTCTCAATATGATCTATCCAGGCTTCATAATCAGCCTTATACTCCGGATCAGCTTTTATCATCCGACGCAAGACAAGAGGATCTATATTGGTTCGGTTACCTTTTGAGTCACGAGAGATATTACGCCCCATGGTACCAAAGTCAAACGCATTGCGATATCCGAACAAACGATGTCCCTGTAACAACATATTACGGAATAACTCTATTCTATCCCCCGTATAGGCCTCATCAAACAATGTTCCGGCAGCAATCTCCATATAACCGGAGATATCATTGGTAATCGACATTCCATACCCTCCGGAATAAATTTGTTCATGATGCTGATGGAAACTACCATCAATTTTTATCCCTTCATCTCCTTGTTTACTTACAATTGTAAGTGTAGAAGCAATTCCGTCGAAAGCCTCCTTCACACCAGCAAAATCATTCTCTATACACCCCTTATGTATGGCTATCTCGCAAATCCAGGTCAGGTTTTTACCTCCGCCTAAAAAACGTTGAACCATATTCCGAAGGTATTTTTTAGAACAATATTCCAATTGCGTCTGGTTTGCATATCCTTTGACTAATAACAATGGAATCATATACTTTTGCGGAACTCCAATTTCATCGTACCACCAATTGTATCCCGGATCTCCTCGTTTTCCGGTTTCCTGAGGATGATTATCTGCGAAATAAGTACACCCGGCTACAATACGTTCCAACAAGCGTTCATTCATATAATAACCACTCTTTGAATGACGATATGCTTTGGCCATTACTACCAAACGATTAGGAGCCGTATTACCTGCCGCATTCATTTGCCCATATTTTCCATCATCCCAACTACCGTCCGGGTTCATGGTATCCATCCATTTTTTTATTTCAGCATCTGTAACCGGATCAGCCTCTAAGTTTCTTTCTGCCAAAATAGTAGTAACTTGATCTATCGAAGCCTGTTGTTCTGTGGTTAAACTACGGATAGCATTATCTGTATTCCAAATATCAGATAAAAGTGTTGCATTGGTTGCCATACCCATATCGTAACCTACCAACAATCCACACAAAAAGAGAATAATTTTTGTATTTCTCATATTATTCTGTAAGTTGCAATTACAGATGAAAACCACATTTTTCGATTTTCATCTGTAATCACTGGTTTTTAAATATTATTCCATTGCTATAAATGCAGCAATTTCAGCTATAGCCGCCTTTTTGGCATCTTTACCATTAAGAGCATATATTCTGAAATAACGGGTTTCGCCGGCACTGAGCGGAATGTCAAATGATTGCGCTCCATCCATATCTTCCATCCGATAAGATTCCACATCATTCCAATTTTCACCATCCTGACTATATTGTAATATAAAATCATAGACAGTGGCACTTGGTGCATCTTTTGGACGAATCAATTCTATACGTCCTAACTTATAACTCTGATGCATATCAATTGCCAACCAATGAGGATAAGCAGTAGGTAATGGTCGTATATTTGAATGCCAATATGTTTTAGCATCACCGTCAATGGCACTCTCTGCCACATAGGCACCTCCGGAAGTCGTACTACTTGTTATAGTCCACTCAGTTGTCGGAAGTTTAGATACTCCTTTCCGTGTTACCCAATCTGTATAGAATGTATCTACAACCAAAGAATCAGAAGTAAATGCTGTTCTATATCTAAACTCTGTTCCAATCTTGTAATTCGCATAGGTTATTGTATCTGCATTTGTCTTTATAGGATCCCATACAGTTACCTTCTCATCTACTGTATTGGTATACTCTATTTCGGTAGCAATAGCCCCGTTATAAGTGTCAGCCAATCCCCATGCGACCATCAGTTGTCCATCCTTCAGTGCAGCATCATCCAAGTCACGATTGGTGATAATAGATTGATAGTTCTCACCACGTGCCCATCCAATCACTTCTACTGGTACAGAAATGTCTCCGGCTTCATTAAAAGAACGGATAATAAACGAATATGAGTTTTCCGGCAAATCCGGAATAATGCATCTGACAGTATCATCTTCATAATCAAAATAATCTACTTTTAAAGTATTCGTATAATTATTCCAATAAACTTCTGCACGTACAGTAGTAGGGTCTTTACCTTTCAACCACTGAATCTGTACCCTGTTTTTTCCGGCATATACTACCGGCTCCTTCGCTATTCCCGGATATACACGTCCGTTGGGTACAATATATTCTTTATAAGTACTATCCATATCTTTACAAGACACAATACCTAAAAATATGGACAATATCATAATACTATAAAATATATTTTTCATCTTATTTCAATTCTAAATGATTAATATATACACTTTACTTAATCTCTTTTCCAAAGACATCCAACTCAGAAATCCAGATTGATCCGGAAGTAGACGGTCCCGCAAAAGTTTCAAGAACTTTAAAACGAAGATATCTTACCTGAACAAAAGGATTAGGAGCAAATTCCGACTCTTCCAAATCATAGTTGACACCCTGCACACAAGCATATTGATGGTCTTCTTCTGTTAAAGTAGGAGATTCACCCGAATATTTAGTCGTGTTAAATGTTCCCAATGGAGTCCAACTATCATCCCAACTACCATCCGGATTAGGCGACAAGCTTCCATAAAGTTCAAACTGTTTTACATTAGAGCCACTATATACTTGAATTTCCTGGCGTGAACCTTTTCCACGGTGATGTAATTTTACACGGCTCACAGTTACCGTACGTCCCAGGTCTACAGTAAACCATTGCGGTATCGGTGCAGATTTCGTCGTAGCAAACATACTGTTTCTATCAGTCGCTACTCCATCCCATAAGTGGTCTATAGAATATGCGCTATAATTATTTTCAACAGGATCATACGTATCGGTAGGTAAAGCAGCATTTTTAAATTTATCTTTGGAAATTTCTTCTTCATACAGAGGAGTCAAAACAGCCTCTTTGGTTGAAGAGTAATGTTCCCAACGATCTCTCAAATATACTGCAAACTTACCTTCTTTCTCCTTTAATCCCCGGTAAGGAAAACTTCCCATAGAAGCCTCTGTATAGAAAGTTTCAAATTCTGTATATTCTCCTGTATTAGCAGTATCTCCTAACAAAACGATGGCCAAAGCAGCCCGATCAGGATTTTTAAAACTAACAGAAACTCCTCCAAAACTTGCCTTCAATTGCAAACTTTCAAAAGCCGTCAAATAGGAAGGAGTCAATGGAGTCACTTCCTGATCTACCGGAGCAGATTCTTTTTCATTTCTTCCTACACTATAAATCTTCACCGGATAAGATTTCACTTCTCCGAATCCTTCTAATACCAATGAATCTTCATAACAGGAAGCTTTAGCAGTATGTACAGCGCCTGTTTCAATTTGATAAACAGCTTTTACATACAATAAATTTTCATCTTTCGGCATTTTATATTTCAAAATGGCACCACCTGGAGTCGGTTTTACCGTAACATCATATACCTGTTCCGGAGCCGGAGCCGACATATCAATATGATCCAAACGCCCTTCTTCTTTACAACTTACCCCCATAAACAATAAAGAGGCTAATGCTATATATAATGATCTTTTCATTTTATCCTATATTTTTAGATTACCAACCAATGTTCTGAACCAGATTATCATTCTTTAGAATGTTATCATTGCTGATCGGCCAGAAATAATCTTTCACCCCAAACGACTGTTTATAAACAACTGTCGAACGATAATAATAATTTGCTCTGGACTGGCTCATATCCCATCCTTGCATCGGAGTTTGATATTGACTGGGAGCGATCTTCCAACGACGAATATCCCAAAAACGAATTCCTTCAAATGCTAATTCAATCATTCTTTCCTGTTGGATTATAGCCCGCAAACCCGTTTGAGTGGTATATTTAGTCGGACTATTCGAATAATTGCTCCAAGATTCTTTAACCCCCTTCAAACCAGCACGTTCTCTGACAGCATCAATATAAGTAAAAGGATTTTCCGAAACTGCATTTTCTTCACCTATCAGCCCTCCCTCCGGACCATAAGCCTCATTAATAGCTTCAGCATACAATAAATACAAGTCTGCAAGACGATAAATCGGCCATGGATATTCCGTACAACTATACTGATTTACAGCAGTCAATGCATTTCCGTCATATACCAATTTCTTAGCCCAATAACCAGTCAACGGCCCCATTCCTATTGCTTCTGACATCTGTCCATCGGTATCGCCTTTTCTTGCATGAACAAAAAACGGCTGTTCTGTTTCCTTTTTACCCTGTCCATGCCATGCACCACGATCAAATCCTAAGAAGGCGTAAAAACGTGGTTCCCGATCCATATTCAAACGAGCAGTGACTTCTCCTCCTTCCAAATAGAATGTATAGTTATCGTCATTACGCGGAATATCACGCAGTTCATACTTAGAGGCATAAGCCCAGTCTTTATCTTCCGTAATAGGTACACCATTGTTAGAATAGAATGTCTCTGCCATTTTTAATGCAACTCCTACCAAAGAACGAATTTCAGGAGCATCCTTATAATCAGAGTTTAATTTTGCTGTAGAAATTTGTTGCAAACCTGTATTACCACCGCCTGCCCGACTATTCGTATTTGCCCAAATAATCTCACTATTCCAACGTTCGTTAAACATACGACGCAATGTCATCTGTTGTCTATAACGAGGATCCATTGTGCTGGCACCATCCGTATATTGATATAATTTAATATCAGCTTCTTTACAAACATCCACAGCTGCTTTACACGCATTAGCTGCTTTCACCCATTTTTGTTTATCTTCTGTTTGGCTAAACAGTTGTGTTCCGTCATGATTTCTCAATGTAGCCTGATCGTGATTACCATTATATAAAGGACTTGCTGCCGTAGTCAATACTTTCGCTCTTATCATATGAGCAATAGGCAGAGTAATACGTCCCAATTCATCCGCCGGTGCATACACTTGTAAAGGCAATGCACGCATATTAATCGCCTCATCCAATAATTCCTCAATATATGCAAAACACTCATCAATAGGATCTCTGGTAACTTTCACTTCATCCACACCGGCATCTACCGACAGGTTTTCGCGAATAATCGGTACAGGACCATACATTTGCACAAGTTGAAAATGATAAAAAGCTTTCAATACTTTGACTTCGGCGATCCATAAATCTCTTTCCCAAGCCGGAAGATCGGGTACCGACGCTACATTTTCAAGAAAGATATTACAATCTCTCAAAGCCTTATAATAATCCGACCACTTATCCAACAGAGGGTTCGCGGTAGACTGACCTCCTCTTGAAAGACTTAAAGCATAGTCTTTATCAATACGCCCGCTTTTTGTTTGTCCACATAACTCATCTCCTCCCAATAAGGCCGGATCCCAAGTAGGATTACCATGAGAAGGCATATATGAATAACAGGTAGCTAAATACTTTATAGCTTCAGAACGCATATGGAATGCCATTTCAATAGTAGCTGTTCCTTCCGGAACTACATCCAGATAATCGGCACATGAACTAAACAATGGCGCCAGTGCCAACATACCTATATATATAAATTTCTTTTTCATAGTCATTATTAATTAAAACTCAAATTAAATCCAATATTAAATACACGCTGCAATGGATATCCTAATCCATTACCTCCCATTTCGACATCCCATAATTTGAATTTGCTAAAGTTTAACAGATTACTACCACTCACATAAAAACGAAGATTGGACAGATGCATCTTGTTTAATGCTTTTTGTGGAAGGGAATAACCTACTTCCAACTGTTTCAAACGCATAAATGCACCATCACGCATAAACCAAGTACTCTTTACTGTATTGTTTACGTTTTTTGTACGGCTCAGTCGCGGCCATACCGCATATACATCTTGATGATCTTCGGCCCAATGACTATCTGCATAAACCTTCAACAATTGTGTATTATTTTGGAAAGGAGCAGTTGCGCCCGCATCGATCCAGAAAGAAGTATTGGCTGAACCCTGAAAGAAAATAGAGAAATCAAAATTTTTATATCCGGCAGACACACCGAATCCATATACTATTTCCGGAGTGGTCGGATTACCGATGGGAACCATATCTTTCTCATCGATAACACCATCATTATTAACGTCCAAATATTTAATATCACCACCGCGGGCAGGTTCAACCTCATCCGTTCCGCCTACACCGATCTGGCTTGGTGAATTCGCAGCCTCCTCATCGCTTACAAACAAACGTTCTGCAATGTAACCATACTGTTGTGCTAATGAGGTGCCTACCCTATATCTCCACGGCTCTTTATACGCAGATTCTTCATACACTTCATATTTACTCGTAGCATACGTAAAATTAGCACGGGCAGATGCCCATAAATCTTTATGGAAGACTTGTTGATACTCCAGACTCAAATCGACACCTTTACCGGAAGCTTCGCCCACATTGGATCTAAGTTCTGCCGCCAATCCCATCGTAGAAGGTATATCTGCACGACTCATCAGAATATGATCACGATATTCTGTATAATACTCTGCAATCACATTCAATTTATCAAAAAGCCCAAATTCCAATGCAAAATTCTGTTTGCGAGAAACCTCCCATGTTATATCCGGATTTGCATAACGTTTTACGGCAACCCCTGGAATTTTATTCTTAAAATCACTACCAAAAGTATAACCACCGGTATCCATATTAACTTCAGAGAGATAGAAAAAGCGGTCAGAACTTGAACCAATCTGGTCATTACCAACCAAGCCATAAGAATAACGCAATTTTAAATTCGAAACAATATTTTTAACCGGCTCAAAGAATTTTTCATTAGAAATAACCCAGGCAGCACCAACAGAAGGGAAAAAACCAAAACGATGTTTTCTATCAAAACGCTCCGAACCATTATAACCGAAATTGAACTCTCCGAAATAACGTTGATCGAAAGAATAAGTCGCACGACCGGACAATCCTATATTTCGGGAAGGTAACGATAATTGTAATGTATTAGCCTGCCCTTCACGTTCTTCACGTCCTTGAAAAACCAACAGTCCACTTACTCCATGCTTCCCAAACGTCCGATTATAATCAACTGCTGCTTCCATATAATTAGAACTTGTCATCACCTTATCTCCTTCGGAAAATCCCAGATATTCGGTACCACGTCCATCCCCATCAGTATTTAAACAATTTAATGTATAACGACCGGTAGCCTTATCAAATGTAGACATAGAATAATAAAAAGGAGTATAACTTCTTTTAACTGCAAACTGGGATAAACGAGCTATGTTTATCATTAAGCGTGCAGATAGCCCCTTTGTGAGGAATTCTAAATTTTGTTTTAACTCCAACTGAGCTAAAATTTGCGACCGTGTCTTGTCCTGATAACCACGTACGGTTTCTGCATAAGGGTTTGTATAGAAATTCCCTTTTTCTGCACCCATAACAGCACCACCAAAAAGAATATGTGAAGTAGTAATATTCGCATCAGTAGCCGAATAGTATGCCGGAAACATGACCGGATTCGAATGCATGATCATTTTATAAGTATCAGAACCACTTTTTAACGGACCAGTATAATCTTCAAAGTTACCATTCAACCGCACAATCATTTCCGTCGTTTTGGAAAGATCTATATTTACGTTTGCACGTAAATTGTAAACATTATCTTGAATATTGTTATTAAAATTATTACGTTTATCAACCTTCAGCAAACCATTATCCCTGTTAAAAGAAGCTGCAACATAATAACGGGCTACACCGCCACCACCACTGACACTCAAATTCACACGTTGGTTCATTGTAAAATCCTTCATCAGCATACTTTGCCAATCGTTAGCCGGATAAAGAATCGGATTATTCCCAGCTATTGTCCCATCAATTTTACTTTGTGAATAAGGTAACTGACCTAACGGATTACGCGTAAGTACCGCCTCGTTCTCCAATTTCATATAAGTAATAGGATCGGCCAGTTCAATCGTCTGAGTAGGCATGGAAATTGAGTTTTCCACACGTAACTGTATTTTAGCCGGACCATTCTTACCCGATTTAGTAGTAACCAAAATTACACCATTCGCACCACGAGCTCCATAAAGTGCCGTTGCTGTGGCATCCTTCATAATCGAAAAACTTTCGATCTCATCCGGTTGTAAACGTGCCAAATCAGTCGTGGTTAATTCAATACCATCAATCAAAATCAAAGGATTCGTATTGGTACCAAAAGTGGTAATACCACGAACAAAAAAGTCTGCATTATCAGCTCCGGGCTCACCACTCCGTTGATAAGCAATCATACCCGCTACGCTACCAGCCAAAGCGGTTGTCAGGTTACTTGCCGGCACTTTTAATTCTGCCGGTTTAACGGTAGTAATAGAAGAGGTCAAACTTTCTTTCTTCTGCTTACCGAATGCAACCACTGTTACTTCATCCAATGCCTGGGCATCTTCATACAATACCGCATTTATAATGCGCTTTGTACCTACTGTTATTTCTATCGGCTTATAACCGATAGTACGAAACTCCAAAACGGCTTTAGAATTAGGTACATTGATACTATACTCTCCATTCAAGTCTGTTGTAGTACCCACCGTGGTACCTTTAATCATAACAGTGGCACCCGGAATAGTCTCTCCTCGATCGTCAGAAACAGTACCGCTAATTTTAATAGATTGTTGTTGCACCTCTTTTGGTTCCATAGCTTTGCCCGAACCTTCCTTCACATTGGCAAACGCTTGGCTCCCCATCATTACGGAGCAAAGGATAATTCCAAAAGCATTACGTATTATACAATTCCTGTAAAGCATATTTTTCTATAGTTTAAATATTTAATTAATTAAAAAAGGAACTACTTATAAAAGATTCCCAAATTCTTAATAATTCAACAAAACATTTCACTCATACTACATAGGCAATAGATTTAGAGTTTACACTTGATCTTTATATAAATTATGCACGATAATACTTAAGAAAAATGTTTCTTCATACTCAACATACTGATTATGATTAAACCAATCTTTTTGAGAGTAAAGAGTGGGAGAAGAAAACAACTATATCTTTGTATTTCTTGACTCCCTCTCAATTACTTCCTGCTTCACATCAACAAATCTTTTCTACCTAAATTGAAATACCAATTAAAAACATCATTCTATGTTGTTTCTGAAAGCAAATATAAGTCGTAGCAAGTAAGGTCACTATGCCTAATCTCGCCATTAATATGCTCAATCTGTACAGTGACACTTAAAATACATTTTTGGCGCAATTGAATACAATATACGCCACAATCAATACTCACAGGAAGTTATGGTTAGATGATTACATTCTTTTTTTTCTTAAAGTAGGTTGCCGCTATATAAACAATGAAATCATTAACATCATAACGGTCTCATTTTTATATCTCAAAAAAATCTGAGAATCACTTTATTCTCAATAAAATAATCCCTTAGCAAGTGTTCCGTATTAGATTGATTCAATAAAAACAGGATGGCAATATATACATAAAGCATGTAATCTGCAAGTTCGAAAAACGAAACTAAGTTTGAAATACAGAGCATTATATATACATTATTTATTTCAATTTTCCTACAGATAATTTCAATTATTACTACCACAAAAAGTATAACACCCAAAAGAGTTCTTACTTATTTACAGACGAAAAGCCAAAAGAAATATATTACAAGTAAGAACAATATGAAGGACATAGTTTAGTATAATAGGCATACTACAAAATAAGAAATTGAGATATACTCGAAAAGTAAAAAGTCAGCTTCATTCATTAAAAAGAGACGATGCAATACACCTGTTTCCGGTTCAACAATAAAAAAACTCTGCCGCAATTATGAACTTATGTTCTAAGCGGCAGAGATTTCTATGTAAAGTTTATTCTCTATACTACGACTTTTCAGCCAGTACCTTTACGACACCCTATATGCAAGGTCTACTTCTATTTCTTTCCTACAATCCTGTAATCACCTTCATTGAATAGATAAGCCTGTTTTCCTTCTTTCTCAAAGTGCATATCTACCTTATATTTGTTTTCTGATGGAGTTTTACCATTAATTGAAATATCAAAAACTAAATCAGTAGGTAGATATACAATCGCCTGAGCACTCCGGGGCACAGAGATCTCTAAGGAAAATACATCCGGCTCTATTATAAAAGCAGATTTAACCAACCCGGCAATTGTGGGAACAGTAATAGATGCCTGTTTAAAAGAAGTAAGATCAGGTTCTATTTTAAATAATTCATATCCAGGCTTCAATGGTTCCACACCACACAGATATTGAGCAATAACAGTTAAGGCTCCTCCACTCCATGCATGATTAACGGTACCTCCTCCAAATCCTTTCTCACCAATATCCCATCCTTCAAACAGCGTAGAGTACTCTTTATTATCAACCATCGGAGCAAAACGAGATTGTACACGCTCCAATGCATAATTACTTTGTCCCATAATGAAAAGGGCCTCCATAACATACTTTTCCATATAAGGACTGGCATGTTTTTGTGATTTAAGCAAGTTAAAAATCTCATCGTATTGGGTTTGATCCGCAATACCGGCAATAACAGCCAATGCTTGTACACGGTCATCCGTCTCTTTCTGATATTGCGGATGTCTGTAGGCATAACCATTCCAACATTTGTTATAACCAACCTTCAGCTTTTTCATTATTCCCCGATACATTGTAGCATCGTCTTTATACCCTAAAACATCGGCCATTTTTGCTGCACCATCCAATGCCAAATAATGCCATCCGGCATAGATAAGACGAATATCACGATGGTCTCCCCAGTCTCCCCAAGTCCACCCGCCACTTCTAAAAGCAGTCAGGCCTGTATTATCCAGTTGCCAAAGTCCAAGATACTTCTTAACTTTAGGATAGACATCAACAATCGTTTGTGTATCTCCCGTATTCAAATAATAATTCCAAAAGCCATAGCGCCCGATACTTGCCAATGATTGTCCGGGAAGTTCTGTATCCGAGCGTCCGGAAGGAATCGGAGCATAGAGTACACCGTTTTTCTTTTGCCAACCGACCAGTTCATAAATTGCTTTCTTCATCAAAGCATGCGCCGAAGGAGAATACGTATAAAAACTTTCGCCCATAAGCAACACTACATCTCCCCACCATTGAGCCCGCTCTCTATCGGGACAATCAAAGTAGGTATCACGCATATTCACATACAATGTCCGGAGTGCTTTTTTCCAGAAACGCATATAAAACTCATTATCGCAAGAGAAGCTACCGGTAGGTTCCGTATCATAACCGGTTTCCCGATAAGACAGAGCATTAACAGTTACACTTTTCGGTAGTACAAGAATCAGCTTATGCCCATTCATCCATCCTAAAGACTCATAAGTCTGCCTTCCTCGTTTTGTGACGTATTCAGCTCTTACATTTTCTGCTCCGCCAGCCACGGAATGGTCTGTAGATATGGAGATAAAGCTTCCGTCCTGAGTATCTGTTACATCCAATACTGGAGTCATTTGCATATTATAGGGAAACCGGGCAATAATTGTATCTTTATCGTTTCCCGGAATACGCTGCATTTCAAGCGGCTTTATACCAAAGTCTTTCCAAAACGGAACAGGCCGTTTCACTAATCTGTTCCAGGGGGACACGCCCCAGTCTCCTAATTCTCTCGCATTTTCGAAAGCGTATTTTCTGCAATCCTCTGTTTGCCAACCGGTAATATCATATCGTGCATCAAAATGAATGTTAGATTCCGGCAAGCGATAATTAGGATAGGGCTTGCCGGTATTACCATAAGCCGGATGGACTTTACAAAGCCACTCCGAATTACTTATAATATCCAACTTATCATCTTTCACTTTAAATATTAGTCCGGCTTTCCCGCTACTTTTGTGAGAAAAGCCATTTTTCCCAAAATACCAGACCAGAATGGCTATTTTATTTTCTCCTTTCTTCAGATAAGGAGCAATATTCACTTCGTCATAGTAAGTGTCTTCGGGATTAGGGCCTCGTTTCAATCCACCTTCAAATACAACGAGGTTACCATTTATCCAGAGCCAGTATTTACTATCTACGCCAATCTGAGCTATTACTTCCGAAGGAACCTTCTTTATCAAAATATCCCGCCGAAAAGCAATCCAAGTATTAGGATTATCTACATTTTCCTCAATGGAAGTTATCCATTGAGCTCCCTCACGATTCTCTGCATGAAGCATATATGTACAACTTAATATTAATAACAATGAGATAAAAATCTTTCTCATAAAACCACTTATTTAAAAAAGTTCCAGCAGGTTATCAATCAATAATCTTCACGCCCTTAGGAGCTTTTACTTTTGTTACTATTTTACCATTCTGCTTACGATGAGAGATACGAACATCTCCCTTGGGAGTCGGGAAAGTACCTTCCACCCATTCCAAATCACCTAAATGGGGCTCTATCTTTAGAGTACGACAACCCGGAGTCATCACTTTTACTCCTAAAACATGTTCACTCAGCCAGGCAGTAGGTCCTGAAGCCCAACCATGACAAAGACTATGCCTCAACCTGCTATAACAGAAATTCCCGAAGTCTCCATGAATATCTTTTTTGCCTGCAGGAATCAATTCGTCTATCGGAGCAGAGCCAGGTATCCATTCCAAATTGAAATCTTCCCAGAAAGTAGTAGCTCCCATATCCAACATTCCACCCCAATAGGTACGGATTACATCAATAGCTCCCTGATAATTGCCTGCTTTAGCCTGTGCCTGCAACATATAATATCCATAGAAAGTTGAAAAATTCTTGGCTCCTCCTACTGATATTACATTATTATCGGCTTCAGCAGCATCAACCAAACCTGCCAAAGCAAGCAGTGCAGCAGCTTGTTTGGAACCGTTTGCATCGGGTACATATTGTTTCATGCGAGCACTCACTTCAGCACAAGTAGCCGCCAAAACGTTATCACCCAACGCTTCACAAAGCATAGCACCTGCATCAAAAGTCATCGATAAAAGAGCTTGCAAACCAGCATTAATTCCTTGCCTATTCCTCTCGGAAGGCCAATCAAGAAAACGCTTCCCGTCCAAATGCTCTTTACCGGATTCGTCTACTTTGGTCAATAAATGATTTAGTAAACCAGTCAGATAGTCCTTCTGCCGCTTCAGATACTCCAAATCACCCTGATACAGATACCATTCTTTATGAATCAGAATCCACCATAAAGAATAAGAGCTGATACTATTCATCCAGCCCGGAAGCGGAGTGGTATCACGGGATAAATCCAAACTCCGGGGAACAACCTCATTAAATCCGAAAACAGAGCTGATAGTCATTACTTCGGGATGCATATCGCCTACCCATACCAGACGATCTCTCTTAATGCCATCCCACAAATATTCCTGCATATTCAAATGAACGGTATAGGCTCCGGTCATCCATATTTCATTCAGCCGGTCATCATTACAACGGAAAGAACCACGATAAGGAATGTCCCGCATCACAGATACTGCATTGACCTCTTTCAATAACAATTCCGTATCGGCATCTAATAAGTCAATGCGTGCAAAACGGAAACCACTATGTACAGTCTCTGTAGTCCCAAGCCATGGAAGCTCCATCGTAAAATCACGCATGGCATGATCGTTCATGGCTCCCTTTGTCCCAACAGGAGTCATTGCTTCACTCACAGATTCACCCAGGCGGATACGAATCTTTACCGGCTCTTTGCTTTTTGAACGCCCGGTAACAATACGTAATCCTCCCTGTATCTCTTTTCCAAAGTCGACCAGAAAAGAAGGATATTCACCGCCGGTACTTTTCAGTACACACAAATTGCGATTAGTTAGTACCCCTTGTCCATCGCCGGGTTTCAGTAATGCATTAATATTATGAATCAATCCACCACTACCGTTATACTGCCAAACAATACGTGTCGGTGCGATATATGTACGCGTTCTGATATCTGCATATTGGCTCCGGCCGATCACAGCAATCATCAAAAACAGCAAAATACCACCTAGCCTTTTTCTTATCATATTGCTATATGCATTCTTATTTAATTCTAATTTCAAAATGATACGTTCCGGGAGTAAGTTTTATACTTCCTTCTTCTCTTTGTGCTGATAAAATCTGCGACTTTATCTCCTTACTTTTAACAATATATGCATCGTCAAGATACAATGAAGCAGAAGTGTTCGAAGGAATCGTTACCGTATACTGAACTTTATTCCTGTTTTTACTCCATGATGAAACTATTTCTCCATAAGGTGAAACATGATTGGCCTCAAAAGAATTCAATCCGGTTACAAAGTTAGGTTTTAAAATAATATGTTTAAAACCAGGAGCAGAAGCATCCGGGAAAAGTCCTCCCAAAGCCTTATAGTACCAGGCACTAATTTCACCAAACATGATATGATTCAATGAAATATCCCGATAACCGTCTGTACGCCAATTTTCAAAAAGAGTAGTAGCTCCATTCTTAATCCACCAGCCCCAGGAAGGATAGGTATCTTTGGAAGCCAATTCATAGGCTAAATCAGCATACCCATTCTCACTCAGGGCATTAAGAATCGCTTTACTTCCCAGTAAACCAACATCCATGCTTTGATCTTTTTCTACCTTTTCGGCCAGATTCTTTGCTACTAATTCCTTCATATGCTCCGGAACAATATTCCAATATAAAGGTGTACTGAGCTCCGTTTGGTGTCCACTGCAATAAATTCCTTTCTGCTCGTCCAGGAAGCGGGCATTGATACTATTCTTTATTTTTGTAGCCAAAGTTGAGTATTTCTCATAATCACGCTGCTTATTCAGCAATTTAGCCGCTTTAGCCAGAATATCGGTATCTACATAATAATAAATAGAAGAAGTCAGTTCTTTTGAAGAACGTGCCTTTATAGGAATCCAATCGCCCAAGCCCCAGTCTGTAATACCGGAAGGATAGGTATAATTCAAGTAATCTACGTACCGCTTTATATTATCGTATACAGATTCGAGCAAATGTTTATCGCCATAAAACAGATAAATATTCCATGGAATAATAGCTATCGTACTGGTCCAATCCACTCCATTACCCCAATGATAGCCCCATCCTCCGGTAGGGATGATAGCCGGTAATACACCATTAGGAGCCTGTTCATCCTGATGATCGGCCAGCCACTTCTCATAAACCGTAATGCCATCATAGTTGTAAAGCGCAGTTTCTATAGCAATATGTGCATCGCCTGTCCAGCCGTTTTTCTCTCTTTGAGGACAATCAGTGGGATAACCAAACAGATTGGATAAATAAGAACGATTGGTTGCTTCCCATATTTTATTCAATAGTTCGCTCGATGAAGTCACTTTTCCAACAACAGGTACATCACTATGCATAAAATAAGCCTTCAGGCTACTCGTTGTCAGTTCTATAGGCTCGTTACTCAACACTTCGACATATTGAAAACCTTTATAATTAAATCGTGCCCGGAAAGACTCTTCTCCCTTTCCACTTAATATGAAGATATCAGTCTGAAACGGATCAGAATCATCAGTAGGACGATAATGATAATCAATATTAGACATGTCTACTTTTCCATCCTCCCCAATTCTTTCGGCATGTTTCAATCTTATTTCGGTACCCGGTTTTCCGGTTACAATCAGTTCACTAACCCCGGACATATTCTGTCCGAAATCAAACAGATAATCTGTATCCGATAGTTTAGTCATCTTTACCGGATTGAGTTGTTTCACATCACGAACCGGATGCATCTGCTGAGAAACAATTAAATTGGAAGGAGCTAATGTACAAGCAGCGTTTTTCCATTTCCTATCATCAAAACCGGGAGTATTCCATCCAGTCTGTTCCTTTCTGGCATCATAGTGCTCAGCCGTGTAGATACTATTAAAGATTACCGGACTCAATGACGTTTTCCAATCTGATCCTGTAGAAACGAACTCCTCTTTCCCATCCTCATAGACTATACGAATATCCATACAGAATTTAGGTCTGCCACGCCAGGGAGCCTGATCAAAATTCCACACTGCTGTAGATTGATGATTATACCAGCCATTTCCCAATAATACTCCCACAGCATTATCTCCCTGTTGCAGTAATTGGGTTATATCATGTGTCAGGTACAAAGTACGACGATCAAAACGTGTATAAGCAGGATCAAGTCGATGGTCTCCCACACGTGTACCATTAATAGATAGTTCATATAATCCAGCCACAGCAATGTATGCCCGTGCCTGTCTGATCTTACGTCCGGCATCAAATGCTTTTCTGAAATAAGCAGCAGGTTTCAAACGGTAATCGTGCGTATCCGAAATCCAACTACCTTTCCAGTTATGCATCCCCATTAATCCTGTTTCAAAATGAGATACGGCACTTGTATAGTTATTATTAGCATCATCCCAGACAGAAACCTTCCAATAATAACGGGTATAAGGCTGCATCGCCTTCCCGGCATACACTGTAAGTACCTCCGAAGACAATATCTTTCCGGAGTCCCACGCTCTTCCAGTACCATTCGCTACTGCTACAGAGTCTGTGCCAACAATTACCTGATAAGCTTGCTGCTTATTCAGGTGGGCAGGTAATCTCCAGCTAAAACGAGGAGTTGGAACATCAACACCTAAAGGAGTGACCAGATATTCACACCGTAAAAAGTCTAACTTTCCTAAAGACTGAGTCGCAAACAAAAACAAATGAGACAAAAGTGTTAAAAAGAGTACTGACAAAAATCGTTTCATGATATATAGATGTGTTTAATGTATAATGCAAAAGTAGCCAATAATAAGCGAATACGTATTCTCATATGTGCCAATAGTATGTTATCAGCAGGACAACATGTATTCATTCTCGCCAGTTTTGTATGCTAATCGCCCAAATGCCCTTCTGGTGCTTCTTTTACGGATTATAAAAAATACGAAGATTATATAATTCCGGCAAAAAATATATCTTTGTACGTGTAATTACTATCCAAGCAAATAATATACTAATGAAAAAGCACTTTTACATTCTATTATTGTTTCTTTTATGCTTAGTAGGAAATACCAATGCATACAACCTTAGACAAATCAGTAGCCGGGACGGACTTTCCAACAGTTCAGTGGCTTGTTTGTTTCAAGATGACGAACGCTTTTTGTGGATCGGAACTTATGATGGGCTCAACATGTATGATAGCCGGGATATTTATATCTATAAGCCGGATATAAATAACCAGAACAGCCTGTCGAGCAATGTTATTAAGAATATTACAGAGACAGAAGGTGTCTATCTGTGGATCAGTACCAAATGGGGACTCAATAAATTATCACAACGGAGTAATATTATTGAGGAGTATTACAACGAATTTGGTGAGAACTCATATGTAGCCAAGGACAATCATGACAATTTATACGTGTTTGGTAAACCCGGTATTCTCTCGCTGTATTCCAAAAAACAAAAGAAGTTTATTGACCTTCCTATTCAGAAGGGCATGACACACGACAATGTGAGTAACTTTGTTATTGATGCACAAGATACCATTTGGATAAATCATCGTGGAACGATGGAAAAATATACTGTAAATCAAGTAGACAGTGCAGTTCCTCAGATAGTGCAGCATCCCAGTTTCAGACATCCACATCCTATTAAGTATGTATTTTACAGTAACAAAAAGGTTATAATTGTTGATTCAGAGGGAAATATCTATGCTATCACCCCTCAGGGGACACGTTTCATTAAAAATCTGAAAACACTTATCAATGAAAGTGGAGAGATTGGTTCCATTATATTCGATAGTGAAGATCTCCTTATTGCTTTCAAGACCAATGGGTTAATACATCTTGATGCTGCAAATAACTATGCACCGGAAAAGATTGAAATTAACTGCGGAGTATTCTCGTTATGGAAGGATGAACAACAGGACATCGTCTGGATTGGAACAGACGGGCAGGGAGTATATGCATGGACAAAAGATGAATATACATTTAATAACTTATCACTCAACCAACTCCCTATAAATAAAAGAAGACCCATCCGCGCCATTTATGCCGATCCTCAAAACACGCTGTGGCTGGGAACTAAAGATAATGGCATTATCCGTATAGAAAACTATGACAAGGCAAAAGTATACTCAGCTGCAAACGTTACCCACTTCACTACACAGGAAGGGCTAACTAATAATGCTGTATTCGCTTTTGTCCCCAGTAAAACCCATCCCGTATTATGGATCGGTTCTGATGGGCCCGGAATAGACTATTATTCCTACCGGGATCATAAAATACATCCATTGGTAAACCACACAAAGATTGGAATAGCCAAGGTGCATTCTATGGTTGAGATTTGTGATTCGCTATTATGGGTGGGCTCCGGCAGTACATTATTAAGAATCAATGTACAACCCAAAGGGAATACTTTAGAAGCTAAAAGTATCCGGTCTGTCAACCTCAATATTTCCAACCGGCAGCAATATAACCAAATATATTCTATCTATCCTGAAAATGATTCTATTATGTGGATAGGTATGCGTGGTAACGGTGTCATACGGCTCAATATACAAACAGAAGCTTACCGGCTGATCACTTTTGATAAAAACGGTATAGCACCGATGAACGACATATTGTGTATTCATCAAGACCGTAATAAAAATATATGGTTAGGTAGCAGTTATGGACTAACCCGGTTAAATCTGCTCCCTGACGGAAGCTTTGATTACAAGAACTTTAACGAAAACGAAGGGCTTCCCAATAACACAATACACGGCATTGCGGAAGATAGGAAAGGAAATCTATGGCTGAGTAGCAATACAGGTATTATCTTGTTTGATCCTCAAAGAAATAGTTTTCGTAACCTCAATTATAAAACCGGACTAAAACTCATCGAATTCAGCGATAACGCTTATTTCCAGGATAATACTCTAAACAGATATTTTTTCGGAGGAGTAGACGGCATTGTATGGATCAAAAATGAGGAGAGAAAGAAGAAAGAGTTTGTGCCCGAGATCTTCTTTACAAAGTTACGGATCTTCAACAAAGAATATAGCATATCTGAGTTTGAGAAGGCAAAAGGCAATGAGGAGGCAATTGTACTCAATCATAATCAGAACTTTTTTGCAGTATCATTCGTTGCAATGGATTTCATCAACGGAGAAAACAGTAAATACTCGTACAAACTCGAGAATTTCAGCGATGTATGGATGGATACCCGTTCCAATGAAGCACAATTTACCAATATTACTCCGGGAAATTATATCCTGAAAGTGAGATATAATGACGGAATGAGTAATAATGAAGAATTAATAAAAAGTATACATATCATCATTCTCCCTCCCTGGTATCAAACCATGGTTGCATACATTATCTATGCACTGTTTATAATAGGTCTTATGATTGGTATATTCAGATATATCAAATGGAAATATGAACGGAGAAAAATATCTATTACCAGACGTTTAAATGAAAAATACAAGGAGGAAATGTATGAGGGTAAATTGCGTTTCTTCACCAACATCACACATGAATTCTGTACTCCGTTAACTCTTATTTACGGACCGTGTGAACGTATCTTACATCATGAAAACAGTGATGTATTCATCAAAAAGTACGCTCAAATTATTAAATCAAATACAGAACGACTCAACAGTCTGATTCAGGAAGTGATAGATTTCCGCCGTATGGAAACAGGAAATCAGACATGCCATATACAGGAATTAAATATCAGCGAATTATCACAGGAAATTATCGAATCATTCAGCGAATTGGCTGAGCAAAATAATATCCTTCTCCAAACTGATGTTAACCCCAATATTATATGGAGAAGTGATAACAGTTGTTTTACGAAAATACTGAATAACCTCATTTCCAATGCGTTTAAATACACTCCGGAAAAAGGAACTATTTTAATATCCGTAAAAGTAATAAACGCAAAACTGGAAGTTAAAGTATACAATACAGGCAAAGGTATCAGTAAAGAAAATATCCCTCTAATATTCAACCGTTACAGTGTATTGGATAATATCAAAGAAAATAGTATCAAGGGATTATCTTCCAGAAACGGATTAGGACTTGCTATCTGCCATAGTATGGTAGAATTGCTTCAAGGTATAATAAAAGTAGAAAGTGAGGTAAATCAGTATGCCCAGTTCACCGTAACATTACCTCAGCTGGAAATTACAGAGAATTCTTCCCAAAAGCAGGAAGATGTTCCGAAATTAATTCAAAAAAATAATATGAACAGGCAAGAGCTCGAAAACGCAACTGCCGGAGATAAATGTGCACAACCGGAAGCAACTATTCTGATTATTGATGATAACAAAGAATTGTTGTGGATGTTGAAAGATATATTATCTGATGAATACGCCATTCTTACAGCAGAAAACGGAGAAGAAGGATTAGCTCTGCTAAAACAAGAAACTCCTGACCTGATCATTACAGATATTATGATGCCTAAAGTTGACGGAATCACCCTGACTAAACAAATAAAGAGTAATAAGCACACAGTGCATATTCCTCTGGTTATTCTATCGGCTAAGAACACAACAGATGAGAAAATAGAAGGTATTGAGTCAGGGGCTGATGCCTATATACCCAAGCCCTTCAACACCCAATATCTGGTAACAGTGATCAGGCAGCTTATCAAAAAACAAAGAGAGTTAGAACAATATTATAACTCTTCGGCCAGTGCCTTTGACTTTGGAGGAGGACAGTTATTGCAGAAAGAAGACAAAGAATATCTGCAAACAGCAAGAGAACTGATAAATAAGAATATGGATAATACACTATTCGGACCCGAAGAATTGGCAGCTGCCATGCAAACGAGTAGCCGTAACCTATATCGCAAATTCAAAAACCTGAATCAACCGTCTCCAAAAGACTTTATAAAAGAGCAACGAATGACTTATGCAGCCAAGTTACTACTGACTACCACCCTTACAATACAGGAAGTCATGTACAAGACTGCATTCACGAACCGTTCTCATTTTTACAAAGAATTTGCTAAACGCTACAATCAAACACCCAGAGAATACAGAGAAGTAAACAAGCAAAAGGATACATCTCTGTCTGATTAAAGGAGTAATTTATGCGAATCTGTAGTTGGATAGTTGATTCAAATCTGATCGGAAACGAATCAGTTCACCACAGAGGACACGGAGGGCGCAGAGATATTATTTTCTCTGATGAAACGCGGATGAACGCAGATTAAAAAACTGTAGTTCTTTATTTTATCGTTATTTCCCTTTGCGAGAATTTGCGTTCATCTGCGTTTCAATAAAGATTTAAACTCTGTGCCCTCTGCGACCTCTGTGGTGAAATACCGTACAATAATGAATACCGCCCGGCATGCCTCTCAATGACTTCTTTACTGAGTTTACATTATTTAACCCACTGGCTATTGTTTAATTACGAAACTTTCGTAGATTTGCAATATAATCGTAATTAAACATACTCCATGGAAAAGCTGACTATACAAGAAGAAGAAGTGATGATCTACATCTGGGAATTGGAAAACTGTTTTGTGAAAGAGATAGTAGCCAAGTTTGAACCACCGGTTCCCCCCTATACGACCGTAGCATCCATAGTAAAGAATCTTGAACGAAAAGGATACGTCACGCCCCGCCGGGTAGGTAACACCTATCAATACACTCCTGCCATACGGGAAAGTGAGTATAAACGCAGTTTCATGAGCGGAGTAGTACGGAATTACTTTGAGAATTCCTATAAAGAGATGGTTTCCTTTTTTGCCAAAGACCAGAAAATCTCGACCAGCGACTTGAAAGAGATCATCGACATGATTGAAAAAGGTAAAGAAGAATAACGAATAAACAGTAAAATCATGACTCCGGAACTTGCATATTTTCTGAAGATCAATGTAGGCATTGCACTATTCTACGCCTTTTACCGGTTGTTCTTGTATAAGGATACCTTTTTTCATTGGCGGCGGACGGCACTACTCTGCTTTTTCGGGGTTTCACTCCTCTACCCGATGCTCAATCTGCAAGAATGGGTGAAAGCACACGAGCCTATGGTAGCAATGGCCGACCTTTATGCCACGACATTACTTCCGGAAATTGTATTTGATGAAGTGACGATAACCGCCGGTATCAATTGGCACGACATAACGCTCACGTTGCTAAAGGTGATTTATCTGTGTGGAGTAATCCTCTTCTCCATTCGTTTCATAGTACAGCTAATCAGCATCATCCGTTTAAGGATACGATGTAAAGCAATACAAATAAAAGGTGTACGTGTATATGCCCTAAATAAAGCAAGCAGTCCATTCTCTTTTTTTCATTGGATCTTCATTTATCCGGAATCACATACGGAAGAAGAATTGGACGAAGTACTGGTACACGAACTTACCCATGCCCGGCAAATACACTCGGCAGACGTAGTATTCGGAGAATGGATGTGCATCGCTTGTTGGTTCAATCCTTTTGCCTGGCTCATGAAACGCGAAATACGAAACAATCTGGAATACATGGCCGACCAGCATGTATTACAAACAGGATATGATCATAAAACATACCAGTACCACTTGTTGGGACTGGCTCATCATAAGGCTGCAGCAACTCTTTATAATAGTTTCAATGTTTTACCACTCAAAAACCGAATTACAATGATGAATAAAAAAAGAACGAAAGAGATAGGAAGAACCAAATATCTGATGTTTCTTCCACTGGCTGCCCTGCTGATGATAATCAGTAACATCGAAGCAGTGGCCCGAACAACAAAGGATTTTGCCAAAGATGTGATACAGGCTGTTGAAGAGAAAACAGGGCAAACAGGCGAAACGCTACAATCTATTGCCACAGAAACCTCCGAACCGACAATTCCGACAGCAACTCCCCTCCCCAAAAAGAAAGTGGAATACAAAGGAGTAGTAGTTGATGACACAGGAAAAGGACTGGCTGACGCCACATTAGGAGCAGAAATTCTGAATGACGGGACTTTTCAGAAAATAAATATTCCGGATACAAAAACAGACGCCAATGGTAATTTTTCTTTCACAGCAATAGAAGGCATCACCACGATTACAATTGACAATAAAGACATTTCTGCTTCTATGAATATCAAAAGCCAAGACCGTCTCAATCTGAAGATAGTGCTTCTAAGTGCAGCTGCCAGAAAGAAAATGGAGGAAAATTTAGAGGTATTCGATGTTGTTGAAAAAATGCCTGTTTTTCCCGGAGGGCAAACAGCTCTGATGGAATATATAAGCCAAAACCTGCGTTATCCTGCGAAAGCACATCAGGAAAGAATACAAGGACGAGTTATCGCCGGTTTCGTTGTAGAAAAAGACGGATCGATCAGTACACCGACAATTGTACGGTCTGTCAGCCCAGAAGTGGATGCAGAGGCTATACGGGTATTATCGACCATGCCTAAATGGACTCCCGGTACTCAAAGAGGAAAAGAAGTACGTGTCCGCTATACCGTTCCCATCCTCTTCAAATTGAACGAACCGGAAGCGGAAGAAATAAAAAACAGCAAACTGGACGAAGTCGTTGTAGTAGCGTATGCCACCGACGAAAACACGGATACAGATACATCGGATACTATTCTCGAGAATGCAGAAGAGATGCCTAAATACCCCGGTGGAACCGAAGGTCTGATGCGCTATCTGGCCAAAAACATCAAATACCCGGTCGATGCCCAGAAAAGTAAAACGCAGGGACGCGTGGTCGTACAGATCATAATCGATAAGGAGGGCCGTGTTACCAGTCCGAAGATCGTGCAAAGCGTGTCACCCTCATTGGATGCAGAAGCAATACGCGTAATAACAGGCATGCCACGTTGGGAACCCGGGAAAAATAAAGGAGAAACGCTAGCCGTGCAATACACTCTCCCTATCAATTTCAAACTCCAGTAAAAACACTCTCTCTCACACTACATTAATTGAAAAAGAAGAAGGACCCATTACTTTATGGCGCTACTTCTTCTTTTTTATACACAAAACACAGATTCTAACCATATAATTCTTATTTTTGTAAATAACCATAAATAACAACACCATGAAACCATTCGTACTTATCACTTGTTTTCTGCTAAGTCTGGCAGCATTTACACAAGCCCAGGAAAGAATCATAGAACAACCTCCCTTCACCGCCTGGAGTTCTACAAGCATTGAAATAGATAAAGTAGCATTGAGTGACACAGCAACCGTACTACATATCAAAGCTTTTTATCGTCCTAAAAACTGGATAAAAATTGCTTCCGGTAGCTTTCTGAAAGGAAGTGACGGCGAATTATATCCTCTGCGCCACGGTATCGGTATCACTCCCGATCAAAAGTTTTGGATGCCGGAATCCGGACAAGCCGAATTTAAACTTGTCTTTCCACCCCTGCCAAAAGATATTACCTCTATCGATTTCTCCGAAGGAGATACAGAAGGCGCTTTCAAAATCTGGGGAATACAATTGGATGGTAAGTTGCCTAAGCTAAAACTACCGGCTGAAGCTACAGAACGAACCAAAAAGCTTACTACCCTACCTACACCCAAAATAGAAAAAGGCAAAGCTCTCTTAGAAGGGCAAATACTTGATTTTGAACCGGGAATGTCTTCAAATTTCACTATCTACCTTAGAGGCGCTGTTAACCTGGAACAAAAAGTAGACATAAAAGTAAATGATAATGGACAATTCTCCAGCGAAATACCAGTCATTACAACAACACCCGCTACTCTTTATGCCGGAATAGAAGCAATTGATTTTTTATTAGCACCCGGAGAAAAGACAAATCTCGTCATCAACCAACGTGAGATTTGCCGTCGGCAATCCAAGTTGCATAAAGACAAAAAATCCAATGAAGCAAACGTCTACTACGGAGGATATCTTGCCGGCCTCTCCGGAGAAATTGCTAAACAGAATTTTAAAACCAATATAGATGATGACTATCCTCAGTTCATAAAAGACCTGAAAGACAGAAATGCAGAAGAAGTAAAAGCGTATATCCTGAATAAACATAAAGAGAAACTCCGGCAGATTGATGCTCTTAAAGCAACAAAAGCCTGCAAAGAGATGCTTTGTTGTGCTGTAGACGCATCGGCTGTATCACTTCTCACGTTCGTTCCCGGAATCATGCAACGTGTACATATCACTAACTATAAGCTGAAGGACGAGCAAGTAAATGAATATATAAAGAATAATCCTGTCAGTCTTCCGGATGATTTTCTGAATGTATTACGGGATTTTCCCTCTCTTAATACCCCACAGGCAATGTATGTTCCGCTCTATATGCGTCTCACCGGAAGCCCCATGTTCAAGACGGCATTCAGCAAAGCATTAGGAACAGACAAAGGGATCTATTTTGAACTTTCTACAGTAGCCAATGTACTAAACGGAATTAACGACTTTACACCTGTCACAGAAGAACAATTGGCAAAAATATCCGCTCTATCAACTCCCGTCTATCTGGAAACAGTGAAAGAGAAAAACGATGAATTACTGGCAAAAATAGAAAAGAACAAAAAGAAAACCGGATTTACCATAAATGAAGCTGGTGAGGTAAGTAACGAAGATTTGTTCGCTTCTATTATTTCCAAATATCACGGGCACACCTTATTAGTGGATTTCTGGGCAACCTGGTGCGGACCATGCCGCATGGCAAACAAAGCTATGATCCCCATGAAGGAAGAGTTAAAAGACAGGGATATCGTTTATATTTATCTGACCGGAGAAACTTCTCCAAAAGGTACATGGGAAAACATGATACCCGATATTCATGGAGAACACTTCCGGGTAACAGCTGATCAATGGAATTATCTGATGAATTCATTCCAGATCAGAGGAGTGCCTACCTATCTGCTCGTTGACCGTGAAGGAAACATCACTTATAAAACAACCGGATTTCCCGGAGTAGATAAAATGAAGAGTGAACTGCTGAAAGTACTCAATAAATAAGAATAAATACAACTCACCACAGAGTTTCACAGAGTACTAATTATCTGATGAAACGCAGATTAACACAAATGAACGTAGATTTAAAAGACTGTAGCTCTTTATCTTATATGGTTTCCCTTTGCGAAAATCTGCGTTCATCTGCATTTCAATAAAGATTTAAAACTCTGTGGTACTCTGTGGTAAAACAGATTTCAACTACTGATTCGCATTACTTATGCATTTCTACAATCTGTGTAGGTGCCTGTTCTACATTCCGCCGATCTACCTGGCGGACCACAGCAGCAGCCAATGATAAAAAAGCACGACCGGTAATTGTATTCTCATCCAATGCAGCAGGAGTTCCCTTATCACCGCTTTCACAAATACTTTGAACTATAGGAATCTGTCCCAGCAAAGGCACATTCATCTCTTCTGCCAGTTTCTTGGCACCTTCACGCCCAAAGATGTAATATTTGTTTTCGGGTAATTCGGCAGGAGTAAACCAAGCCATATTTTCGACCAACCCCAAGATAGGTACATTCACTTTCTCATTGGTGAACATATTAATACCCTTACGGGCATCTGCCAATGCCACAGCCTGTGGGGTGCTCACTACAACTGCACCAGTCAAGGCCAATGTTTGTACCACAGTCAGATGGATGTCACTGGTTCCGGGGGGCAAATCAATCAGGAAATAGTCCAATTCGCCCCAATCGGCATCACCAATAAGCTGTTTCAGTGCATTACTTGCCATACCACCACGCCATAAAGTAGCTTGATCGGGATCGACAAAGAAACCAATGGAAAGAAGTTTCACCCCATATTTCTCAACGGGAATAATCATATCACGCCCTCCAATTTTTTCGGCATAAGGGCGGGCATCTTCTACCTGAAACATTTTTGGCATAGAGGGTCCAAAGATATCAGCATCAAGCAATCCAACTTTATAGCCAAGTTTGGCAAGCGCCACAGCAAGGTTTGCCGCTACGGTAGACTTACCAACCCCTCCCTTTCCGGAAGAAACACCAATAATATTTTTCACTTGCGGCAATAGTTTTCCTACTTCCGGACGTGCAGCCTGAATGGTTCTTACACTAATATTGCCTACAATTTCCACCTCTTTACTTACGTGAGTAAGAATAGCTGCTTCGGCAGCTTTAACCACCGACTTCATAAAAGGATCGGTAGGCTTTTCAAAAAGAAGGGAAAAAGAAACTTTCATCCCTTCAATGCGGATATCATCCTCCACCATACCGGCTTCAACAAGATTCTTACCGGTACCGGGATAACGCACTGTTGCCAGCGCATCGAGTATTAACTTTGGATAAAGAGTCATTTTATTTACGATTTGACGATTTACAATTTGACGATTGAAATTACTTAGATTTACCATAAGACGATTGGGATTACCTATGACTACAGGAAGAAAGATTCTTCAATCGTAAATCGTCAATCGTCTAATCGTAAATCTGATTATTTACTTGTTTGTAACCCGCTCCTCTTACTACGGTTATAGCTACGATACGAGTCGAGTTCTATTTCAACATCCGGCTCTTGCAATTCACCTTGCTGCGGAAGCCGAAATTTTATATACTTAATATTCAAACCACGGTCAAGCCATTGTTGTTCATAATAAGTCTTGATTCCCAGAATATCATCTACAAGACCGGAATGATAAAGATCTTCGGTGATAAACTCTACCGGAAACTTATTCTCTTCGATCATATATCGGGTATAGGTGAACATGAAGTTACTATCCGTCTTCAAATGAATGATTCCATCTGGTTTAAGAAAGCGGCGATAACGCTCCATAAAATGAGTAGAAGTCAATCGCTTGGTAGCCTTCTTCATTTGAGGATCAGAAAAGGTAAGCCATATTTCACTCACTTCCCCCGAGCCAAAAAAGCGGTCTATTATTTCAATATTCGTACGTAGGAAAGCCACATTCTTCATACCTGTTTTCAAGGCTTCGGTAGCTCCGGTCCACATACGTGATCCTTTGATATCTACACCAATAAAATTCTTATCCGGAAACATCTGTCCCAGTCCTACGGTATACTCTCCCCTACCACAACCCAGTTCGAGCACTATCGGATGATCATTACCAAAAAATGTTTCATTCCACTTGCCCTTCATTTCAAAAGGCACATTGTCCGCCACAGAGTAAGGATACTCAAACACATGCGGATAACTTGCCATATCGGCGAACTTCTCTAATTTTCCTTTTCCCATATAATCAATCTGGTTTGCCTGCAAAGTTACTTACTTTCGACGGAAACGGCAATCAGGTAGGAAGAATATTTCATAGATGTCAAATAGTCATTCGATACCTATTTGACATAGAATTATAAATAACTTTACCGTATCCGCGAGAAGAACTACGATAACTTGATTCAGTAACACATGGAAAGGTCTTTGAATTACAGAAGCCTTTTTTAATCATCTTCATAGTTTTATTCTCCTCGAATCAAAATTTCTCTAAAAAATTTTGATTAGTACTAAATAACATATATATTGTCAACACTTAACTATAATGCCTATGAAAGAGCCTTTTAAAGTGACTGCTGATAGTTTATCCGCAACACACAAGACATTTATATATAAAATCTGCTTCTTTCTTAAATTAATACCTTTTCATAGGAAGTAAAGTTACGGACAATTAAAGGTAAACTATAATCAAAAGTTTCAGTTGTA
>NZ_CAXSVC010000045.1:0-35835 GCF_964240755.1 Bacteroides sp. HPS0048 | reverse complement strand
AAGGAAGAGAAAAGGAGGGGAAAAGGAGGCACATTATAATATATACGCGCGCATATGGATGCGCGAGAGAGAGAAAAAAGAAGAAGGATAAATTAAGGAAAGAGGAAGAAGGAGATACTTAAGATGACATGGGAGAGATTTTGACAAAACAGGAAGGAAGAGGCAGGGAGAGAAAAAGGGGATGTAAAATATTAGAAACAAGCGGAGAGAGACTCGTAGAGAAACAAGGCGATCATCGTAGAGAAACGGGACGATCTCCGTAGAGAAACGGGGCGTTTCTCGTAGAGGAAAAAACAAAAAGATAATTGATTGAAAACCAGATAATTACAAAACACGAGATTGTACACTTATTTTATTAAGAAACAAGAGGAAAGGGAGGAAAACAAAAGAAAATAGAAATGGAAAAATACACACAGATACTAAGCTAAGATTTATAGTATAGACAACACATATATAACACGCAAAATACCAATATCATACTGGTAATAATATACCTTTCTTATAGTCACAACATCCGGGTGTTGTGGTTTCTTTATCTTTGAGTTATTCTCATATCGAAGCTATCGCTTACATATATAAAGGCATATTGCTAAGGATAAGAGCATTGTACAAGTTGGATATTCTCTATAAAAACAGAAAGAATACAAGTTTTTTTGTAGAATCTCATTCACAAGCAATGTGCTTCTCTCATAATAATGGCTTAGTATGGACCGGCAAAGTTTATTTGACAGAATCGGATTGAAGAATATAAATGGATGACGAAAAAAAAGAAAAAGCCTTTCCTCTACGGTAAAACTATACAAAAGATAGAATAATACCGCTGGAAAGGTTTCTTTGAAAGAACTTACCTAATTACTTGTTGAACTAAAAATAAGTTCTCAGAATCTCTAATTAAAGTAATATAAGAATATAGCAATCCCCTCGAGCGCCTTCTTAGGCTGATCTTTAATCTCAATAACAAATTTGATTTCAGCTTTTGCCACACCGCGCAGATTGGTCAGAGAATGAAGGCTTGCCACCATACGAACACTCTGTCCGGGTAATACAGCCTGACCGAACTTCATCTTATCCATACCGTAATTTATCATCATCTTCAGGTTGTTCACTTCAATAATCTGGTTCCACATATAAGGAAGCAACGATAAAGTAAGATAACCATGAGCAATGGTACTATGATACGGGCTTTCTACTTTGGCACGCTCTGTATCGACATGAATCCACTGATGATCCAAAGTTGCATCGGCAAAAAGATTAATACGTTCCTGCGAAACTTCCAAATAATCCGAAACTCCGATTTGTTGACCTACTAACTTTTCAAATTCCTCATACGAATTGATAATAACCTTCTCCATATTTCTTATATTAAATTGATATTTTACAAAAAAACATTTTAGTACGTACTGTCACATACGTACTAAAATGCCACAAAGATATAATTTTTTTGGATTAAGCAGGAGTTTTTATATGACAGACGTTTCGTATGCACTGGTCAACATTTCATAATCGGCATCTGTATACTCTCCTTTTTCCCGCACTTTCTGTGCTTGCTTGATGAAAGTTTCAACTTGTGCCAAGAATGCCTGATAAGCTTTCATATCGTTTTCGTGTCCAGCTACGACAGGAAGTTTTCTGGCTGCCTCCAATTGCCCGGTAAGTTCGGCTATTTTCAGGTCAATACGTGCAGTTTCCATCACAACATGCTTACGGGCATACAAATTAATAATACTCTGCATCGTAGATGCCATTTTACGAACAGACATAATTTGCTCTTTCAACGGGCTGTCTGCCAGAAGCACCTGTTCAGCCTGTTCGGTAAAAGGACTCAGAATATCAAAAACATTCATTTTATACTCAGCCATCTCTATACTCAGCCGATAACTCGCTTCGAGAAGCTGGTTCGCCTTAGTATAATCCTTTGTTTTCAAATAAGACAAATAGGTATTGAAATTGGAATAGAACTGAGCTCTTGAACGAAACAGACCTGCATAATTCTGTTTCAGGTTCTGACGGGTTTCTTCGTTAAAGCAAGTACCTGGATTCATCAGCATCACAGTATCTTTCTCAGAAATGGCAGGAGGTGTAATGGGCGTAAGAGCGGGAGCTTTACCTTTCTGTTCCATATATCCCAGAACGGCATTTACGTCTTTCTCATTCACTACATCTTTCAATACACTAAGAGAAGTGTTGTAATACTTAACTACTTCCATTGCATCTTCTACATTTGCCGTACTCACAGAAGTAGTTGATTGACTCTTATTTCCTCCCGAACAAGAGGCCAGCAAAAAGGCACTGATCAGTGCTCCAAATAATAATAAATTCTTTCTCATAATTCTTTTCTTTAATAATTTTATAAACAAGATAAGCCAAAAGACAGGCGACATTGCACTAATAACAATATAAATGACGTTTTGCTTTCGGATATTTTATAAATTTAAAAAAGAAGCAGATATTTATCATATAAACAAAAAAAGGCTACGCATCACGCGCAGCCAATCCTTGTTAACCTTAAATCTAATACTTATGAAAAAAACACTGTACAAAGATACCGATTCTCAGGAAATCAGCAAATTTCAGAGCCTTTAAAGGCCATATTATAACATGGTTTAATGGTAAAGAGATCGCGTTAACACTTTAGACTTATTACGTTAACAATTAACATATACATTCACAATCCGGAGAGGTAACATATGGACATAAAAAAAGGCTATCTATCCCAGACAGCCAATCTTTGTTAACCTTAAATCTAATACTATGAAAAACACAATGCAAAGGTACGTATTTTCGGGAAACCTCCAAATATCCGGGCCATAACAGGGCGTATTATAACATGGTTTAATAGAATCGATCTGCCATTAACACATTCAGCGTATTCCGTTAACATTTAACAGATTTATAAACAAATGAGCAGATAAAAGAATGGCAGATGCAAAAGTCACTAATGAAAACGGAAATCGTATTAAACCAAGATATAGAAAAATAACCTTTTCTTATAGCTGATTGTTTTAAAACAGAAGAACCCACATAAACCATTCTATCATGAACAGATTTGAAAATAAAGTAGCCATCATTACCGGTGCAGCCAGCGGTATTGGAGAGGCAACCACCCGTCGTATCGTATCCGAAGGAGGGAAAGTAATAATCGCTGATTATTCTAAAGAAAAGGCTGACAAGTTGGCTGCCGAACTAACCCAGTCCGGAGCAGATGTGCGTGCCACTTATTTCTCGGCAACCGTACTTCAAAGCAGTAAAGAACTGGCAGAATTTGCCATGAAAGAATATGGACAGGTAGATGTACTGGTAAATAATGTGGGCGGAACCGATCCCAAACGAGATGGCAATATCGAGAAACTGGACATAGACTATTTTGACGAAGCATTTCATCTTAATCTATCCTGTACAATGTATCTTTCACAACTCATTATACCTATAATGAAGGCACACGGTGGAGGTAATATTGTTAATGTGGCTTCCATCAGCGGAATTACTGCTGATGCAAGCGGTACACTTTATGGCGCAAGTAAAGCCGGGGTAATTAACTTGACCAGATACATCGCCACACAAGTAGGCAAAAAGAACATCCGTTGCAACGCCGTAGCTCCCGGACTTGTACTCACTCCTGCCGCTTTAAACAACATGAATGAAGATGTACGTAATATTTTCTTAGGACAGTGCGCTACTCCTTATCTGGGAGAACCGCAGGACATCGCAGCTACTATTGCCTTTCTGGCCTCGGAAGATGCACGATACATCACCGGACAAACCATAGTAGCAGATGGAGGACTGACCATACATAACCCGACAGTAGAATTGGCATAACCTCCTTCAACATATCATATACTATATTTTTCTTAAAACTAACCACTTAGCCTGTTTAAACTTTCCTCTTAAAAGCTCTCTTCAGCTTATCCCAAGGAAATTTTAAACAGGCTTTTAAAATTTATTTTCTTTTTCCTTTTGATGTTACCGATAGGAAACATACCTTTGTGACCAAGTAGTAACAACAATAGAATAATGGAAAAAGAAGTAATTAAAAACAGGCAAACCACAGAAATGAATCTTATCAAAGCCGTTGACGAACTTATCGAAGAAAACGGATTCGAAGGATTGGGCATAAATGCTGTAGCGGCTAAAGCCGGAGTTTCAAAAATGCTAATCTATCGCTATTTCAATTCATTGGATGGATTAATAGCAGCTTACATCCAGCAACATGATTATTGGATAAACTTCGACGAACAACTGCCGGACGAAGAGCACATAGGCGAGTTTATCAAAGAAATATTCAAAAGACAAATTGCTATGTTAAGACAAAGCTACACACTCCGAAGGTTATACCGATGGGAATTGACATCCAACAATATTTTTATAAAAGAACTACGGGAAAAGAGGGAAGCAAAGGGAGTATGGCTGGTGGATGCTGTCAGCAAACTATCTAAACATCCTCAGAAAGAAACCGCAGCGATGGCAAGTATTCTCACTGCTGCAATCAGCTATCTTAGTTTGCTGGAAGAAAACTGTCCGGTTTTTAACGGGATTAACATTCAGACCGAGGACGGCTGGAAAGAATTGGAAGAAGGCATTAATATACTGATAGATATTTGGTTAGAAAAACGATAAAAAAGAAAATGAACAAGATGACAATAATAGGAATCTACATTTTGGCCCTGTTATCGGGTGGATGCAACAAAGATCTGGTGGAGTATCACAGTAACGACATCAGGATATCAATTGAAAAAGGAGATGAATGGTTACATAATTTCCCACTGTTTTTAGGCATCAACAAAAAGAACCCGCCACAAATTGCAATATGGACAGAAGATACAGAAGGACATTATCTCTCTACAATCTATGTTACATACAAAATAGCTACACAAACCTGGCAGGCGGCAGGAGGAAACCGAAGAAAAGAAGCACTTCCGCACTGGTGTTATTCCAGAGGTATAAAGTATGAAGACGGATTATACCTGCCAACAAAGAAATCACCTTTGACAGATGCTGTCACCGGAGCAACTCCTAAAGGAAGTTTTGATATAAAACTAACCCCAACGGGAAAAATAAAGAAATTCATTGTAAAAGTAGAAATAAATCACTCAACCGATTGGAATGATGCCTATCCAAAATCGGCTCAGCAAGGAGATTCCAACTACTCAGGGGGAAAAGAAGGAAGTGGGCAACCGGCACTGGTCTACGCAGCGGAAGTGAATCTGACGTCAGGAGAAAAAGAGTTTCAGTTAAACCTCATTGGACATAGTAGTCCGGACGGAAGCGACGGAGACATTACAACGGACATCTCCTCAATAACAACCGCACTGAACATTGTAAAAAGCATAACTATAAACCTGAAATAATGAAACGATTTATCCTCCCGCTACTTGTATTATTTAGCTCAACGATAACTGTTCTGGGACAAACCGATACAAAAAAGATTTCCTATACTACCAATTTGGGGACAGGACTTCCGATGAGTTCTCCGGCCCATACACCATTCATATGGGAGGTTATGGGACATTATCACCTTAATCAACGATTTGCAATAGGTGTCGGTACAGGGCTTTCAGTGTACGAAAGAGTACTTATACCCCTTTATGCAAACATGCAATTCTTCGTCACCAAACCCCAAAAGCTGACCCCATATCTTACATGTAATGCCGGCGGCGCATTTGCTCCTGGCAAAGAAGCCAATGGAGGTCTATACTTCTCTCCTTCCGTCGGAATACAACTGAAGATACCACATAAACTGAAAGTAAATTTGGCTATAGGATACGAATTGCAGAATCTGAAACGGGTTAAAAAAGACTCGAACAAATATTTCACAACGGAGTTTGAAGAACAATTATCCCACAATTCAATAACCTTCAAAATAGGATTGACGCTATGAAAGAAAAAAGAGCTGACTATCTATTCATGATAGAACAGGCCACCAAAGCACCTTCGGGACATAATACACAGCCATGGTTGTTTCGCATCTGCGAAGATAGCATTGAAATACATCCGGATAATCGGAAAACATTGCATGTGGTAGACAGAAACCGAAGAGAAATGTTTGTTTCACTGGGGTGTGCCACGGAAAATCTATGTATAGCAGCCGGAAGTATAGGATATGCCAGCAAGGTACATGTTTCGGAAGAAGGAATCATCTCCATAGAACTTCATTCCGTGGACAATCAGAAAAAAACATTACTCTCCGGACAAATAACCAGAAGGCAAACCAACCGAAGTATATATAATGGAAAACAAATTCCGGAAAAGGTAATCAGAGAATTACTTACCCTTGAAAGAGAGGAATACATCGGGATATACTGCTGGCAGAAACAAAGTATAGAATTCAATAAAATACGGGATTACGTACTGGTAGGAAATAAAATACAAATGAGTGACAGTCGTTTCAAAAACGAACTGAAAAGTTGGATGCGGTTTAACAAGAGGGATGAGCAACAAACCCTGGACGGATTGAGTTATGCTGTATTCGGAGCCCCTAACCTCCCCAGATGGCTATCACGTCTCATAATGGGAACATGCCTGACACCCGGGATGCAAAACAAAAGTGATGAAAAGAAAGTAAACTCCTCCTCTCATGTTGTACTTTTCACTGTTGAAAATGATTCTATTCCGGAGTGGATTCAACTTGGACGCACACTGGAACACTTCTTACTAAAAACGACGGAAGCAGGCATTGCCACCGCCTTCATTAATCAACCTTGCGAATTGAAAGTACTGGCGGAGCAAATGCAATGTGAGGTAATTCACCAAACAGGAAAAGAAAAAAGAATCCCGGTAGTATTGTTGCGTATGGGATATGCCAAAGCAATGCCCTACTCTCCCAGAAAAGAGAGAAATGAAGTAATTATATCTGAGTAGAGTAGCGTTTCTTCTCAACAAATACTAACTTTATAGTGTTTTCTTAAAAAAGACCTACAGATGATGATTCATACCATACTCGATACGGACCTCTACAAGTTTACCACTTCGTATGCTTATATAAAGTTGTTTCCCTATGCAATAGGGACTTTCAGTTTCAAAGACAGAGATGAAACCGTATACACAGAAGCATTTCTGAGTAAACTGAAAGCAGAAGTGGCCAACCTGGCTAAAGTGACATTGGCTGATAAAGAACTGGAATATATGACCCGTAACTGCAGATTCCTACCACCGGTATACTGGGAATGGCTCTCTTCTTTCCGGTTCCAACCGGAGAAAATAGACATCCATCTGGATAAAGAACATCACCTGAATATCGAAATAACGGATTACCTCTATAAATCGACACTTTACGAAGTACCCTTGCTCGCCATTGTTTCAGAAATAAAAAACCAGATACAGGGAAACGTAGCCAACACGGAAGAGATAATCTGCAAACTATCCGAAAAGGTGGTACTCTCAAATGAACATCAGTTGTCATTCTCTGAATTTGGTACACGAAGGCGGTTTTCTTTTGATGTGCAGGACAGAGTGATAAGCTATTTAAAAAAGTCTGCACACTACTGCACAGGCACATCAAACTGCTACTTTGCTATGAAGTATGAGATGAAGATGATGGGAACGCATCCACACGAATGGTTCATGTTTCATGGAGCGCAATTCGGTTACAAACATGCCAATTACATAGCACTGGAAAACTGGGTAAATGTGTATGACGGCGATCTGGGTATCGCACTGTCCGACACTTATACTTCTGACATCTTCCTGACTAATCTCAGCCGCAAACAAGCAAAACTATTTGACGGTGTACGATGCGATTCGGGAAATGAATTAGAATTCATCGATAAACTGACTGCACGCTACAAAGAACTTGGTATCGATTCAACCACTAAAACAATTGTATTCAGCAATGCACTCGACTTTGGCAAAGCACTGGAAATACAGGAATATTGTCGTGGAAAAATAAGATGCGCCTTCGGTATAGGTACCAATCTGACGAATGATACCGGATTTAAACCTTCCAACATTGTAATGAAACTGACGCAGTGTAAAATGAACATCAATCAGGAATGGCGCGAATGCGTAAAACTGTCTGATGATATAGGAAAACATATCGGTAGCCCAGAAGAAGTGCGGGCATGTTTATACGATTTACGACTGGGATAACCGATACTCCTGTGGAGCCATTCCAACGCTTAAATAACAAGTATAAATAAGAAAAATCTATGTAGATACAGACTTTTCGGGTAAATCCTTAAAAGAGTTGCCTGATCTTCTCCCGCTCTCCGACAAACCATACCAGATCACCTAACAGAAAAGTAGCATCCTTATCCAGAGGAACCAGCGCACCATTCCGCTCAATTGCTACAACAATGCTATCATACTTTTCACCCAAGCGGGATTGGACAATGCTTTTATCCAGGAAATGAAAAGCCTCATTTACTGTGAAAGAGTGCAGATTCATCTCTTGGTGCATCTCTTCTGTATCCGGTACTCCTTGCGGGCTTTCTATTTCGTCACGAAACTTTTGTAGTTGCCCGTCCGTACCAACCACTGCCAGTTTATCCTGTGGATAAATCCGTTCAGAACTTTTTGGGATGTATATCTTAAGATCACCACGGACAATAGCTACTACATTCACACCAAATTCCTGCCGGAACGAAAGCTCACCCAGTGATTTGCCTATATAACGCGAATAAGGAGATACAACAACAGAGGTAAGTTCAATGTCTTTATTATTGAATTCACTGTTGAAGCTCGTTTTCAACGGATGATGTTTTTTGGCAACCTCTTCCCGCAGATTAAGATTGGTTAGAAAATGAGTTTCCAGGCGCGAATATTGAGTAAGATCTTCCCGAAGGATAAGAATCAAAGCCACCACAGCTACAGCAATAACCACTCCTATCCCAATATTCAGATGAAAATAACTGATGACCACAGCTGAAATAAAGAAAATAGCAACAGAAACCCGGAACAGTACTAAAGCAACAAGACGACCGTGATTGTAGTTCTCATCTTCCCACAGTTTCAGAAATATTGCAGAAGAATTGTACTTATTGGAGATAAGCGCCCACAAAAAAGGAGTCATGAGTAAAAGAGTAACCAGACACATCGCTAAATTGACCCATATCGTCACAGGAGTAAACAGTTCACTGACAGCAGGATATAGCGTTTTTACAGACAATAGCCAGATAGCAGTAAGCAATACACTATAAATAATGACTCTGCCAACAATGTTTTTTAATAGTTTCTTCCAATCACTATCGTGATTCACAGTCTTTTTACCGGAAGCATAACGAGCTAACATTTCCTGAACTTTGGGCGGTAATACCTTATAAAGCCATTCAGCAAAAGGATTTGCCAGACGAATAAAATAGGGAGTAGTGAAAGTTGTAATAACAGATACAGCCACAATAATCGGAGAAATAAACGGATCAAGTACTTTGAGAGAAACACCCAAGCCGGCAATGATAAAAGCGAATTCTCCGATTTGTGCCAAACTGAACCCGGATTTGATGGAAATATTCAGTGACTCCCCCGACAAAAGAACACCCAATGAAGAGAATATGGCTTTACCGATAATGGTGACCAGTGTAATAATAATAACCGGCCAGGCATATTCAACCAATACAGCCGGATTGACCAACATACCGACAGACACAAAGAAGATTGCTCCAAAGAGGTCTTTCACCGGTTGTATAATATGCTCAATATGTTCCGCCTCAATCGTTTCAGCTAAAATAGAACCCATAATAAACGCACCTAAAGCTGCCGAGAATCCGGTATAAGTAGCCAGCACTACCATTCCTAAACAAAGGCCGAGAGAAACAATCAGAAGTGTTTCGTTATTCATCAGCTTCTTTGCTTTTTTCAGGAAAGCCGGAAGGATAAAAATACCGATAAGGAACCACAGTATCAGGAAAAAAACAACCTTAAGCACACTTACCAACAACTCTTCACCCACAAAATCTTTGCTTACTGCCATCGTAGAAAGCAGAACCATCATCAGAATAGCAATCAGATCCTCCACAACCAGTGTACCGAATACAATACCTGTGAACCGCTGGCTACGCAACCCTAAATCATCGAAAGCCTTGATAATAATAGTAGTGGATGACATAGACAGCATTCCACCCAGAAAAATAGAATTCATAGTACCCCATCCCAGCAGATATCCCACCATATAACCTATCAGCAACATACTGATAACTTCGGTAGTTGCCGTGATAAAAGCTGTTGAACCCACATTGATAAGTTTCTTGAAACTAAACTCCAGACCGAGAGCAAAAAGCAGAAACACAACTCCTATTTCGGCCCAGATATTAATATTTGCTATATCCCCTACAGTAGGGAAAATATGGACATAAGGACCAGCCAGTAATCCGGCAACAATATAGCCTAAAACTAAAGGTTGCTTTAACCATTTAAACAATAAAGTTATAATACTTGCGGATATCAATATCAGTGCAAGGTCGGCAATCAAAGTTGGTAAATGGGACATGAAATGTATTTTTATAAGTTTTTATTTTGCATAAGGTCACGTACCTCATTTAAAACAACAAAAAAAGAGGGCATTGTGTTTCAACTGTCAGGCTTTTACACCTGCTTTTTTATTCAGACTGCACAAAAAGTAAACTTTCGTGCAAAAAAGATTCGTCCTATTCAATAATTCTCTATATTTGCGCCCGATTTGGTTCGGAATCCGTGGTCAACGGATGAAGATTAAAAGGGAATCGGGTGTAACTCCCGGACAGTCCCGCTGCTGTGAAGCTCTGTACAACATCTTATAAATTAACCAGATTCGCGCCACTGACGGAGGTAAAAAATCCATCGGGAAGGCCTGTAAGATGAGAGTCAGTCAGAAGACCTGCCAGTCAAAATTTATACTTTCTCACCTCGTGGGTTAGGAAAGAAAGTATCACCGTTTAGCCCCAAATCTTAGAAATACTGTGTTTTCACCGGGTGGAGTGTGTCCACAGGGTGGAAAAGCACTAATACGTATATGCATTTAATTGAGAAATGAATATGATAAAAAGAATCTTAGTTGCCAATCGCGGAGAAATAGCCGTGAGAGTAATGCGCTCCTGTCGGGAAATGGAAATAGCAAGTATCGCTGTTTTCTCAGAAGCAGACCGCACCGCAAAGCATGTGCTCTATGCCGATGAAGCTTATTGCATCGGTCCGGCCGCATCAAAAGAGAGTTATCTGAATATAGAAAAGATCCTTGAAGTGGCGAAGATGTGCCATGCAGATGCCATACATCCGGGATATGGCTTCTTATCGGAAAATGCCACATTCGCCCGCCGTTGCCAGGAAGAAGGGATCATCTTTATCGGTCCGAATCCGGAAACGATGGAGGCAATGGGAGATAAAATTGCTGCCCGTATCAAAATGATTGAAGCGGGCGTTCCGGTAGTTCCAGGTACGCAGGAAAACCTGAAAAGCGTGGAAGAAGCCGTAGAACTGTGCAACCAAATAGGCTATCCGGTAATGCTGAAAGCTTCTATGGGCGGTGGCGGAAAAGGGATGCGACTGATCCACAATGCCAACGAAGTAGAAGAAGCTTACACTACAGCCAAAAGCGAATCGCTCTCCTCATTTGGAGACGACACCGTATATCTGGAAAAGTTCGTTGAGGAACCACATCATATTGAATTTCAGATTCTGGGTGATAAACACGGCAATGTAATTCATCTATGTGAACGTGAATGCTCTGTACAACGCCGTAACCAGAAAATCGTAGAAGAAAGTCCTTCGGTATTTGTAACCCCCGAATTACGCAAAGATATGGGCGAAAAGGCAGTAGCTGCCGCCAAAGCCGTCAACTATATCGGTGCGGGAACAATTGAGTTTCTGGTAGACAAACACCGTAACTACTACTTTCTGGAAATGAATACCCGCTTGCAGGTAGAACATCCGATTACAGAGGAAGTTGTGGGAGTAGACCTGGTAAAAGAGCAAATCAAAGTAGCAGATAACCAGGTGTTGAAGTTAAAACAAGAAGATATCAAACAACGCGGACACGCTATTGAATGTCGTATCTGCGCAGAAGACACCGAAATGAACTTCATGCCCAGTCCGGGAGTGATCAAACAGATTACTGAACCAAACGGCATCGGTGTACGCATTGATAGCTACGTATACGAAGGATATGAGATCCCTATCTACTATGATCCGATGATTGGTAAACTGATTGTATGGGCTACCACCCGCGAATACGCCATTGAGCGCATGCGCCGGGTACTCCACGAATACAAACTGACAGGAGTGAAAAACAACATCAGTTACCTGCGTTGTATCATGGATACTGCCGACTTTGTAGAAGGGCATTATGACACCGGTTTTATTGCAAAGAATGGCGAAGCACTGCAAAAGTGTATCACCCACACCAGCGAACGTTCTGAAAAGATTGCCATGATTGCCGCCTATATGGATTATCTGATGAATCTTGAAGAAAATAGCGGATCGGCTACCGATAACCGTCCGATCAGTAAGTGGAAAGAATTCGGACTACATAAAGGGGTATTAAGAATATAATAATGTGCCAATTGGCTGCGCTGTATTGCCGAAAAACATTGCTACATTGGCATATTAGCATATTGGCACATTGACATATTTATTGGCACATTATTTAAATGATTAATTATGGAAATTCATATAGGAAACCGTGTGGCCGAGATAGAATTGGTCAGCAAGGAAGATAATAAAGTGGTACTTACCATAGACGGACAGACGTTTGAAGCAGATGTAGTAATGGCAGAAAACGGAACCTGTAACATCCTGATGGATGGACACAGCTCCAACGCACAGCTGATTCGCGGTGAGAACGGAAAGAGTTATAAGGTAAATACACACTATAACAGTTACAATGTAGAAATTGTAGACAGTCAGGCAAAATACCTGCGCATGCGCAAAAAGGGAGATGAAGAACAGAACGACCGCATCACCTCTCCAATGCCGGGCAAGGTTGTGAAAATTCCCGTTAGTGTGGGCCAGGAAGTAAAAGCCGGAGACACCGCCATTGTCATTGAAGCAATGAAAATGCAAAGTAACTACAAAGTAACTTCGGACTGTCGCATTAAAGAAATACTGGTGCAGGAAGGTGATAGTATCACTGGTGACCAGACATTAATAACCCTTGAAGCCATAGAGTAAAAATGGAAGAAATAAATAAAGCATATGCCGCGTTTGAAGAACGTGACCGCATCGCTTCCCTTGGTGGAGGTGTCGATAAGATAGAAAAGCAACACGAAAGTGGAAAAATGACTGCCCGCGAGCGTATTGACATGCTGTTGGACAAAGGTACTTTCGTAGAACTGGATAAGTTAATGGTGCACCGGTGTACCAACTACGGTATGGACAAAAACAAGATTCCCGGAGATGGTATTGTGTCCGGTTATGGGAAAATAGACGGCCGCCAGGTCTTTGTTTATGCTTATGACTTCACGGTATATGGTGGTTCACTCTCGGCATCCAATGCAAAGAAGATTGTGAAAGTACAACAGCTGGCATTAAAAAACGGAGCTCCTATCATCGCTTTAAACGATTCGGGTGGTGCCCGCATCCAGGAAGGTATCGAAAGCCTTTCGGGCTATGCTGATATCTTCTATCAGAACACAATGGCAAGCGGGGTAATTCCTCAGATTTCAGCCATTCTGGGTCCATGTGCCGGCGGTGCCTGTTACTCTCCCGCACTGACGGACTTTATCTTTATGGTAAAAGAAAAGAGCCACATGTTTGTGACAGGACCGGATGTAGTAAAAACGGTGCTCCACGAAGAAGTGAGTAAAGAGGAATTGGGTGGTGCAATGACACATAGCAGTAAAAGCGGAGTGACTCACTTCATGGCCAACAGCGAAGAAGAGTTGCTGATGAGTATCCGCGAATTGCTCTCTTTCCTGCCACAAAACAATATGGACGAGGCTAAGAAGCAAAACAGTACCGATGATATCAACCGTGAAGATACATCACTGGATACAATTGTCCCGGCTGACCCGAACGTACCATATGATATGAAAGATATCATTGAGCGTGTGGTAGACAACGGCTATTTCTTTGAAGTAATGCCCAACTTTGCCAAGAATATCCTTATCGGTTTTGCACGTTTGGGCGGACGCTCAATAGGTATCGTAGCCAATCAGCCGGCTTATCTGGCAGGTGTGCTTGATATTGATGCCAGTGACAAGGCAAGCCGTTTCATTCGTTTCTGCGATTGTTTCAATATTCCGTTGATCACCTTTGAAGATGTTCCGGGATTCCTGCCGGGATATACGCAAGAGAACAACGGTATCATACGCCACGGGGCAAAGATTGTATATGCATTTGCAGAAGCAACCGTACCTAAGATCACAGTTATCACCCGTAAAGCATACGGTGGTGCCTACATCGTAATGAACTCCAAGCAAACCGGAGCAGACGTAAACTTTGCTTATCCAAGTGCTGAAATTGCGGTAATGGGTGCTGATGGAGCGGTAAATATTCTGTTCCGTAAAGCAGATGCAGAAACAAAAGCAAAAGAGCTGGAAGCCTATAAAGAGAAGTTTGCCAACCCTTATCAGGCTGCCGAATTGGGCTTCATTGATGAAATAATCCTACCGAAGCAAACCCGTAAGCGTTTGATCCAAGCCCTGGAAATGACAGAAAATAAGATGCAGACCAATCCGCCTAAGAAGCACGGAAATATGCCGTTGTAGAGCTTATTTAGTTGAAAATTGAAAGTTGACAATGGTCAGTGAAGAGCTCCCAACTCTATAACTTTACAACTCCATAACTTTCAACTAAATAAAGAAGTACTATGCAGCGTAACAGCGCAGCCAATTTTCAATTTTCAACTTTCAATTTTCAACTAAATAAGCTCTCTTTTCGGGAATAATAGCCAGCTAAACAGGTAATATAGCCATTTCCTCAAATACCGTAATACTCTATCTTTGCATCATGAGATCAAAAAACAAAAGGAAAACTGAATGCGTTATGAGAAAGAGTTTACTAATTATAATCATCATGCTGATTTCTAACACGATATTGGCACAAAACGGAGGAAGAGTTATGAATAAGTCTTATAAAAGCCAGTTCGGCGTATCCGAAACGATGATGCGTACAGAACAGATATTAAAAACCATGGATATCCCTGTATTTGCCAAATTCGATCATGGGAAGAATGCAGAAGAAGCAGGACTGCAACTCCTCCCCAATCAGGTCATTGTTTTCGGTTCACCCAAAATAGGTACTGTACTCATGCAAGAAAATCCGGCTATATCAATCGAATTACCACTAAAGATATCAGTATGGGAAGATAAGGATAGAAACGTATGGCTCAGCATTCCACTAATAAAGCAAATAGCAGCCAGCTACGGAATGGAGGACCACCCTGTAATTGCTAAAATGCAGGAATTACTGGAGAAGATAGCATCCCAGTCAGTAAATGCCGCTGACAAGAGATAAAGAGTCTATCACTATAAAAAAGGTCAGCGTTGGGTCAGAATCTCTGCAAAGCTATTGAGATGACGTTCGTCCGTGCCACAACAGCCTCCACAAATTTTTAATGGGAAATCCCAGAGTAACGTCATCAATCTGTCTGCCAGCTCTTCGGGAGAAGAAGATTCCAGATGGGTACGCCCTTCCAATTCTTCGGGAGTTAATACGGAAGCATTAGCCTGAAGCCCTTGAAAACGTTCGCGCACCAGAGGAGTATCATTATGCGAATGTGACAAAGCCTGGTGCAGTACATCGGGATGTACACAGTTTGCCATATAGCAAAGTGGACGGGTAGTTGCCTCCTTATCTATTGTATCAATAGCATCATGGATAAAACTTCCATCCAACAACCGTCCGTCACGACGAATCATAAAGCTGATGATATAGGGTAATCCGGTTGCTGCCATTGCATTGGCCATGCCAATGGTCTCGGTGAGTTGAGGCATAATGCCTGCAAACAAATAGTCGGCGCCTGCCTCAGCCAATGCACGAACGGTGGGATAATGAAATTGTGTTGCTTCTTCCACCGAGAGATGATAGCGTCCATCATAAGCATCGCCCCGGCAACCGGCCAGACCACCAATATAGACGGGAGTAGAAGCTGTATCGCGAAGTTCCGAAAGAAAGGCAACGTTGTCGCGCAATATATCCCGGTTGCGGTAAACCGAACCGGATATTCTTTCTGCATTAGCTCTGCGGGTAGGTGTCATCAGCATCAGGGGCGACTGATATCGGGTGGCAATGTCAATGTATTGTTTATAAATGCCTGCCAGCACTTCACGGTAAGAATCGTTATAGATTAAAGCAGCATGGATAAGATCTTCATCTAAAGGGATATGAAACTCACGGCGCAAACGCTCTACAACGGCTCCTTCAGTAAGAATATAGGGAGAAGTCCGATAAGCTCCAACGAAAGACAACTGATTCATGTAAGGTAAGTTTTTAGGTTTTTACTTCGTATTCGCCGACAAATATAGGATTTATTTTCACAGTCCGGTTGTCTGTTCTTGCTAAATTCACATCCCTTTATAATCTTTCAGAAAACCTTCCATCAACCATTTAGCCAATGCCTGGCGGTTGGAGGGGATAACCAGTCGTCTTTGGTCAAGAGTATTCTGGATATTACCCAGTTCCACGAAGACGGATACAGGGGTTGTATGCGCCAATACATATAAATTCCGTCCGCTCACTGTTCCGGAGAAACCGCGGTTTGGTTGATGTTTTCCATACTTCGACTCAAAAGTATCTTTCATATTATTCGCCAATCGTTTACTATCAGCTTTGCGGTTGGAGTGGTAGAAAAACACATCCGTCTGCGTTCCTTTACTACGACTATCTACATGAATAAAGATGGCACGGCAATACTTATAGTTTTTACGGTCATTGCGATACAGGGCATTTATTTTGTCACATCGCTGTTGCAGACGTTGCACCTGATTCAAGGGAATGGGGTCTCCCATACAAGTCTCCCGTTTGCTGTTAGAGAGGTAAGCATCGTCACGGATTCCGTCTTTGGCATCCTGAATAATGATATGTACTTCTGCTCCTTCCTGCATCAGATTACGTGCCAGCCGCAGAGCAATATCATAGGCATATTCATCCTCGTGAAGCTCGTGCTTCCCCACCCTGCCAATAGCTCCGGGATCAGGTCCGCCATGCCCGCTGACCACATAAAAACAGGCACCAGCCAGGCGACTGGAGGTTACTTTTGTGTTTGCCAGCAATTTTCCGAAGAGAGGTTCATTGATTTCTGTCCGCCGTGCAGGTTTGGGTTTATCCTGCTTCTCAACGTTTTTTCCGGCAGGAGCAGACTTAGCCGTAGCAGCAGATACAGAACTTTTTGCAGGAGGAATCAGATAGGTAACTCCCATTTTAAGTGTTTTATCTTTTCCTAATTTAGCTTTGTTCAACTCAACAAAATCATCATAGTACTTCTTGGGGGCACGGTTGTGGCGCAGTAGAAAAGACGAAATTCCTTCACCGGCTTTCGGAGTAGCTTTCTGCTGCGCCCACACATCCGGGGCAACAAACAGGAAAGAGATAAACAGAAAAAGACAGAGGAGACGATTCATATTTAATTGAAAATTGAAAGTTGAAAGTTGAAAATTATTTAATTGACAGTTATTCAGTTGACAGTTATTCAATTGACAGTTGACAGTTGACAGTTGACAGTGGGCTGCGCGGATACGAGTTATGTGTTCAATGTCAATAGGTAACCGTTCGTTGAACAATTGCCAACTGGATAACTGTCAATTGTCAACTGTCAATTGAATAACTGTCAACTGTCAATTAAATAATGTCAATTGAATAACTCCGCAAAGATAACCTTTTAAACCAATTATTTTCTCTACTTTTGCATCGATATAACTTTTTTAAGGCAATAAATCTGAAAACCCAATAACAATTATGGCAAAACAATTCAAACCCGAAACCCTGTGTGTACAAGCAGGATGGACTCCTAAAAAAGGGGAGCCGCGCGTGCTGCCCATCTATCAGAGTACTACTTTCAAATATGAAACCAGTGAGCAGATGGCCCGTTTGTTTGATCTTGAGGATAGTGGTTATTTCTACACCCGCCTGCAAAACCCTACCAACGATGCCGTAGCTGCCAAGATTGCTGCACTCGAAGGAGGTGTAGCTGCTATGCTGACTTCCAGCGGGCAGGCAGCCAATTTTTATGCCATATTCAACATTTGCCAGGCAGGCGATCATTTTGTTTGTTCATCGGCCATCTACGGTGGTACATTCAACCTGTTCGGAGTGACGATGAAGAAGCTGGGTATTGATGTTACTTTTGTCAATCCCGATGCCAGTGAGGAAGAAATCTCCGCGGCTTTCCGCCCTAATACCAAGGCACTGTTTGGCGAAACAATCTCCAATCCGTCTCTCGAAGTACTGGACATCGAAAAGTTTGCCCGCATCGCCCATAGCAATGGCGTTCCGTTGATTGTAGACAATACATTCCCTACTCCTATCAACTGCCGCCCGTTTGAGTGGGGAGCAGACATCGTGGTACACTCTACTACCAAATACATGGATGGACATGCCACCAGCGTAGGCGGCTGTATCGTAGACAGTGGCAACTTCGACTGGGATGCCCATGCCGATAAGTTCCCCGGACTTTGCACACCGGATGAGTCTTACCATGGATTGACCTATACTACCTCTTTTGGTAAAATGGCATATATAACCAAAGCTACTGCCCAACTGATGCGCGACTTAGGCAGTATCCAAAGCCCGCAGAATGCTTTCCTGTTGAATTTAGGACTGGAAACGTTGCATCTCCGCATGCCTCAGCATTGTGGCAACGCACAGAAAGTAGCCGAATATCTTTCTAAAAACGACAAAGTAGCCTGGGTGAACTATTGTGGTCTTCCGGGAAACAAATACTACGAACTGGCTCAGAAATATATGCCGAACGGTTCCTGCGGTGTTATCTCTTTCGGACTGAAAGGCGGACGCGAAGTATCTATCAAATTTATGGATTCACTGCAACTGGCTGCTATCGTGACCCATGTGGCAGACGCCCGTACATGTGTACTGCATCCTGCGAGCCACACACACCGTCAGCTGACTGATGAGCAGCTCATGGAAGCAGGTGTACGCCCGGACTTGATCCGCTTCTCGGTGGGTATAGAAAGTGCCGAAGACATTATTGCGGATATTGAGCAGGCGCTGAACGCATAAGCCTATACATTATATTATATAATAAGGAAGAGACACGAAGCAGATTGACTTCGTGTCTCTTCCTTTTATAATAGCAATCATTCACCAAAGTGGTATTTTTGTACGGTGTAAAGCAATATTACCACACCCATAGAATAGAGAGAATAAAAAGTCTATCCTACAACAAACTGATAATCAAAGACTTTACAAGTACATTTTCTCCCCGGAGCCGAACAGCCTCTTCCTCGGAGCCGAGCAACGTCCTCCCCGGAGCCGAGGGACCTTCTCCTCGGAGCCGGGCAATACGCACGGCTTGGGGATGGAAGGCCATGTAAAATAATATAACTCTCCATTCCAAGTCGTACAGAAATGAATCAATTCACCACAGAGGACACGGAGAGCACAGAGATATTATTTGATGAAACGCGGATGATCGCAGATTAAAAGACTGTAGTTCTTTATCTTAGATTTGTTTCCCTTTGCGAGAATCTGTGTTAATCCGCGTTTCAATAAAGATTTAAAACTCCGTGTCCTCTGCGTCCTCTGTGGTGAAATAAACTCCTCATCCTTTCTGCGTTATCGGCAAGCACTTATCAATATAGCGGATATCATCCACTTTAAAGAATCCACGCAGCAACGAATAAGCAAGCAACCGTTGCGTGGCATAGGAAGCGCCACGCAAACAGTTCTCATAAAGGATAGTGAGTATTTCCATCGCCAAACGGTCGGGATTGACATCAGCCACCAACACCCCGCAAGCCTTGCAAAGGTTCAGCGCATCGGCCAGTTGCTGCAACCAGAAAGTCTTTTCACGTTCCATCATAGGTTGATAATCGGGATCCCCCGCCAGATCAGACAACAATGTGCTGCCCTGATAATGTATCAGCGATGTGTAAACATCCATCGTACGGAAAAGAATCTCCGTACAGGAATACTCTTCTCTTTTCTGCCAGGCAAGCAGCCGGTTATGCTTCTCGGCAGCAAACTCTGCCAGGCAGATACGCACCAGGCAGACTTTGCTGGGAAAAAGCTGATAAAGCGTCCGTTTAGACATGCCCATGCCCTGAGCAATAAGGTCCATTGTCAAACGACTGACGCCGTGCAGAATCATCTCCTGCTTGGTATAATCAATAATTTGGCGACGAGCAGTTTCGGGCTTCATTTCATTCCTCCTCTTCTTACATTCTTCCGCCACCAAGAGCCTGATACAATGTAATAACTCCCTGGATTTCGGTGAAACGGTTGGCTACCTGAGAAAGTTGTGCATTGAGCAACGTCTGCTGGGCAGTCAATACTTCCAGATACGTGGTATTGCCATGCTTCATCAACAAACGGGTACTTCGGGCGGCATTTTCCAGTGAGGCAACCTGTTTAGTGAAATACTCCGATTTATCACGGGCTGTCTGATATTGTACCAATGCATTGTTAACCTCGCTGCCCGCATTGAGCAACGTCTGTTCAAAGCTGAGACGTGCCTCCTCCTGCTGTGCCTTCGCTATTTTGAGCTGGGCGATATTCTGTCCCCGGTTGAACAACGGTTGCGTCAATGACGCAACTGCCGTAGCAATGAACTTGCCCGGATTGACAATCAGAGCACCTGCCGAGTTGGTCCATCCGGCACTACCACTCAACGTGATAGAGGGATAGAAAGCCGAACGCGCACTATTGGTTGTATAAAAAGCCTGTGCCAAAGCCTGTTCTGCACTGCGCACATCGGGACGGTTGGCAAGCATCTGAAGAGGTACACCAACGAAGAGGTCTTCGGGCAATTGCTGCCCTTCGAGCTTGCCGCGCCGAATGTTCTGAGGCACATCAAACAGCAACAGGGAAAGGGCATTCTCCACTTGATTGATCTGCTCTTTCAAATCGAGCAGCGATGTACGGATATTATAATAGGTAGCTTCGGTCTGCGCCAACCCTGCTTCGGTCACCATACCGGCTGCTTTCATAGCACGGGTGGCAGTCACACTCTCCGCCCAGGCAGCCTCGGTGGCTGTAGATATTTCAAGCTGGGCGTCGAGCATCAGCAGGGTATAATAATTGTTGGCAACGGCCGACACCAGTTGGGTCTGCACAGCCTGTTCGTACTCCCGACTCTGCGCAAGAACCGCCTTTGCACGGCGCTTGGCGTTGGTGATACGTCCGAAGAGATCAATCTCCCAGCTTGCAGAAACGGGCAATGTGTACGTCTGCGTAGCTTTCGCACCATCAAAACTACTCACCGTGCCTTGCGGAGAAAGAGAGAAAGAAGGCAGATAGGATAAACGGGCAGAAAGCAATGTAGCCTCAGCCTCTTTCACACGCAAATGGGCGGTTTGCAAATCAGTATTACGCACCAGGGCAGAGTCAATGAGCATCTGTAAGTGCGGATCTGTAAAGACCTCACGCCAGGAGAGATTTCCCAGATTAGCGGTATCGGTAGCAGACACAAGCGTATCAGTAGCCCCATAAAGCCCTTCAGGAACCTCCGTAGCAGGTTTGTATTTGGAATAAATGCCGCAACTACTCAGTATAAAAGTCGTTGCCACAGATAATAGAATTATCTTCTTCATATTTCTTTTCTTTTTAATAATTTGGTTAAGGTCATTCCTTACCGGCTTCTTGTTTTTCCCGGTCGCTCTTCACAATCTCTTCCTCAATCTGCCAATCGTGGGTAACCTGTGGCTGCACCGGACGCAAACGTTCCTGTAACCACTGGAATGCTATAAAGAGCGAAGGAACAATGAATAGCAGTGCCAGTGTACCAACCACCATACCACCTACCGTACCGGTTCCGAGTGAACGGTTACCATTGGCTCCTACTCCGGAAGCTACCATCAAAGGCAACAGACCGAAAACCATCGTAAGGACTGTCATCAGGATAGGACGGAAACGGGCTTTGGCTGCACTCAGTGCCGAAGCAATCAGCCCCATACCTGCCTTACGGCGCTCGCTTGCATATTCCGTCAGCAAGATCGCTGTCTTTGCCAACAGACCAATCAGCATGATAAGCCCCGTTTGCAAATAGATATTGTTCTCGAGTCCGAACATACGAGCAAAAAGGAAACTTCCCATGAGTCCGCAGGGTACACTCAGAAGTACGGCAAAAGGTACAATGAAGCTCTCATAAAGTGCACTCAGGATGAGGTAAATCATGAGGAAACAGATAGCAAATATGATAATCGTAGTACCACTCTGCTGGTTCTCTTCACGGGTGATACCTCCATAATCATACCCATAGCCTTTGGGCAATGAAGTAGCGGCAGTCTCCTGCACGGCACGAATCGCGTCACCAGTACTGTAACCTTCGGCAGGCATCGCATTTACCGCAATGGAGTTATACATATTGAAGCGGCTCAGCGATTCGGCACCATACACACGTGTCAATGTTACAAACTGGCTCAGCGGAGCCATTTCTCCATTCGCCATACGCACAAAAGTATTGTTCAGTGAAGTCTCATCCAGACGATATTCAGGATCGGCCTGTATCATTACCTTATATACTTTTGAGAACCGGTTGAAGTTGGACACATACTGCCCGCCATAATATCCCGACAAAGTACTGAGCACCTGATCCGGCGTAATACCTGCACGCTTACATCTGGAAGCATCTACTTCTACCGACCATTGCGGATAACGTACATCAAATGTAGAATACGCCATTGCTATCTCAGGACGCTGGTTCAAAGCACCCAGATATTGCTGTGTGGTCTGGAAGAAAGTGTTTACATCGCCTCCCTGTTTGTCCTGCATATGCAGCTCGAGTGCATTACCCATACCGTATCCCGGAATCATACCCGGAGAAATAGCAAATACAGTAGCATCCTTAATATCTGCCGTAGAGCCATATACCCGGCCGATAACCGCCTGTACATTGTCTTCCTTGCCGGGACGTTCGTCCCAGGGTTTCAACTTCAGAATCAGCATACCGAACGAACTTCCCTGTCCGGACAACAATCCGTAACCTGCCACTTTCTGCACATGTGCCACCTGCGGGATATCTTCCAGACGCTTCTCGATACGTTCTATGATCGTATTCGTAGTCTTGAGTGAGCTACCGGCAGCAGTACTGACATTTACAAACACCACTCCCTGGTCTTCATCCGGTACCAACCCTGTCTTCGTGGTATTCATAAAGAACAGAAGCAAAGCTATCGAACAAGCCAGTAAAGACCATGTAAGCCATCTGCGTTTGATGAAAAACAATACGATGCCTTTGTACTTATCTACCACCACATCAAAAGCTGCATTAAATGCACGGCGGAAACGGGAAGCAAAATTATTCTTCTGTGTTCCGTCTTCATTAATATAAGGTTTCAGCAACAGGGCACAAAGCGCCGGACTCAGCGTAAGGGCGTTGACAGCGGAGATACCCACGGCAACTGCCATTGTCAATCCGAATTGCGTATAGAAGGTTCCGGAGGTACCTCCCATAAAAGATACCGGAATAAATACCGCCATAAATACCAGTGAAGAGGTAATAACCGCATTACTGATGCCTTTCATCGCATCGATACTCGCCATATAAGAGGATTTATACCCCACATCAAACCGGGCCTGTACCGCCTCGACCACCACAATGGCATCGTCTACCACCGTACCGATCACCAATACCAAAGCAAACAGCGTGATCAGGTTGATACTGAAACCCGCCAGTGCCATAAAAGCAAACGTACCGATCAAAGAAACAATAATACCTACCAACGGAATCAGCGTGGAACGAATGTCCTGTAAGAAGACATACACCACCAGGATTACCAGAATAATCGCTTCAATCAGCGTCTTGACTACCTCATAAATAGAAGCATACAAGAAGTCATTGGAACTCATCAGCTGTGTAAGCTCTACCCCTTTCGGTAAATCTTTCCGGGCTTCCTCCAGAAATTTATCAATGTTATTGTTTACTTCGGTAGCATTAGAACCGGCTGTCTGGAAAATCATACAGGAAATGCCATTATGCCCATCGGTAGTACCTTTATAGGCATAGCTTTCCTGTCCCAGTTCCAGATCGGCAATATCTTTCAGCTTCAGTACTTCGCCATTGTCCGTAGAGCGGATTACAATTTCGCCAAACTCTTCGGGAGTAATCAAACGCCCTTTATACTTCATGGTATATTGGTAAGTTTCATCGGAGTTCTCACCGAACGATCCGGTAGCCGATTCAATGTTCTGTTCGGCAAGTACGGAGGTCACATCGCTCGGAATAAGTTTGTACTGCGCCATCACATCGGGTTTCATCCATACACGCAAGCTATATTCGCCACCCATAATCATCATATCACCTACTCCGGAGATACGGAGAATTTCAGGTTTCAGGTTGATACTGATATAGTTGGAAAGAAAAGTTTCATCGTAAGAATCGTCCGGACTGAACAAAGAGAACATCTGCAGGATACTGGTCTGCCGCTTGGAAGTAGTAACTCCCACCTGGGTCACTTCCGCCGGAAGCTGGCCTGTAGCCTTGGAAACACGATTCTGTACGTTTACTGCCGCCATGTCAGGGTCGGTACCCTGTTTGAAATAAACAGTAATGGAAACCGTACCGGCATTGGTGGCCGAAGAGGTCATGTAAGTCATATCTTCCACACCATTAATTGCTTCTTCCAGCGGAGAAATCACACTCTTTTGCAAAGTCTCTGCGCTGGCACCAAAATAACTGGTACTCACCATAATGGTGGGAGGAGCAATATCGGGATATTGTTCGACGGGCAACGTGAACAGTCCGATGATCCCGACAACGACAATCGTTATAGAGATGACAGCCGATAGAACCGGCCGTTCAATGAAAGTTCTTAAGTTCATTATTTTGTCTTTATTTCATTAATTACTTTGATGTACCATGCAATGCGTCTTTCGGTTGAATTGGTGTACCCTCACGAAGCAATCCCACTCCTTCTGCCACAATCACCTCACCGGATTCCAACCCGCTATCTACGATATATTCTTTCCCACCGTTCACACGGGTCACCTGCACAGGAGCCGATTGCGCCTTGCCGTCTACTACCTTATATACAAATACCTTATCCTGGATTTCATATGTAGCTGCCTGAGGAATAACAATGGCACCTGCTTTCTGCACAGGTACAATCACATTACCGGCACCACCGCTATGAAGCAACCCTCCCTCATTCGGGAATACGGCACGCAAACTGACAGTTCCCGTACTACGATCAATCACCCCGCTAATCGTCTCAATTCTTCCCTTTTCCGAATAAGCGGATTTGTCGTTCAGCAACAAATCAATAGCCGGCATCTGCTTCAATGCCTCCTCTTTTGAGCCATACTGCCTGATCAATCCTAACAACTGATTCTCAGTCATAGAGAAGTAAACATACATATCCGAATTGTCAGAAACGGTAGTCAACGCTTCAGGCAGACTGGCACTGACCAACGCTCCTACACGATAAGGCAAAGTTCCCACAACTCCATCGGCAGGACTTTTCACTACCGTATAAGAAAGGTTATTGCGGGCATTCACCTCCTGGGCCTTCACCTGTGCCAACTGTGCTTTGGCTGCCAGCAATGAGTTCTTTGCCGTGCTAAGATCGAATTCGGAAACTACATTCTGTCTGTAGAGTTCCTGCTTGCTGTCATACGTCAATTGTGCCGTTGCGAGTGTAGCCTTTGCCGCTTCCACATTGGCCAAAGCTGTCTGTAAAGCCGCTTCATAAGGCACCTGGTCGATGATAAACAACGCTTGTCCATTCTTTACCCGCTGACCTTCGGTGACACATACTTTGGTCAGCGTACCACTCACCTGCGGATAAATCTCAATATCCTGCCGGCCGCGAATTGTCGCCGAATACGTGCTGGACAAGACCCGGTCGGACGGTGATACCGTCATCACCTCATATCCGCTTTCCATTTGTACTTGTGGTGCCTGCTTGCATCCTGCAACGGCCAAACAACATGATAGCATCACCATGTGCTTCATTCTACATACCTTTTTGTTCATAATACCCATTTAATTAATGTTCTCTACTATACAGTCGATCCTTCAACTGGTTGACTTATCTATTTGGTCGCGGCAAAGGTAGAAGGATTTCTTCGTAGAAAACTTTTCATTCCGTTCGCAGTTTTGTTCATTTTCGGAACAACACATCTCTGTTTTCAGTTAAAACTCCTATATTTGCCAGTGAAATAAAGAACAAAGTATGGAATATAAAAACCCGCTCACCGTCTCTCTGGAAAGATCTTTCATAGCCGGAACAGGCGATCTTGCTGCTTTTCACAACCGTTTAAACAAGCTCGATTGCGCTGTCATTTTATTCTGTCGCAGCGGTTGGGCACAAATTACTATCGACCTCCGGAAATATGAGATAGTAAAAAACACCCAAGTTGTTTTATTACCCGGAACCGTAATCAGTCTGGACGGAAAAAGCAACGACTTCAACCTTTCTTTTTTCGCTTCCTATGGCGAAATGTTTCGGGAAGCCTGTCTGCGACTCGACCCGCCCTTCTTTCATTACCTGAAAGAGAATCCTTGCTATACGCTCCCCGAAGATGCAACCAGAGGTATAAACGGACTTATGGATGCTACTTCTGCGATCTACATCGACTACGAAAACCGCTTTCGTAATCAGATAGCCCGTAATCATCTGCAAAGTTTTCTACTTGATATTTACGATAAAACATACCGCTACTTTACTAAAAGTGAAATTGAAGGCAGCAATCGCCAGGATGAGATCTTTGGTAAATTCATTGCTATGGTACACGAACACTGCTGTTCACAACGCGATGTAACTTTCTATGCCAACAAACTTTGTATCTCCACCAAATACCTGACAGGAATCTGCCGAAACGTAACCGGAAACTCTGCCAAGAAAATTATTGATGACTTCGCCATACTGGAAATAAAAGTATTACTCCAGTCTTCTAAATTGAACATCCAGGAAATAGCCGATAAATTGGGATTTCCGGATCAGTCCTATCTGGGCAGGTACTTCAAACGGCATGAGGGAATGTCTCCGGCGGAATACCGGAATGGGAAAGAAAAATAAAGAGTTAGATAAATAGCTTCCATTCTAAACGGATAGTAGTTTCCATTTAGAATGGAAACTATTTTGCATTTACAATGGAAACCTTTATATTTGCCTGTATCTAAATGCAATATGTTATGATACAAAAAGACTTTCTACAGGAGATAATCCGCCAACAAAAAGAGATGCTGCAAATTAAAGAGAAAGGAATGCTTCGGAATGAGTTAAAGACTTTACCGGATATTGACAACTATGCTCTCATTGTATCTGGTGTTCGAAGATGTGGAAAGAGTACCCTTCTACATCAATTATTAAAACAGAAACACACAGAAGCTTTATATATTAACTTTGACGATCCACGATTATATGATTTTGAAATATCTGATTTTCAGAAGTTGGATATGATCATATCAGAAGCAGGAAATCAAGTCTTGATGTTTGATGAGATACAAGTAGTTACAGGTTGGGAACGTTATGTCCGCCAAAAGTTAGACGAAAGTTTTAAGGTTTTCGTTACTGGTTCCAATGCATCTTTATTAAGTAAAGAGCTGGGAACCAGTTTAACAGGAAGACACTTAACTATAGAACTATTCCCTTTCTCATATGACGAATTTTGTCGTTTTAAAGATTTTGATCATAACGAAGATTCTATTAAAGAGTATATGCGTTTAGGTGGATTTCCTGAATACTTAAAAGTTCCTTTTGAAGAAATATTGGCAAATCTACTTGATGATATACTCATACGGGACATTTCTGTGCGATATGGTATAAAAGATACACGCGGATTAAAACGTTTAATGGTTTATCTGCTTTCAAACATAGGTAATCTGACATCTGCAAACAAGCTGAAGGAGCCTTCCGGCATTAGCTCTACTACTACAATCCTGGAATATATTTCTCATCTGGAACAAAGTTATTTAATAAATTTAGTCCCCATGTTTGATTATTCATTAAAGAAACAAACGGTCAATCCTAAAAAAATCTATGCAATCGACATGGGGTTAGTAGCAGCTAACGTCAATAAAATAAAAGGAGAAGAAGGACATAAGTTAGAAAACATGGTTTATAACGCTTTACGATTAAAATATAAAGAAATATATTATCATAAAGGAAAAGGTGAATGTGACTTTATCACCATAGAAAAAGGAGCCATTACACAAGCTATTCAGGTTTGCCTGAAACTTGACATAGATAATCAAACACGTGAATTCAATGGACTAATAGATGCCATGAAAACATATCACCTCAATGAGGGTTACATCGTAACATTAAATCAGGAAGACGTTTTTCAAATAGAAGACCTGACTATTAAAGTCGTTTCAAGTTACAACTTTTTATAAGAATAAAACGCAGATTAACCATCGTTTGGCGTATCTCCCCATGTGGGAAGCACTCTTAGCAAAACAAAAAGCAGCACTGAGTGTTAGTAAGCAAAAATATCCACCTAACTAAAACTTTGACTATGATTAAATTAAAACTTGGTGTATTGCTTGCTATGCTGATAGCTTCTACCACCGCCTTTGCCGGCTATGCCCCTGCCCAGGTACAGGCAGCTTTAAAAAAGATGTACCCCACTGCCAAAGACATTGCCTGGTCACAGGATGACGGTTATTATTGTGCCGACTTCATGATGAACGGCCTTGAAAAGAACGTATGGTTCAATGCCCAGGCACAATGGGCCATGACGCAGACAGAGCTGGTAAGTGTAGACCGCCTCTCTCCTGCCGTATACAATGCTTTTGCCGCCAGCGACTATGCGGACGGAATTGTTGAGGATGTCACCTACGTTGAATTTCCCAAATGGGAACCCATTATCGTTATTAAAGTGGGAAAAGCCAATATAGATATGAAATACCAGCTGTTTTATACCCCCAACGGACAACTGTTACGTACCCGGAATGTGAGTAATATGTACGATATATTGGGACCGGGAACTTTCCTGTAAATAAGAGAACGAAAAACGAAGAATAAAAAATAAAAGACAGAGTATGAAGACCGGAAAATGAATTTAGAATATATATACGTAAAAGGCACAAAAAGAGGTACTATTTCTCTCTTTTTGTGCCTTTTTGTTATTAATTTAATAGAATTTATAACAGATAGACTACAGTTTCGAACTTTTATTCCTACATTTGCAGACAAATGATAACCTTTATAAAAACGCAGTATCATGGCTAAAATAACGAAAGAGGCCGCTTTGCTCTATCATTCACAGGGCAAACCCGGTAAAATTGAGGTAGTTCCTACCAAACCCTATAGTACACAAACCGACTTATCGCTTGCTTACTCTCCCGGCGTGGCAGAACCATGCCTCGAAATCGAAAAGAACCCGCAGGATGCATATAAATATACAGCCAAAGGAAACCTGGTAGCTGTAATCTCCAACGGTACAGCTGTACTCGGTCTGGGCGATATAGGTGCACTAAGTGGCAAACCGGTAATGGAAGGTAAGGGACTATTATTTAAAATCTATGCAGGTATCGATGTGTTTGATATTGAAGTAGACGAAAAAGACCCGGACAAGTTCATCGAAGCTGTAAAAGCCATTGCACCAACTTTTGGCGGTATCAATCTGGAGGATATTAAAGCACCGGAATGTTTTGAAATAGAACGCCGGTTGAAAGAAGAACTCGACATTCCTGTTATGCACGACGACCAGCACGGAACAGCTATTATCTCCAGTGCCGGACTGATCAATGCCCTGCAAGTGGCCGGAAAGAAAATTGAAAATGTGAAAATCGTTGTAAACGGTGCAGGTGCTTCTGCCGTATCGTGTACAAAACTATACGTATCACTCGGTGCCCGCCTCGAAAACATCGTAATGGTGGATAGCAAAGGCGTTATCAGCAAAGCCCGTACCGATCTGAACGAACAGAAAAGATATTTTGCCACAGACCGTACCGACATTCATACACTGGCAGAAGCCATCAAAGGAGCAGATGTATTCCTCGGCCTGTCAAAAGGAAATGTACTTTCACAAGATATGGTACGCAGCATGGCTGCCTCTCCTATCGTGTTTGCACTTGCCAACCCGACGCCGGAGATTTCTTATGAAGACGCTATGGCTGCCCGTCCCGATGTATTGATGGCAACCGGACGTTCGGACTATCCGAACCAGATCAACAATGTGATTGGTTTCCCTTATATCTTCCGTGGTGCATTGGATACACAGGCCAAAGCCATTAACGAAGAAATGAAAATTGCTGCCGTGCACGCTATTGCCAATCTGGCCAAACAGCCCGTACCCGATGTAGTGAACGAAGCTTATCATGTAAACAACTTCACTTTCGGACCGGAATACTTCATTCCGAAACCGGTAGACCCACGTCTGATAACAGAAGTGTCTATCGCCGTGGCCCATGCTGCCATGAAAAGTGGTGTAGCCCGTAAAAATATCGAGGACTGGGATGCTTACAGAACGCATCTTCGCGAACTCATGGGACAAGAGTCACAGCTCACCCGCCAGCTTTACGATACGGCCCGCCGTAATCCGCAACGTGTCGTATTTGCCGAAGGTGGTCACCCCAATATGTTGAAAGCTGCTGTTGAAGCAAAAGCAGAAGGTATTTGCCATCCTATTATATTAGGTAACGAAGAACGTATCGAAAAACTGGCACATGAACTTGACCTAAGCCTGGAGGGTATCGAAATTGTCAATCTGCGTCACGACCGCGAAACAGAACGCCGCGAACGTTATGCAAAGATACTGGCCGAAAAACGTGCCCGTGAAGGTGCTACGTATGACGAAGCAACGGATAAAATGTTTGAGCGTAATTACTTCGGTATGATGATGGTGGAAACCGGAGATGCTGACGCTTTCATCACCGGATTGTATACTAAATACAGTAATACAATCAAAGTGGCCAAAGAAGTAATCGGAATCCGTCCGGAATACAACCACTTCGGAACAATGCACATCCTGAATTCTAAAAAGGGAACCTACTTCCTGGCTGATACCTTGATCAACCGTCACCCGGATGCCTCCACCCTGATAGATATTGCAAAATTGGCAGACCAGACTGTGAGGTTCTTTAATCACACTCCGGTTATTGCCATGCTGAGCTACTCTAACTTCGGTTCCGACCAGGCAGGTAGTCCGCTCAAAGTGCACGAGGCTGTGGCATATATGCAGAAAGAGTATCCGGAACTGGCTATTGACGGTGAAATGCAGGTAAACTTTGCCATGAACCGTGAACTTCGTGATGCTAAATATCCGTTCACCCGTCTCAAGGGTAAGGATGTCAATACACTGGTATTCCCCAACCTCAGTTCTGCCAACTCCGGTTACAAACTGATTCAGGCAATGACTCCGGATACAGAACTGATTGGCCCTATCCAGATGGGATTGAACAAGCCTATCCACTTTACCGATATCGAAAGCTCCGTGCGCGACATTGTAAATATCACAGCCGTAGCGGTTATCGATGCGATTGTTGACAAGAAAAAAGCAGGGATATGAAACGCCCGTTATCCAAATCACAAATAGTTTGCATCATTCTGCTTTGGGTAGCGCTTTGTTACATAGTATTAGTATACGCCGAGCGTATTGACGGCCCAACGATACTTATGCTTATCATTTCGGCAGCATTGGTATTCATTCCTGTCTACAAATCGCTCAAAAAGAATAAATAATATCTTTTTATTCCATATTTGCGGCATAAAATATCAAAATTGATATTTTATGCCGTTTTTCTTTATAAAATGTTTGCAAGTTCAATTTTTATGTTTACTTTTGCAACATCAAAAAGAGAGAAACAAGACAAAAGATAGTAAGGTAAGTGATTTCCTTGTCAACTTGTTCTCATCATTCATTTGTCAACTTATAAACTCAACTAATAAAAAGAAAAAAGAATTATGAATGCAGCTAAGGTATTAGAAGATTTGAAGAGAAGGTTTCCCAATGAACCGGAGTATCATCAGGCAGTAGAAGAAGTACTCGCTACTATTGAAGAGGAATACAACAAACATCCTGAATTCGACAAAGCCAATCTGATTGAGCGTCTTTGCATTCCCGACAGAGTATATCAATTCCGTGTGACCTGGGTAGACGATAAAGGCAATGTGCAGACAAACATGGGCTACCGTGTTCAGCACAACAACGCTATCGGCCCGTACAAAGGCGGTATCCGTTTCCACGCTTCAGTAAACCTTAGTATTCTTAAATTCCTTGCCTTCGAGCAAACATTCAAAAACTCACTGACTACATTGCCGATGGGTGGTGGTAAAGGTGGTTCCGATTTCTCTCCACGTGGAAAGTCAAACGCCGAAGTAATGCGTTTCGTACAGGCTTTCATGCTGGAACTGTGGCGCCACATTGGTCCTGAAACCGACGTACCGGCAGGTGACATCGGTGTAGGTGGCCGCGAAGTAGGTTTCATGTTCGGTATGTACAAGAAACTGACTCACGAATTCACAGGAACATTCACAGGTAAAGGCCGCGAATTTGGTGGTTCACTGATTCGCCCGGAAGCTACCGGTTATGGTAACATCTACTTCCTGATGGAAATGCTGAAAAGGCAGGGTACCGATCTGAAAGGTAAAGTTTGTCTTATCTCAGGTTCTGGTAACGTAGCTCAATATACAGCAGAAAAAGTATTGGAACTGGGTGGTAAAGTAGTTACGATGTCCGACTCTGACGGCTACATCTATGATCCAGACGGTATCGACCGCGCAAAATTGGATTACATCATGGAACTGAAGAACCTCTACCGTGGCCGTATCCGCGAATATGCCGAAACTTACGGTTGCAAATATGTAGAAGGAGCTAAACCTTGGGGTGAAAAATGTGATATCGCTCTGCCTTCTGCAACACAGAATGAGTTGAATGGTGATCATGCCCGTCAGTTGGTTGCAAACGGATGTATCGCAGTCAGCGAAGGTGCAAACATGCCTTCTACTCCGGAAGCTATCAAAGTATTCCAGGATGCAAAAATCCTGTATGCTCCGGGTAAAGCTGCCAATGCCGGTGGTGTATCCGTATCCGGTCTGGAAATGACCCAGAACTCTATCAAACTGAGCTGGAGCTCTGAAGAAGTAGATGAAAAACTGAAGAGCATCATGAAGAATATCCACGAAGCTTGTGTACAATACGGTACTGAAGCCGATGGTTATGTAAACTATGTGAAAGGTGCTAACGTAGCCGGATTCATGAAGGTTGCCAAAGCAATGATGGCTCAGGGTATATTATAATCAGCAACCCTTTTTTAAAAAGCTATAGTTAATATGAAAAGCCGCTTCTTTACGAGGGAGCGGCTTTTTCATGTTATAAATTACATATATTGTTATGTACCACTACATATATTGTTATGCAACGTCACAACTATTGTTATTCATCATTAGATGTATAGAAGCCTCAGCCTTCCTCTTCATCCGGAAGGAGGAAATCAACTTCTTTATTTTTGGCTATCCACTCTATCCGCCTGCTTGTTTCATTTAACAGATCCGCAATATCCTCTTCATCAAAACTCTTCGGGAGTATTATAGGCACCCTTTTGACATCTTTATCTCCTTCAAAAACAATAATTTTAACTTCATCCGAAGTATCACAGGAGATGATAGCATCATACTCTTTCAATAAGTTAGCCAGTTTTCTTAATAACGTAGACTCTTTAGTTGTCAATAACTTAATCATTTCACCTCCTATTTTAATCATTCTTGAATTTACAAATTAAGTGTAAAAAAACTACACCAGCAAATATAAATACATTCAATTTATTTCATTTTGAGCAAAGTGACATTCATTTTATTCATTCTATTCGTTTTTTTCGTATATTTGCTTCGGATGAAACTTTTTGCTGATAGTAATTGTTGAAAAACTAAAAAAACATGGAAACAGAAGAATTACAGAACCTGAATGTCCATCATGGACATAATATAAGACGCACCCGCATTGAAAAAGGGATCAAACAGGATGCCATGTCTGAGCTTGTACATCTGTCACAACCGGCTATTTCGAGATACGAAAGAACCAAAACGATTGATGATGAAATACTGCAAAGATTTGCCAGAGCATTGAATGTACCGGTAGAATATCTGAAAACACTGGAAGAAGATGCTCCATCAGTAGTTTTTGAAAGCATAACAAATGATGTACATGATAATAAAGAGGGAGTAACTGTTCCGACAGGTTATTCAAATAATCTAAAAAATGCTTTTAGTCCTATCGACAAGATCACCGAGCTTTATGAACGCTTACTAAAAGAGAAAGATGAAAAGTACGCCGCGCTTGAGCAACGTATTCAAAATCTGGAAAAGCAGAAGTAAGTTATAGATGCATTACCCGTTAGCCCGATTAATTTTATACTGAATAATAACAAATCCAACTCACATAAAGATGATGGTGCAGTCTATATATTATCTGTAAGATGTGCTTAGGTCTTCTAAAGAGTAAAAATATGAACTTTGAATCTTTAGTTAATCATATCAGTGCCATTCAGAATACCTTGCAAGCACAAGCTGCACATTCTGTAAATCTTGCACTAACTTCCCGCAATTGGTTAATGGGATGCTACATTGTTGAGTTTGAACAGCATGGCGAAGACCGTGCAACCTACGGTGAGCAACTTTTAAAGAATTTAGAAAAGCGATTAAACACCAAAGGGTTAAATGAACGTAGATTCCGGGAATTCAGACGTTTGTATCTAATTTATCCGCAATTAAAAGAAGAAGTCTTAGGATATGTTATGTCAAACCCGGAAATCCGTTGGTCGCTGACTACAGAATTCGCTACCCCAATTCGGCAGATGGCATCCGCCAAATATGAAAATGAAATTCGGCGGACGACATCCGCCGAATTGATGGATATGCATAAATGGATGATTCCAGCTGATAAGCTATTCAATAAACTTACTTACTCTAACCTGTCTTTAATATCAGCTATTGACAATCCCGTCAAACGTGCTTTTTATGAAATGGAAACAATTCGTGGATGTTGGTCATATAAAGAATTAGGTCGACAGATCAACTCATTATATTACGAACGTAGTGGCTTATCCAAGAATAAAAAAGCACTTTCCGCATTAGTACAACAACAAACCACACAACTTCAACCTACAGATGTAATTAATACTCCAATAACCTTAGAATTCTTAGGATTAAATGAGCAAGTACTGGTTACAGAGAATGATTTAGAACGAGCCATCCTTGATAATTTACAAAAGTTTCTGTTGGAAATGGGACATGGTTTCTGTTTTGAAGCTCGCCAGAAACGTATATTAATAGATGAAGATTATTTCTTTGCCGATCTTGTATTCTATCACCGTATATTGAAATGCCATGTAATAGTGGAATTGAAAATTGACAAATTCCACCATGAATATGCATCCCAGCTGAATATGTATCTCAACTACTTCAAAGCAGAAATAATGCAACCTGATGATAACCCTCCAATTGGCATCTTATTGTGTACGGAAAAAGGAGACACTTTAGTCCGTTATGCAACAGCAGGTTTAGACCCCAATATTTTTGTGCAAAAATACAAAGTCCAGCTACCCAGTGAAGAAGAGATTAAAGATTTCATTTCCAAAGGTATCTAAAGTCATATATAGCCTATACACCAATAACAACCAATAGAAATTGCCTGCATTCTTATAGATGCATTACCCGTTAGCCCGATTAATTTTATACTGAATAATAACGAATCCAGCTACTATAGAATTCGTAATTCAGCAAGTTAGAACCACACCTATAACATAGTCAATCTGATAATCAACACTTACAAGAATGTACACTTTTGTATAATAAGAATGGTTCTTCTTCAATTTAGTTGAAAAGAGCTGTCTTATAATCCAATTTCCATAAATTAACGATCTATGAATTTAAA
>NZ_CAXSVC010000044.1:0-36260 GCF_964240755.1 Bacteroides sp. HPS0048 | reverse complement strand
TAATATTACCATGTAAATATACGAAATATAAACGAAATAAAACAATACTAAACAATTAATATTCAATTAAATAACAACAAGAAAAGTACATATGCAATAGTAATTTATTTAATGCGTCGGCCCTGCACCGGGAAAAGGAGCATTCCTTTCTGAGATAGACAAAGCACAATACCGGGCAAGGGTAGCAATATTACCAAGGACACTTCCGGTACTCAAAGATACGTCCGGCAAACTTCATTATTTTCAGGTTTGAACTAAATATCCAACGACTGATTCGTACTAATCATTATTTATTCTTATTTTTGCGATCATAAAAACACACGCTTATGATATTGATCATTGACGACGACAGTGCTGTCCGTTCTTCTCTCAGTTTTATGTTAAAACGTGCCGGTTATCAGGTGCAAACAGTTCCCGGACCTCGTGAGGCTATGGAGGTAGTACGCTCTGAAGCTCCTGCCCTTATCCTGATGGATATGAACTTTACGCTTTCCACAACAGGGGAAGAGGGGTTGACTTTGCTCAGACAAGTGAAAATATTCCGTCCTGACGTTCCGGTTATTCTGATGACTGCATGGGGAAGTATCCAATTGGCAGTACAGGGAATGCAGGCAGGAGCCTTTGATTTTATAACAAAGCCCTGGAATAATGCTGCTTTGTTGCAACGCATTGAAACAGCGTTGGAACTGACTGCTGCACCTGCAGAAGTACCACAAGAGCAGAGTGATGCTTTGAAACGCGACCATATTATCGGTAAGAGTCAGGAGTTGACAGATGTTTTGAATACCATTGCCCGCATTGCCCGTACCAATGCTTCTGTTCTGATTACCGGAGAAAGTGGAACGGGCAAAGAATTAATAGCCGAAGCTATTCATATAAATAGCCAGCGTGCCAAACAGCCATTTATCAAGGTAAATTTGGGGGGAATTTCTCAAAGCTTGTTTGAAAGTGAGATGTTTGGCCATAAGAAAGGAGCATTTACTGATGCCAGTGCTGATCGTATCGGACGTTTTGAAATGGCAAATAAAGGTACTATATTCTTGGATGAAATAGGAGATTTAGATCCTTCCTGCCAAGTGAAATTGCTTCGAGTCCTGCAAGACCAGACGTTTGAAGTTTTGGGTGACAGCCGTCCCCGTAAGACTGATATCCGGGTGATATCTGCCACTAATGCCGATTTGCGTAAGATGGTAAGTGAACATACTTTCCGGGAAGATCTATTCTATCGCATCAATCTTATAACAGTTAAGCTTCCGGCTTTGCGCGAAAGGAGGGGAGATATTCCGTTACTTGCCCGTCATTTTGCCGATCGCCAGGCCGAAGCTAATAATTTGCCCCGTACTGAATTTTCTGCTGATGCACTTCAGTTTCTCAGCCGTTTGCCCTTTCCGGGGAACATCCGTGAACTGAAAAATCTGGTGGAACGGACCATACTGGTCAGTGGAAAAGCCATTCTTGATGCTTCGGATTTTGATGCACAATATCTTCGTCAGGATGATCCGAAGGCTACTGGCGCTTCGCTTTCCGGAATGACACTGGATGAAATAGAACGTCAGACAATTTTGCATACTTTGGAACGTTGTAAAGGGAACCTCAGTCAGGTAGCTACCGCTTTAGGCATTAGCCGGGCTGCCCTCTACCGGAGGTTGGAAAAATATGGAATCAATTATTAGTGATGAGTGGTTAGTGATAAGTGATTAGTGCCATGCGGATTATAGCGCAGCCCACTAACTACTCATTACTTATCACTACTCACTCATCACTAATCGTTAATCACTCATCACTACTCACTAATCACTATTTATCGTGCGTCTAAAAGGATATTTTTTTATACTGGCTTTGTTTCTGGCTGCTCTTGGTGGAGTGATACTCTACTTTGGCGGATGGGTGTATAAGCCTTTGCTATATATTTCGGAAGTCCTGATCGTTTTTCTGCTGGTATATTTGATCTTGTTTTATCGAAAGATTATAAAACCGTTGGACACGATTGGTAGTGGTATGGAGCTATTACGCGAACAGGATTTCAGTAGTCGTTTGACTCTTGTTGGGCAGTATGAGGCCGATCGCGTGGTCAATGTTTTCAATAGAATGATGGAGCAGTTGAAGAATGAACGTCTCCGGCTTCGGGAACAGAATCATTTCCTCGATCTGATGATTAATGCTTCTCCGATGGGAGTGATTATTACTACCCTTGATGATGAGATATCGCAATTAAATCCGATGGCTATTAAAATGTTAGGTGTCCGTCCTGAAGAGGCTCAGGGGAAAAAACTGATTGCTATTGATTCTCCGTTGGCTGCGGAATTGGGGCGTGTTGCTAAGGGAGAGACGGTAACTGTCCGTTTGAATGACTCGAATATTTATAAATGTACGCACTCTTCATTCATCGACCGGGGATTCCAGCATCCTTTTTTTCTGATAGAAAGCTTGACGGATGAAGTGATGAAGGCCGAGAAAAAGGCGTATGAGAAAGTGATTCGTATGATTGCGCATGAAGTGAATAATACAACAGCAGGTATTACTTCTACGTTGGATACCGTAGAACAGGCACTTTCCGAGTCGGAAGGGATGGAAGATATCTGTGAGGTGATGCGTGTATGTACAGACCGTTGTTTCTCTATGAGCCGTTTTATTACCCGTTTTGCAGATGTGGTAAAAATACCTGAACCTCACTTGGTTCCGGTTAATCTCAATGATCTTGTATTCTCTTGTAAACGTTTTATGGAAGGTATGTGTGCCGACCGTAATATTACCATTACACTGGATATTGATGAGGAATTGGGAGAAGTGAAACTTGACGTTGCTTTATTCGAACAGGTATTAGTGAATATCATAAAGAATGCAGCTGAGAGTATTGAGCAGAATGGAGAAATCAAGATACGTACTTATTCTCCGGGCGGGATTGAGGTGGCAGATAATGGTAAAGGTATAACAAAAGAGACTGAAGCTAAACTCTTCAGTCCCTTCTTTTCTACCAAGCCGAACGGGCAGGGAATCGGCCTGATATTTATCCGTGAAGTTCTGATGCGTCACGGATGTTCGTTCTCACTCCGTACGTATGCAGACGGGTGGACGAGATTTAGAATGTTATTTAATTGACAGTTGACAGTTGACAATTGACAGTTAGCTGCGCTGTAATACTGTATAGTAACTGTCCATTGTCAACTGTCAATTGTCCACTGCTTATAGTATTCATCCAGTATTCTCTTGATACCTTTTCCGATTGTTACATAATCGGCTTCGTTGAGATTGGCAAGAGAAACACGGACACTCCATTTCGGACCGGCAAATCCACCGCCATTCAGCAGGACGAGTGAGGTTTCGTTAGCCAGACGGAATACTATATCCAATGGATTATAGGTCTTTTTCAGATAGGCTACAAACTCGTCTCCGTAAAATTTATGTGCCCATACGAGCATATCGATTTCCGAATAATATCCGGCACGTAAGGGATCTTCTACCAATGAGAAACCGGTATTGTCCCACAATGCATTCAGGCGGCGGCGAATAATATTCTGCATCTTTGTTTTATAATAATCACCTTTATCGAGCAGGGAAAAGGCAGAGAATAAACTCATCTGCATTTGTTGTGGCAATGAGAGTCCGGCAGTATGGTTTAAGGCTACTTGACGGCTATCTGCTACCATACGGTCGATAAATTTCATCTTCTCCGGGTGAAGATCAAGGCTGGAATAACGTTTATTTAATATCGCTTTCTGCTCTTCCGGGAGGCGGGCTATCATTTTATCGTAGATATTATCCTCATGCAAGGCTATGACAGCGAGTCTCCATCCGGTTGCTCCAAAGTATTTTGAGAAGGAGTATACGCATAGGGTATTGTGTGGCAGCTCCGCCATGAGTGAACGGAAATGAGGGATGAACGTTCCGTATACATCATCGGTGATGATCATTAGATTCGGATTATCATTCTTTACTATGTTAACAATGCGCGCAGCGGTCTCCGGACTCAATGAGTAGCTGGGGGGATTGCTCGGATTGGTAATAAAGAGTGCTTTAATTTTCGGATCTTTCAGTTTATCAATATCTTCATCTTTATATTGCCAGGTATGCAATCCGTCTTCCGTCATTTTATTGGCTGATATTTCGGTGACGTTGAACTGGTATCGGCGTAATTCCGGAATCTCTAAATACGGTGTGAATACCGGAACCAGTAGGGCAATGTTGTCTCCTTGATTCAGTAAAAAGTTCTCTTGCAGAGAGTCAAAAAGGTAACACATACCTGCTGTTCCACCTTCGGTAGCAAAAAGATCAAAAGTTCCTTTCGGAGGGCGGCGGTCACATAATTCCTGTGCCAGGTAATCTTGTACAAGGAGTTCGGTGAAATGTAAGATACGGTCGGGGACAGGATACTGATCACCAATGACGGCTTCTGCCCATTCGTGAACAAGTGTATCCGGGTCTGCGGCATGCTCCATGAGCAGGTAGTTGTAACTGTCTTTTAATAATCTGGAACCCGGTTCTTTGATATTGTCTTTCAGAAAGGCTTCAAAACGTGCGGCAATTCCTTCTTTTTGGGGGATGCCGGCTATTCCTTCCGGAAGAGAGGAAACACGGGTACATTCACTGAGCCCGAATTTTCCTAATAGGAAGAATGCTTCACGAGGTTCTGTAGCAATCCAGTTCGGGTTGCCACGTCCGGCGTTTAGCATTGTGTGGGCCATTCTCTTTACGCTCTCGTCCGCCATGTCGATCAGGCGATTTTTTAATTCAAAGGGACTGATGCCCTCCATCTTTTTTGCAAAACTTTTGGTTATGGCTATGCCATTTGATTTCTTTTCCATAATTAAATAATTTAGATAATATGTCAATGTGTCAATGTGCCTGCCATGCGGGTGATAGCGCAGCCAATTGGCACATTATTCATTGACACATTATTACATCATTAATACAATAAATACTCCCCAAATAATGAGTAGTGTATTACCTACTGCATAGGTTACAGTATATCCCAGTGCAGGGGTTTCACTTTCCACTGCATCTTGTACAGCTCCCAGTGCTGCAGTGGTAGTTCTTGCTCCGGCGGTACATCCTAATGTTAATGCGGGATGGAATTTAAACAGATATCTTCCCATCAACAATCCGCTGATAAGCGGAATAGCCGTAGCCAATGCACCGACGATAAACAGGCTGGCACCTACTTCTTTGAATCCGGTGACGAAACTTGGTCCGGCAGCAATACCTACAACGGCAATAAACATATTCAGACCTACATTATTCAATACCCACAGAGAGGGCTCAGGGATACCTCCGAAAGTAGGGCGCTTGCTACGAAGCCATCCAAAGAGTAAACCTGCAATAAGTGCACCTCCACTGGTGGACAGGCTTATTGGAATACCTCCCAAATGGATGGTTAATGCACCTACTAAACCTCCGACGAGAATGCCCAGACCGACGAATATCATATCTGTTTGATTGGTTGGACGATCTACGTATCCCATTTGTTTGGCGGCAAGTTCTACTTCACGTTTCATACCGGTGAGTTCAAGCATATCACCTGCATCTACTACGGTCTGTGCCAGTACGGGGACGTTGATACCTGCACGTTTGATGCTGCGAATACTTACCCCGTGCATACACTTTTGTGCCCGGATGGTATTTATTGTTTCTCCGGCGAATGTTTTTCGTGTGATCATTACCGGTAGTGTCTCGGCAGGAAAGTCGAGTAATTGTGCATCTATTACTTCGGGACCTATCCAGTCTTCTTCGCCTATAACGAATTCGCGGCGACCACTGAGTACAACTTCGTCATTTTCTTTCAGAATGAGATTGGGAGTAACCTCTTTTATGATTCCTCCTTGGCGAACGCGCTCTACAAAGAGACGCTTTCCTTGTTCGTACAGGTAACTTTCAAGATCGGTGACACGTTTTCCTTTTCCAAACCATTCATTGGTTATCTGATAGGCACGGAATACAACAGGACGCAGGGCAGGAGCAAAGCCCGGTTCGTCTGCTTCCGAACTTCCCATTTTAGATTCCAGTTCTTTACAGTCTGCTTTTACCTTTTCCAATCCGCCAAGAAATTTCGGTCCCAGTGAAGCCAGAATCCAGGCAGAACCGGCTGTACCGAAGATGTAAGTTACCGCATAGGCTACAGGAATGGCATTAATGAAAGTTGCTTTTTGTGCATCGCTGATGCTCAGTCCGTTGATGGTGTCTTCTGCTACACCGATAACGGCAGAGATGGTTTGTGAACCGGCGAGTAGTCCGGCAGCTTCGCCTACATGATAACCCATTATTTTGGCAAGTGCCCAGGCAGATACAAGGCTGACGATACACATTAATACGGCAAATCCCACTTGCGGCAGACCGTCTTTCTTCAATCCGCGAAAGAATTGTGGCCCTACTTTATAGCCTACGGCAAAAAGAAAAAGCAGGAAGAATACAGCTTTCATCGGACCGTCTACCGTGATATTCAATTGCCCAACCAGTACACCCACTAACAGTACACTCGTTACTGTTCCGAGGGAGAATTTGCCTATTTTTAGCCGGCCTATCCAGAATCCCGCGAAAAGCGTCAGAAAGATAGCTAATTCGGGGTGCTCTCTTAGTTGATTTATAATCCATTCCATAATTAAGTTGTTTAGGTTTATATCTCTATTTTGTTCGTTTATTGTTTAATACAACAGCATTCAATGGAAAGTGTTTTGTTAAAACCCTGTTTTAGCATGTTAAACTTTCTGTCATCTTTTTCAATTTTGCAAGAGTATGCGTTGTTGTACCATACAAAATAATCTCTCTCTTTCTTGCTGTGAGTGTAATTATTTGAGAATGATAAATGCTGTTTGAAAATGAGAAAACGATAGATATGTGTGGTGAAAAAAGAAGACAAATGTGGGTTTGTAAATTATTGATCTTCAAATTGTTATATATTGGTTTTTTTCTCGTAGAGGATCGGGTCGAAACTCTACGGAGATCGGGTCGATTCTCTACGAGAAAAAGGGTGTTTCTCTACGAGCAACGAAAAGAAGATTTATAAGGTTTGACAAAGTGTACTAAGAGGGCATAAACCATCTCTTCTGATTTGTAAGAAAAAAAGCTTGTGTGGTTTTGCGTTGATCTTATTCCGAAGTTTTGTGGTATATTATCTTCCCATGATTTATTCTGAATCTATTCGGCATAGATGAATATGATTCGCGTATTGCCCTCTATATGAGCTTGTAAATAGGATAATACATCAAATGGAACAATTAATCCGACTATTAGAACTTCTTTGAGTATAGAGTAGAGCCTAACTTTGTAGGCAATTTTAATTTATCTAAAACAACAGAAATGGAACAAGAAATTAAACCGGCATCAGGCCGTCTCGGCGTGTTGGTGGTAGGCGTTGGTGGCGCAGTTGCTACCACTATGATTACAGGAACACTGGCTTCTCGCAAGGGATTGGCAAAACCAATAGGTTCTATCGCAGAAATGGCAACAATGCGCATGGAAAACAACGAGGAAAAACTTATTAAAGACATAGTGCCTTTAGCTAATTTGAACGACATCGTATTTGGTGGCTGGGACATTTTCCCCGACAACGCTTATGAAGCTGCTATGTATGCCGAAGTTTTGAAGGAAAAGGACTTGAATGGAGTGAAAGATGAATTGGAGGCTATCAAGCCGATGCCTGCTGCTTTTGATCATAATTGGGCAAAACGCTTGAACGGTACTCATATTAAGCAGGCTGCTACCCGTTGGGAAATGGTAGAACAGTTGCGCAAGGATATCCGTGACTTCAAAGCTGCTAACAATTGCGAACGTATTGCTGTGTTATGGGCTGCAAGTACAGAGATTTATATTCCTCTGTCAGACGAGCACATGTCACTTGCCGCTTTGGAAAAAGCAATGAAAGAAAACAACACGAATGTTATTTCTCCAAGTATGTGTTACGCTTATGCTGCTATTGCAGAAGGTGCTCCGTTCATCATGGGGGCTCCTAACTTATGCGTAGACACTCCTGCTATGTGGGAATTCTCTAAAAAGATGAATGTGCCTATCGCCGGTAAGGACTTCAAGAGTGGACAGACTTTGATGAAAACTGTTTTGGCTCCGATGTTCAAAACCCGTATGTTGGGTGTAAGCGGATGGTTCTCTACTAACATTCTGGGTAACCGTGATGGAGAAGTGCTCGATGATCCCGATAACTTTAAAACAAAAGAAGTAAGTAAGCTGTCTGTAATCGACAATATCTTCGAACCGGAAAAATATCCTGACCTGTACGGCGATGTATATCATAAAGTTCGTATTAATTACTATCCGCCCCGTAAAGACAATAAGGAAGCGTGGGATAACATCGATATCTTCGGATGGATGGGTTACCCGATGGAAATTAAAGTAAACTTCCTGTGTCGCGACTCTATTCTTGCTGCTCCTATTGCACTTGACCTTGTATTGTTCAGTGACTTGGCTATGCGTGCCGGAATGTCTGGCATTCAGACTTGGTTGTCATTCTTCTGTAAGAGCCCGATGCATGATCTGGAAAGTCAGCCTGTACACGATCTGTTTACTCAATGGAGAATGGTTAAGCAGACATTGCGTGATATGGTTGGTCAGAAATCACCAAGTTATCTGGATTGATAAAAACATATTAGTTACTAAAGAGAAAGAGATGATCTGACTCTGTGAGTACATCCATAAAACTTTCCTCTTATAAAAAAGGGGAAAGTTTTATTATTTTTATAACTTTGCATATATTTTATCTGAGTAATGAAAAAAGCTTCCCTTTTTCATATAATGATTGCTACTGGCTTTGGAGCGGGATTTTCTCCTTTTGCCCCAGGTACGGCAGGAGCTTTACTGGCTACTGTGGTGTGGTGTATTCTACTGTATTTCTTTCCTTTCAATTTTGTGTGGCTATTGACCCTTGCCCTGATTATCCTTTTTACTATCGGTGGTATCTGGTCGTCTAATAAACTGGAACCATTCTGGGGTGAAGATCCTTCGCGGGTGGTTGTGGATGAAATGGTAGGCGTATGGATTGCACTGCTGGCAGCACCCGAAGGTAATTTCTGGTATCCGGTAGCGGCTTTTGCATTGTTTCGTCTTTTTGATATTTTCAAGCCATTAGGCATTCGTAAGATGGAGAGTCTGAAAGGAGGAGTGGGAGTCATGATGGATGATATCCTGGCAGGTATTTATAGTTTTATTCTGTTAGCAGGTGTCAGATGGCTGATTGGATGAAACAACTGATTACAGCATTTTCGGAGAAAGGGGGGATTTTCATGTTTCTGAGAGCCCAGCTTTCGGCACAACTGGCCACGGTTACGGATTTTGTGATAACGATTGCGTTGGCACAATTTTTCGGAATGTATTATGTATATGCCACTTGCATTGGCTCGGTTTGCGGAGGCATGTTCAATTGCTTCGTTAACTATGAATGGACTTTCAAATGTCACGAATGCAAGAAATCACATGTGATTATAAAGTATACATTGGTGTGGGCAGGTAGTGTTTTTTTGAATACATACGGGACGTATTATCTTACGGAATGGATAGCAGGTATTTCATGGGTCAGAGATACATTAAGTCTTTACTCCAAAGACCTTTTTATTGTTCCGAAAATAGTGGTTTCCATATTGGTCGCACTGTTCTGGAATTACTACCTGCAACGTGTGTTTGTATATCGGAACGTGAATATGAAGAATCTTTTTAAGAGAGAAAACAAACTATAAAATAATAACAAAAGAATAGAAATGAATTACAGAGACTGGTTACAACAGGTAATTTATAAAATAATCAATCCCGTTGTCAGAGGGATGATTAAAATAGGTATCACGCCCAACTTTATTACTACCACCGGGCTGGTTTTGAATATTGTAGCAGCAGGCGTATTGATTTATGGCGGTATCAACGGAGAGCGGGGAGACCTTTCTTATGTAGGCTGGGGAGGCGGTATTATATTGTTTGCCGGGCTATTCGACATGATGGATGGGCGTGTGGCCCGTCTGGGAAATATGAGTTCCACTTTCGGTGCACTCTATGACTCGGTGCTCGACCGTTACAGTGAGCTGATCACTCTGTTTGGTATCTTTTATTATCTGATACTGAAAGGGTATATGTGGGGATCAATCATTGCTTTCATTGCCTTAATTGGTTCATTGATGGTGAGTTATGTGCGTGCCCGTGCCGAAGGTTTGGGTATTGATTGTAAAGTTGGCCTTATGCAGCGTCCGGAACGTGTCGTACTGATCAGTCTGGGAGCTATTTTCTGTGGCGTTTTCGATGATGTCACTTCATTTGATCCGATTCTGATATTAATGATTCCCGTAGCATTGGTAGCTGTGTTTGCCAATATTACGGCATTTGCCCGTTTGAACCACTGCCGTAAGGTGATGAAAAATATGTAAACTCTGATTATGAGATATACTTTTAAGATGCCTTCGCGGAAAGAAACGCTGACCGTTGTAGGTATAACCGCTCTTTTCTTATTACTTACGGCTGTATGCCTCGGACTGCGTCCGGAGCATTTGCTGATGGCGTTTATTTTTCTGGCTCTGTTCTTTGCCGGTATACCCACCCGTAAGTTGGCAGTAGCCCTGTTACCTTTCTTTATTTTTGGTATTTCGTATGACTGGATGCGTGTATTTCCCAATTACGAAGTAAATCCTATTGATGTGGCAGGAATCTATAATCTGGAGAAATCCTGGTTTGGTATCAATGATAATGGGGATCTTCTCATTCCCTGCGAATACTTCACATTGCACAACTGGAAATTTGCAGATTTCATGGCAGGTATCTTTTACTTGTGTTGGGTGCCTGTACCTATTGCATTTGGCATTTATCTCTATCTGAAAAAGGAGAGAAGTTTGTATCTACGTTTCGCTATGGTATTTTTATTTGTCAATCTGATAGGTTTTGCCGGTTATTACATTCATCCGGCCGCTCCCCCCTGGTATGCTATTAACTATGGGATGGAAGCGATTCTGAATACTCCGGGCAATGTAGCGGGGCTGGGGCGTTTTGATGAACTGACCGGTTTGTCTGTTTTCCAGTCTATCTACGGGCGCAATGCCAATGTATTTGCTGCCGTACCTTCTTTGCATGCTGCCTATATGGTAATTCCGCTCTATTATGCTATCGTGCGGAAATCCAGTAAAATGCTGATTGCTCTTTTTGCCATTATTCTGGTAGGTATCTGGTGTACGGCTGTCTATTCGTCTCATCATTATATTATTGATGTATTATTGGGAATTTTTTGCGCTTTGCTTGGTATCTTTGTTTTTGAAAAAGGACTCATGAAGATAGGAGGGTTCAAACGCTTCTTTGAACGATACTATAACTATATCAAGTAAAGAAGATGTAATCTGTAGTGGGAAAGATACCGGCACATAGTCACTGAAACTCAAATGAAAAATAAATATCGTAATATATTTCTTGGTTTCGGCATTATTGCTGTTGTCATTATGCTTTTCACTTTCGATATGTCTTATGAAGAACTGTGGAGCAGCTTAAAACGTGCCGGTTATTATCTGCCGCTCGTTTTGCTGCTCTGGTTGTTTATATACCTTATCAATACCTTGTCATGGTACATCATCATACGTAGTGGTGGTGAGCGGGGAGGGCTTACTTTCACCCGTTTGTATAAGTTTACGGTTTCCGGCTTTGCTCTTAATTATGTTACTCCTGTGGGATTGATGGGTGGTGAGCCTTATCGTATTATGGAACTGACTTCTTATATTGGCGTAGAGCGTGCTACCTCTTCCGTGATTCTGTATGTAATGATGCATATCTTTTCTCATTTCTGCTTCTGGCTTAGTGCTGTCCTTATTTATGCTTTATTTTATCCGGTGGGTTGGGGAATGGGAATTGTGCTTACTCTGATCACTTTATTTTGTGTGTTGCTTGTTTCTCTTTTTGTGAAGGGGTACCGACATGGGATGGCAGTGGCATGTGTTCGTATCGGTAGTCATATCCCTTTTTTGAAAGATAAAGCCATTCGCTTTGCCGAAGTACATCAGGATAAGTTGGAAAATATTGATGGTCAGATAGCTCTGTTACATCAACAACGGAAAAGCACTTTTTATAGTGCATTATTCTTGGAATATACAGCCCGTATCGTTGGTTGTCTTGAAGTATGGCTTATTTTGAATGTACTCACCACAAATGTTAGTTTTATGAGCTGTATTCTTATTATGGCTTTCTCTTCTTTACTTGCTAATTTACTGTTTTTCCTGCCTATGCAGCTTGGAGGGCGTGAAGGAGGGTTTGCACTGGCGGTTGGCGGACTTTCTCTTTCGGGAGGATATGGCGTTTATACGGCTTTAATAACCCGTGTGCGGGAACTTGTGTGGATTATAATCGGCCTTGTGCTGATGAAAATAGGAAATTCTAAAAAATAAAATGCAATGAATAATTTCATCTTTTACAGTCCTACCGAATTTGTATTCGGCAGAGATACAGAGGCACAAACCGGTGCTTTAGTGAAAAAGCAGGGTGCTAAGAAAGTAATGATTGTTTATGGTGGTGGTTCAGTGATACGTAGTGGATTGTTATCGCGCGTAGAGTCTTCACTCAAAGAGGTTGGGATTGAATATTGTATGCTGGGTGGTGTACAACCTAATCCTGTCGATATCAAAGTATACGAAGGCATTGAGCTTTGCCGGCGCGAGAGGGCAGACTTGTTACTCGCAGTAGGTGGTGGTTCGGTGATAGACACTGCCAAAGCCATTGCAGCAGGTGTGCCTTATAAAGGTGATTTTTGGGATTTCTATATTGGTAAAGCTAAGGTGACAGAGGCGTTGAGAGTGGCGGTTGTTCTAACCATTCCTGCTGCAGGAAGTGAAGGTTCCGGCAATACGGTAATTACAAAAATAGATGGTTTGCAGAAACTCAGTCTCCGCGTACCGGAATTATTACGTCCTGTCTTTGCCGTGATGAATCCTGAACTTACTTATACACTTCCTCCTTTCCAGACAGCTTGTGGTATTGCTGATATGATGGCCCATATTATGGAGCGCTATTTCACCAATACAAAGGAGGTGGAAATTGGTGATCGTCTTTGTGAGGGGACGCTTCTTGCTATTATAAAAGAAGCGGCTATCGTCATGAAAGAACCGGAGAATTACGGTGCCCGTGCCAATTTGATGTGGTGTGGGAATATAGCACACAATGGCACGTGTGGGGTAGGGTGTGAAGAAGACTGGGCATCTCATTTTCTTGAACATGAAATCAGTGCCATTTATAATGTGACACATGGTGCGGGACTTTCTGTTGTTTTTCCTGCCTGGATGACCTGGATGACTGAGCACAATGTAGATAAGATAGCACAGTATGCCGTTCGCGTATGGAATGTTTCCGAAGCGGATAACAAGAAAGCGGTTGCTTTGGAAGGTATTGCCCGGTTGAAATCTTTTTTCAAATCCATCGGATTGCCTGTTACTTTTAGTGAGTTGGGTATTGAGAATCCCGATATCGACCGTTTGGCAGATAGTCTGCATCGGAATAAAGGAGAACTGGTAGGCAATTATGTGAAGCTGACGAAAGAAGATAGTAAAGAGATTTACCGGTTAGCTTTGTAAATAAAATGCCAATATACTTAGTATCCCGTTACATATATTCTAACCCATCATTAGATATATTGTAACGAGATACAAAGTATATAGTAATAAGAGGGCTATCGTTATTAAAAAACGATTTTTTAACAATAGAAAGTCTCAGTTTTAAAAGTACGTACTTTTATAATCCTTGTTACGTAAGAGTGGGAAGAGTTACAAAAGATACATGATATAAATATACCGGACTTATGAATATTGAAGAGTTTAGAGAATATTGCCTTTCATTGAAAGGTGTTTATGAAAAAATGCCGTTTCCCAATGTCGCAGATAAATATAGCCGGGATGTTCTTTGCTTTTATGTGGGAGATAAATGGTTTTGTTTTGTAAATATCGAGGTATTCGATTTTTGTTGTATCAAGTGTGATCCCAATGAATCGGTAGAATTGCAAGCCCAATATTCAGGGATAACTCCCGGTTGGCATATGAATAAGAAATATTGGATTAGCGTTTATTTCAATCAAGATGTACCGGATAATAAAATAAAAGAACTCGTAAAACGGTCGTATGATATTGTATTTCTTTCTCTCTCTAAAAAAGAGAAAGAGAGGTTGTAGAAGGTGCTCGTTTTACATATAAAATGCCAATATATGTACAGCCCGTTACATCTATTCTAATCGGATATATTGTAACGGAACTGTAAATGATAAAATTTTTATTCTCGCCAGTGTTCCGGTTTGAATAATGCATCTGCACATTTAATTCTGCCTTTTGCCAACTCTTTATCTGTCAGCGCCTGCATCATCCAATATTCGGCATATTCTGCGGGTGTCGGGTATGGGTATGGTGTGGTATAACCCATACCTTGGGCGTTTTGTATGAAACCATGTCGGGGATAATATTCCTTGTGTCCCAATACAAAGACAAGTTTGGTACCTTTTTCTTTCAGCATTTGTATCCCTTTGCGGATTAGTAACCCTCTAATTCCCTGTTTCTGAAAATCGGGTATTACAGCCAGTGGAGCAAGGATATGGATGAGTGGCTGAATTGCCGCTCCCTCAATCTCTGCCTTTGTAAACAGTATATGCCCGACTGCCTTTCCGTTATATCGGGCAAGTAATGACAAACGGGGCTCTGCACTTGGGTCTTTTAAAAGATCAGCCACCAATTCCGCTTCTTTATCATAACCGAAAGCTGTTTTTTCAACTTCCATAATATCAGCAAAGTCATTTACCGATGTTTCTCTGATTTGAATTTCTTCTAATTTCATGTTTCTTCAGTTTATAATTTGATAAGACATTACCAGGTATGACAAGGGGTTGCCTGGTAATGTTAACAGGATGAATTTAAAAAAATAGGATAATAAGAAATGATCCCAAATGAGTATTTGGGGAATGGAAATAGTCAGAAGAGTTACTGACTATTAGTTATACACGCTCCTTCTTAAGGTAAAGTGATGAATTTGTCATAAAGCGAATTTGTTGGTACAAAGATAACAAGAACTTGTGAAAAAACTGCAAAATCGGGATAAATTAAAGTAAGTGTTTGGTATCCTGTTTATTTCGTATAGCCTATATCTTCCAGCCATTCCATAATCATTGAGTGACAATTGGATGTCTGTGCAGAACGTATCCAAAGGCTCGGAGTCAGGAAGTTTCCGTCGGAAAGTTCGTCGGGTCGTCATTGGGAGAACAGGCGTTCAATCCCGTTGTAACGGACATCGCAAAAAGGAGATACAATAACTTTTTCATACTATATATTTCAAAGGGTTTATAATGCATTATATCCTTTAAGTAATCGTGTTGGCCTGTCTTGCGCAGGTATTCAACACGAAAACTACTATTGGATGGGCAGTCGGTTGGTTTTCATATCCTGCCGAATTTATTTAAGCTTGTCGTACTGTTCGTCGGTCACAGGTTCGAGCCATTCATTGGATGTATTCTCGCCGGGAACTTCGAATGCAAGATGTGCGAACCAACTGTCAGCAGCTGCTCCGTGCCAGTGTTTCACGCCCGCAGGTATATGAATGACTGTCCCGGGAAGAATCTCTACTGCTGGCTTACCCTCTTCTTGGTACCAACCGCGACCGGCTACGCCGATAAGCATCTGACCACCGCCTTTTGATGCCTTGTGAATATGCCAGTTGTTGCGGCAACGCGGTTCGAACGTGACGTTGGAGATGTTCACCTGTTCTCGTGAGATCGGTGCGAGGTAGCTGTTACCGATGAAATACTGTGCGTATGCCGTGTTCGGTTCGCCGATAGGAAAAATCATCTCGTGCTGGAATACTGCTTTCGCATCGTTGCCCGTCGTATCTTCGGCCCACACCTCTTTTGCCAATCGGAAAGCCACCCATGCTTTGGGCCATCCCGCATAAAAGCCTATGTGCGTGATAATTTCAGAAATCTCCGTTCGGGTGATACCATTGTTTTTCGCCGACTGGAGGTGGAATGTCAACGAACTGTCTGTGATACCCTGACTGATGAGTGATGTAATTGTTACTAAACTGCGGTCGCGCAGGCCGAGTTTGTCAGTGCGGCTCCATACCTCGCCGAAGAGGACATCATCGTTGAGTTCCGCGAATTTTGGGGCGAACTCTCCTAATTGGTTGCGCCCTGCTGTCTGTACTATCTTTTCTTGTGCCATAACATTAAGTGTTAAAATACTGAATACTGAAAATAAAAGAAGTTTATTCATAATCGTTTCGTTTATTGAATGAAGTTATTGATTCTGTTGGACGGATTGAGCGGCGTCTGGTCCGATAGGGGCAGTCTTTTGATCATGTGCAGCGTCCAAACGACTATAAGTTGCGACAATCCAATCGACCATCTCTTTCACTGCCTGCGTGTTCGACACATCGCAACCATAGGCGATCATCTGATATCCTTCATTCATCAGTTTACGGGCTTGTGCTTCCGGCTTGTTGATATCGACTAAAATTGTCGTTGCACCCTCTTTAGCAAATGCTTCGGCGCAGGCAAGACCGATACCTGCTGCCGCACCGGTAATCATTACCACTTTATCTCTCATTGTTTCCATGATACTTTGTTTTAATATTCTGATGCAAAGGTAAACGAAGAGCCTCACAGCGACTTTGCTGCGAGGCTCAATTTATTTTGTTATGAAGTTCATCTCGAAATTTTTCCGGTTATATCCGGTTCAAATCATACTGGGGGCATAACCGTATGTTTCTTTATAGACTTTAGAGAAATGCGAAAGATTCTTGAAACCGACATCGAAACAGGCTTCCGTAACTTTCTTCTTACCTGATTTTATCAAATCGTGCGCCACCTCCAAACGTCGCCTGATGATCCATTTCTGCGGAGTAAGTTCGCTTATTTTGGCAAAGTCGCGTTTGAATGTCGCCAGGCTGCGTCCCGTGTAACCGGCGATCTCTTCCATCGAAAGGTCATGCATATAGTTTTCGTTCAGATAGTCGACAATGTCTATTTTCCACGGATCGACGAAGTCGAATAGAGAGGCATAGAGATTTCTGTCCGTATTGAGCAAAACATAAATTCCCTCGATCATCTTCAGTTTCAGTACGTCATCGGATGGTTTTATTCCCGAATCGAAATAAGGGACGACCGACTCGAACAGGCTACGGATGTCTGGTCGGTTGTTCGGCAGTACGCGCAGGCTCACTTTCTCGCGTTTTGATTCCACAGGAATATCATTTTTGTCGAGTGTTTGATAAAACTCCCTCAAAAAAGGTCTCGTGAATTTCAATACAATGGAACGATAGGGATTGTCCTTATTGGCATGTTTTTGCAACCACATCCAGTTATCCCGTCTCATAAAGGCGCACTCGCCCGGATGCAGAACTGTTTTTTGTCCGCGTTCTTCAATTTCCAGTTCACCGGAACACAAGTAAATGAGCGTGTGTTCCCGGTTTTCGTGGGCACATCCCAAGTCATCGGTGAAATAACTCGCTATCAGTACATTTGAGCAATCGAATACATTCAGTCGTTCCATATTAGTCCTTTTATTTTTTGCAAAAATAGGAATTAATATTCTCTTATACTTTGTTGTAAAGCTCATTTTATTGATAATTTTGTATATTGTGGCAATAGGATGATGTTTCCATCATTTTTCTTTGCTGATTTCAAAGGAGCTTATAGCTATATCCAGACAGAGTGGATGCCGCACTTTTGGGAGATTGTGCATTCGGGTGGAATAAATCCTGATATAGACAATTGGGGCGATATAAAAAAGATGTCGGAAGATTCCAATCCAATCTATTTTATTATGAGTACAAATAACGCGGATGGAATCAGATTTAGTTCGTCCGAATGAAGTACTTATGATATTGAGTGATAAGAGCACTTTGGGCGATTCGATAAAGGAACTTGATATGATCTGCCTTCCTGAGAGTGCTTTCTTCTATTTACTTAATGAAGGGCAGAGTACGTCTTTATATCATGTCGATTCTATTATTGTTGGCGATACTAATCAATATCAGATTTCGAAATATAAAAAGATATATTGACTATAGTGAAGGTATAAAGTATTTATTGATTTTTTTATATCTTCTCGTGAAGTAGCATATTTATTTGTTTTGTTATCCAAAAGAAAAGGCGACTCGTTTTCCGCGTCGCCTTTATCTTTTACTTAATCTCGATTTCTTCCTTCATGTCAATCTCTTCTCCATGGGAATCGTAGAATACGTATTCCAGAAAAGCGAGTTTTTGACTCGGAATAATCTTAATACCAAATCCATACTTCATCTGCCATTTGCGTTTCAGAGAAACGAGTCCCTGATTGATGTATGCAGCGATATACGGATGGATGTGTAACGAGAATTTCTTTATCTTCAGTTTATTGACCAGATAATCAATTTTACTCTCCAGAGTGTCCGTGAATAGGATGGACGACTTGATAGTTCCTTTGCCAAAGCAGGTAGGGCAGGTTTCCATCGTGTTTACGTCCATAGCGGGACGTACACGTTGCCGGGTAATCTGCATCAGACCGAATTTGCTGAGCGGCAGAATATTGTGGCGTGCCCTGTCTTTTTGCATATTGGCACACATACGTTCGTAAAGCTTTTGACGGTTTTCGGCTTCATTCATATCAATGAAGTCTACAACAATGATACCACCCATATCTCTTAGTCGCAATTGGCGTGCCAGCTCATCAGCGGCTCCCAGATTTACTTCGAGTGCGTTACCTTCCTGCCCGTTGGCATTCTTGGTGCGGTTACCGCTGTTCACGTCTACCACGTGAAGCGCCTCAGTGTGCTCAATAATCAGGTAGGCACCACTCTTGTAAGAAATAGTTTTACCAAAAGATGACTTGATCTGCTTGGTGATACCGAAATTGTCATAAATGGGAAGCTGCCCCTTGTACAGCTTTACGATCTCTGCCCGGTCGGGGGCAATGAGAGTGACGTAATCTTTTATTTCGTTGTATACCGCTTCATTGTTGACGTAGATGTTTTCAAAAGAAGGGTTAAAGAGATCACGCAACAGCCCTACGGCACGGCTTGTCTCCTCATAAATCAACGTCGGGAACTTGGTAGCTTTCTGTACCTTGGTGATTGCGTCTTCCCAGTGTTTAATCAATACTTTAAGCTCTCCGTCGAGTTCAGCAACGCGTTTCCCTTCGGCTACAGTACGAACAATGACACCGAAGTTTTTCGGTTTGATGCTCATTAACAATTGCTTGAGGCGTGCACGCTCTTCGCTCGATTTAATTTTTTGTGAAACAGAAACCTTATCATTGAAAGGAATTAATACCAGATATCTTCCTGCAAATGAAAGTTCGGAAGTTAATCTTGGTCCTTTGGTGGAGATAGGTTCCTTTACGATCTGCACCACTACTTCTTGTCCTACCTTTAATGTGTTGGCTACTGTGCCATCTTTATCAAGATCGGGAAGCAGGGTTGCTTTAGAAATGGAGTTGAGTTTTTTCTTATCGCTTAAAGTTTGTTTTACGAACTTTTCGAGTGAATTGAATTGAGGACCCAGGTCTAAATAATGAAGGAAAGCATCTTTCTCGTAACCAACATCTACAAAGCAGGCATTTAGTCCGGGCATCAATTTCTTGACGCGGCCCAAATACATATTACCCACAGAAAAGGAAATGTTTCTTCCTTCACTTTGAAGTTCCACCAGGCTCTTGTCCTCGAGCAGGGCGATGGAGACCTCTTTGGGTTGTACGTCTACTACTAGTTCGCTTGTCACAATTGTTTCCTAATTATTTATTTTTAAAAAATGAACAAATAAATTGAGCTCTTGTTCATTGGAATCGGGCATTTAAACAAAGAACAAACTCGAAAGACATTTGCTTCACAAGTTTGTTCTTTATTTCTGTCCGATACAGACTAAAAATTACTTTTTGCTTTTATGTCTGTTCTTTCTTAGTCTTTTTTTACGCTTGTGCGTAGACATTTTATGTCTTTTTTTCTTCTTTCCGCTTGGCATAGCTTCAAAATTTTATGGTTAATACTCTTGTTTATTATTTCTTTACCGCGATTGTAAATGTCTTCGCAGGCTTAAATGCCGGAATATTATGTTCTGGAATAATAATTGTAGTATTTTTAGAAATATTACGAGCTGTTTTCTGAGCTCTTTTCTTTACTACGAAGCTACCAAATCCACGAAGGTAAACATTCTCATCTTTCGCCAAAGAATCTTTTACTGCGTCCATAAACGCTTCAACAGTTGTCAATACTGCTACTTTGTCAATTCCGGTGTTCTTTGCAATTTCGTTTACAATATCTGCTTTAGTCATTTTTCCTTAAAAAAAATATTATTACTATGTTCTTTCTAATTTTTTGGACTGCAAATATATAGCTTTTTAAGCTCTCAAAAAAATATATTCTGAACAATTTTATAAAAAAGTCTCTTCCTTAAGTTTTGTTAGATTTAAAAAGAGCTACTTTTGCATACGAATTGCGGTTCTGATGTACCAATATGCCAATGTATTGGTTGGCTATGAGGTGCATTAATAAGGCAAATAACGTATTTTTTACGTTGCTATATTAATACATTATTTTAATGAATAACTTCAGCGAAACACTAATAAACTGGTATCACGAACATAAACGTGAGTTACCCTGGAGGGAGTCTTCGGATCCTTACCTGATATGGATTTCTGAAATCATTTTGCAACAGACAAGGGTTGTACAAGGGTATGATTATTTTGTGCGTTTTATTGAACGCTTCCCTGATGTGAGGACACTTGCCGAAGCTGATGAAGATGAGGTGATGAAGTTCTGGCAGGGACTGGGATATTATTCCCGTGCACGTAATCTTCACGCTGCTGCCCGTAGTATGAATGGGGTATTTCCTAAAACATATTCTGGAGTACTGGGCTTGAAGGGGGTAGGAGAGTATACGGCAGCTGCCATTTGTTCCTTTGCTTATAATATGCCTTATGCGGTGGTTGATGGTAATGTATATCGGGTATTGTCGCGTTATCTTGGGATTGAGACTGCTATAGACTCTACGGAAGGGAAAAAGCTATTTGCTTCGTTGGCTGATGAATTGTTGGATAAGGCTCAGCCGGCTGTTTATAATCAGGCTATTATGGATTTCGGGGCGATACAATGTACTCCGCAAACTCCCGCCTGCCTGTTTTGTCCATTGGCCGATAGTTGTATGGCACTGGCGAAAGGGAAAGTCCAGCAGCTTCCTGTAAAACAACATAAGACAAAGACCACAAACCGTTATCTCAATTACATATATGTACGTGCGGGTGCATATACTTTTATTAATAAACGGACGGAAAATGATATCTGGAAAAATCTCTTTGAATTGCCGTTGATAGAAACAGCAGAATCTATTACAGAAGAGGCGTTACTGGCTCTTCCGGAATTCACTGAATTATTTGTTGGAGGAGAAGTTCCTAAGGTTCGTTTGGTCTGCCGGGATGTGAAACATGTGCTGTCTCACCGGGTGCTTTATGCTAATTTCTATGAAGTTAGCTTGCCGGAAGAGACTGCTTCCTTCTCTTCTTACCAGAAAGTGAGGATTGATGAGTTAGAGCAATATGCCGTCCCCAAATTGATACACGCCTTCCTTGAGAAATATGTATAAAAACTTGTTTTGTGTTGTATTTCTATTTAATTTTGGCACAAAATAATATAAATATAGAATGATATGTCAGTAAATAAAGTGATATTGTTAGGAAATGTTGGTAAAGACCCGGAAGTTAGATATCTGGATACAGGTATTGCTGTGGCAACTTTCCCTTTAGCTACTACCGACCGTGCATATACTTTGGCTAACGGAACACAAGTGCCCGAAAGAACAGAATGGCACAATCTTGTGTTGTGGCGTGGACTGGCAGAAACGGCAGAGAAATATGTTCACAAAGGTGATAAGCTTTATATTGAAGGAAAAATAAGAAGCCGTTCTTATGATGATCAGACAGGTGCCAAGCGGTATATTACAGAAATATTCGTGGATAATATGGAGATGTTGACTCCTAAGAATACTGCACCGGGTGCTTCTTCATATACTCCGGCAGCTCAGCAGGGTGCACCAACTGTGCAGCCACAGCAATCGCAAGCTAACCCTATACAGAATAATCCGGCAGATGATTTGCCGTTCTAAATTGACAGTTGATAATTGATAATTGACAGTTGGTTGCACATCATGCTGTATCATAACTGTCAATTATCAATTGTCCATTGTCAACTAAATAATTGTTTAACTAAAACCCAGGATTTTGGACCCAGACGCTTATTTATGCCATTTGGCAGACATTTTTAACGGTATAACCGTAAACCAACCTTCCTTTTCGGCAATTGTAGCTATTATTTTGGCGGGTGTGCTTTTGCTCGCCTCCGGTTTTGCTTCTGCATCAGAAATAGCTTTTTTTTCATTATCTCCTTCCGACCTCAATGAAATAGAGTCACGTAATCATCCCTCGGATGAGAAAATCAGTAGTTTGCTTGGAAATTCAGAGAGCTTGCTGGCAACTGTACTGATCACCAATAATTTTGTTAATGTGACGATAATTATGCTCTGCAATTTCTTTTTCATGAATGTCTTTATCTTTCATTCACCTGTTGCGGAGTTTTTGATATTAACAGTAATCCTAACTTTTCTGTTGTTACTTTTTGGCGAGATTATGCCAAAGATCTATTCGGCACAGAAGACATTGGCTTTTTGTCGTTTTGCCGCTCCGGGCATTTATCTGTTGCGCAAAGTATTTAGTCCGATTTCTGCTGTTCTGGTACGTTCTACTACTTTTTTGAATAAACATTTTACGCGTAAGAATCATAATATCTCGGTTGACGAACTCTCACAGGCATTGGAACTGACTGATAAAGCCGAACTTTCTGAGGAAAACAACATACTCGAAGGTATCATTCGCTTTGGAGGTGAGACAGCAAAGGAGGTGATGACTTCCCGTCTGGACGTGGTAGACCTTGACATACGTACTTCGTTTAAGGACGTGATGAAGTGTATTGTAGATAATGCTTATTCGCGTATTCCTATTTATTCCGGTTCTCGTGATAACATAAAGGGAGTGCTTTATATAAAAGATCTTTTACCTCATGTCAACAAGGGTGATAATTTTCGTTGGCAGTCTCTGATTCGTCCGGCTTACTTTGTACCTGAGACAAAGATGATAGATGATCTTTTACGTGATTTTCAAGCTAATAAGATACATATTGCCATTGTAGTTGATGAGTTTGGAGGAACCTCCGGCATTGTAACAATGGAGGATATTATCGAAGAGATTGTAGGTGAGATTCATGATGAATATGATGACGAAGAGCGTACTTATGCTGTGCTGAATGATCATACATGGGTTTTTGAGGCCAAGACCCAATTGAGTGATTTCTATAAGATCACAAAACTTGATGAAGATGATTTTGAAAGAGTGTCCGGTGATGCTGATACATTAGCGGGGCTTTTACTTGAGATAAAAGGGGAGTTCCCTGTACTTCATGAAAAGGTTTCTTATCTGAACTATGAGTTTGAAGTACTTGAGATGGATAATCGTCGCATTCTGAAAGTTAAATTTATCATCAATCAACCTCAAACAGAAGAGGATGCATAATTATGGCATTATTTCTGCAGCATAGAGAACCTTCTTTCCAATGGGGAATCTGGAAGATGGAGGAACCGATAGATGTTTTACTTGGTTTACTTCCGGAGAGAGCGTATTACGAAGAGGAACTGCAACGTTTTAATGCTCCGCACCGTAAACAAGAGTGGCTTTCTGTTCGTGCGCTACTATTCCGCTTGTTGGGTATGCATAAAGAGGTGTGCTACGAACCGAGTGGAAAACCTTATCTGGCAGATAACTCTTATTTTATCAGTATCTCACATACTAAAGGTTACGTAGCTGTTATCTTGAGTGAAGAAAAGCCGGTAGGCATTGATATTGAACAATATAGCCGGCGTGTACATAAAGTGGCGCATAAGTATATGCGGGAGGACGAACAGTTCGTTCCCTATGGGGAAGATGATACCTGGAGCCTTCTGTTGCATTGGTCAGCCAAAGAAGTCATGTTCAAGTGTATGAATACTCCCGAAGTAGACTTTCGGGAACATCTGCATATCGAACCTTTTACAACAGAACAGCAAGGCGTCTTTCTGGCTCATGAATATAGAACGGAGCAACAGCGTAACTTCCGGATTCATTATCTGATTCATCCTGAGTTTGTGATGACCTGGCAGATTGATTAAATATAAAAACAGAATACTATGAAACTAAAATACTGCTTAAGTACTATTCTTTTCCTGATGCCCATTTGGGTTGTAGCTCAGAATAGTCCGGTTACGATTACTTACGAACGTTCGGGAAAAGGAGAAGTGACCTTCTATGCTGATAACATATCATATACTCCCTATACGGTTGCTTTGACTTTTACCCGTTTGAGTGGTACCCTCTCTCTTCAGGAAGGAGATACCCACAAGGCAACCGCATTCTCTCGTAGAAAAACACGATTACTGACCTTGAAGCCGGTTACAGAAAATGTAGGTATAGGTTTCTCTTATCGCTCTAATATCACTAAAGGCGACTGGCACGCTAAAACGGATACTAATTTTGTATATCTCTTTCCGCTTACAGAAGGCAAACGGGTACGTATGAACCACATGGTCTCTTTGGAAAAGGTTCTGGGCAGCGATGATAAATCCCGGCTTACAGGTATCTCATTTCAGACTGCCGATGGAGATACCATTGTAGCTGCTCGTCGTGGCATAGTAACCGAAGTACAAGATAATTCAGCTTCAGAAGCAGAGCATAAGAGTTTTAGTGCAAAAGAGAATTTTGTAGAGATATGCCAGGATGATGGTACTTTTGCCCGTTACATCTTGTTTCGTGATAATAGTATTTTTGTCTCTCCGGGAGATCAGGTTATCCCCGGACAACCTCTTGGAATCATTGGCGGGAGTAATTATGAACGAGGTTCACATCTGCGTTTTAGTATCTATTGTCCTGATATGCGTAAGTTCACGTTTGTTCCCTGTTTTTATCTTTCTCCGGGGAAGACGGGTAAACCGGCTGTTGGAGAGCTTTATGTTTCAGAACACCCTCAAGAGATTATCATGCAGGAGATGAGTAAGAAGGAGAAGAAAAAATATATGGAAAAGCATTAAAGGACAGAGTCTGCTGAAAGTAAAATTAGCTATTCATAAAACGCAGATTTACTCAGATTTACGCAAATGTTAATTGGATTTGCGATAATTTGCGTAAATCTGCGTTTCTAAAAATACACATTAGTTACTTTAGCAGACTTTCTATATCGTTTCCTTTTCTATTTATCTTTATTCATTTTATAACTTAATGCTCCCGAAGGGCATTTTTTGATCTGTGCAATCAACTCTTCTGTGGCTGCGTTTTCAATTTGTATCCACGGCCTTTCTTTGGGATGGTATACATTAGGTAACATTTTAACACAAATACCTGCATGCTTGCAAAGTTCAGGTTGCCATATAATGGTCATTTCACCATTTGAATATTCTATTTTCTTTCCCATATTTTTTTAATTTTTATTGAATATGAAAACCTTTCATTACGATACGTCTCCATTCCGGATGTTTGTGAATATATCCGGCTACGAACGGACAAAGTGGCACCAGACGCAAGTCTTTGTGTTCTATGTCTTTAAGTGCTTTCTCTACTAACTGAGAACCTATTCCCTTACCTCCCAGAGCTCGTGGAACTTCAGTATGAGTCAGGTATATTTCTCCGTTCGGGGTCTTTATATATTCTATTTTGGCGATGTGCCCATCAATGCGAAATTCGTATCTTCGATTTTCTTCATTGTCAATGAGTTCATAATCTTCTGCCATAATTTTCTACGTTAATTGTTTAATATATATCTAATAAACAGATTATCCGTAGTTTTTGTTTGTTGCTTCTATTGAACATAGTAGCATATTGGACATTATTCTATTGGCACATTATTTATTCTAATCTTTCCAGTTGTACAGTGAAGTGCCTCATTAATGGAGCTTCCCACGTAATATGTACTCCACGTGTAATGCTTTCTCTGCGATCGTATACATTCTTTAATGCGGCGGCAATCACATCCATATGATTGTCAGTATATACACGACGGGGGATAGCAAGGCGTAACAGATCCAATCCGTTGAAGCGATTCTGTCGGGTTATCGGATCACGGTCTGCCAGCAAATATCCTATTTCGCATCCACGGATACCGGCTTCCAGATATAATTCAATCGTTAGTGTTTGCGCCGGAAACTCTTCTTTCGGTACACAGGTCAGTACCTTCGGAGCATCTACAAAGATGGCATGTCCTCCGGCAGGACGTTGGTAAGGGATACCATATTCATCCAGTTTCTTTGCGAGGTATTGTACCTGATGGATGCGTGTTTCAAGATTATCGAATTCAGTGTTTTCATCCAGACCGATAGCAAGCGCATTCATATCCCTTCCGTTCATCCCTCCGTATGTAAGATACCCCTCATATTGTACACAGAAGCCTTTTGCTCCTTCATACCATTCTTTACGACGGGTGGCAATAAAGCCTCCCATATTTACGATACCGTCTTTCTTGGCACTCATGGTCATGCCATCTGCTAAGTCAAACATTTCGCGTGTAATTTCTTTGATTGTTTTATTGCCATATCCCTCTTCACGCGTTTTGATAAAGTAGGCATTTTCGGCAAAGCGGGCTGAATCGAAAAGTACCGGTTTATTGTATTTGTCGGCCAGAGCACGTACTTCCCGTAAGTTTTGCATAGAAACGGGCTGTCCGCCGGCTGTGTTATTGGTGATGGTTACTATGATAAAGGGAATTTGGTCGGCATGTTCCTGTAAGGCTTTCTCTAACTTGGCAGGATCCACGTTCCCTTTGAAGGGAATTTCCAGCTGTGTTTGCTTCGCTTCATCAATCGTGCAATCCAGTGCGAGGGCTTTACGTCCTTCTATATGACCTTTGGTGGTATCGAAGTGTGAGTTTCCCGGTACGATATCTCCTTCGTGTACAAGATAAGAGAATAGTACATTTTCAGCAGCACGTCCCTGATGGGTAGGAATAATATATTCGAATCCTGTTAACTGGGTGATTTTGTCTTTTAGCTTGAAGAATGAGGAAGCTCCGGCATAGCTCTCGTCTCCTAACATCATTCCTGCCCATTGGCGATCACTCATAGCTCCGGTACCAGAGTCAGTGATGAGGTCGATATAGACTTGTTCGGCTTTTAGTTGGAATACATTGTAGTGTGCCTCTTTTATCCATTGCTCACGTTCCTGACGGGTGCTTTTGCGGATGGGCTCTACCATTTTAATTTTCCATGATTCAGCAAAAGGTAATTTCATTTCCTTAGATATTTGGTTTTACTCGCCTAATTTACTGTTTTACTTTGATATGGGCAATAAAATACTGACTTTTTGATAGGGTGGGGGAATAAAAAGTGCCTGTTGCATTTGGAGTGAATGCAATAGGCACTTTAAGGATATGCAACCGGCATTATGCCGAAGTGATTGTTTTATTTTTCGATGAGGGTGATACCATCAAGACAGAAATAAGCAGGAGTCATCATACCATATTCATCTTCTTTGGTAGATGTAAGTGCGAATTTCAAACCTTTTGTTTCTCCTAATGCACTAAGGTTGATCCATTTCCATTCGGTCAGAATGTTAGTTCCTTCTGCTAAATAGCAATCTACGTGCATTGTCTTATCCAGATTGTAGATAGTTAACTTGAATGAATCGGTTGTATCGAATTTGTCTTCTTTACCTTGGTTATGGTAGAGAGGTGTACCTTCTGTCATACTGGTATAGGCATATGCACTATTGGTAATGAATAGGCCTTTTACACTATAATTAGTATTATTACTATTTTTGAATCGAATGGAAACCTCTGTGTCGGAATTGGAACCTACTTTGTATCCGGAAGCACCCACAACAACGTAGGTGTTGTTGTTTACTCCTTTTTTAGTTACGGCACTGTAGTTCCCGGATGTACAGTTGGTGAATGCAAATGCATCTGAACCAAATCCATAAATATCGGACGAGGTACAATCGAATTCAAAAATGTTACTTTTATCTGTGAGAAGAGTATGAAAATAGTTGGTAGTATAGGTTTGTCCTTCATAGTCATAACTGGTTGACCAGGTATCCACAGGGTGTTGTGTATCCCCTAAATCAATAGTCTCTGCTTCATAATCCGGTAGACTTAATATGTGTCTTACCTCTTCGTCATCGTCATTACTACATCCCCAAAATACAAATACTGATAACAGCATTAATAAAGATAGTTTTTTCATTTTGTTGTCTTGATTTAAAAATTTATTAATTGAGTTTATTTAATTGTCGAAATGTAAATCTTCCACCGTCATTATTTCTGTGGAGATTTCTCCCATTGGCCCTGCATTCTGATTGATAGCGGTATATATCTTCACAAAATCTATTTCGTCCAGCACTACTTTGTTACCATTGGCATCCACGGCCCAGTCTATTTTAAACTTAGACATTTCCGTACTGTTCGGATGGTTGTCTGCATATCCCCAGGTATAGCAATAACCTATCCACATACCGTTTTCATTCACTGCATTGTCTTTTAGGCGCGTTCCCCGGAAGGTTATTTCATTTTCTGTTATCCATGCAGGATAGTATGAGGCTTGCGTGTGGAAACTATTTCGGAGAATGAATCCGTCCTTTCCTTGATTATCCGTCCATCGTATATCTGTGTTTTCTACTTGAGGGCGATGATAGGTAATTTCATATCCACGCGTTTCCGTATCTGTGCCATACTCACTTCCTGCCAGTTCGTACCATTTATCATCCGGCAGGCCGTTACCGTTCACATCTTTCGACACCAGTACAATGCCCGGTTCAGCGCTGCCACCCGGCTTACCTGTACCTGTGCCATACATGTTATAAGAAGCATTACCATATACTTTGAAATCGTACTCGCCTGTTATATTGCGAATGGGCTGCTTGAATCCCACTATGATATTTCCTCCGAATCCACCTAATGAGAGCATAAGACGATCCTGTATCCGCTGGGTAGCATATTCCAATACCTGTTCGTAGGTGAATCCTTCTTTGTAAGCGGTGGTGCTGGTATTCATGTATTGTGACGGAGCCGGGCGATATTCCAATACCTTATTAGCAAAAGCGGCAGCGCGTGGATCTTCGGTTGAACCGCCGCCACTACTTTGTGAACTTTTGTCAGAGAAGGCCACTGCATTCGGATTTTGCCCTACGCCTTGAAGGCGGTATTGTAGTTCCCCTTGCGGATTGAAGCAGAGTACATCTCCTCTCACCTGATAGTTATAGGCTTCTGTGATATAGACATTCCCGCTGTATGGATTGATACAAATACTGTAAGGAGTATGTATTTCCGTACCGTCTGCAATAAAGTTTTCACGCAGCGTTGTTCCTGTTTGCAGATTGAATACTTTTATCTGCGAAGTCTGTGTCTCGTAGTTGAAGTTATACAAATAGGCAAGCTGGTCATTGATGGCAAAACTCATAACTTTTTCGTTGTAGATTTGTGCTACTTCATCAGTGGTGGTATTTATCTGTACAAAGTTATAGTCTCCTGTACTGATTTTCTCTCCGCGTGTAGCTACATACACATGTCCGTATTCGTCTGCTGCTATTTTACCGGGGTTGGGACCCACCTGTATCTTTTTGATTTCTTCAAATGGTTCCGTACTTACCACTGATACCGTATTGTCCACACCGGTTCCGTCCCAGTCGAGCCCTCCGGAATTGGATACATAGAGCTTATCTCCCTGTACACAGATGCCATCCGGGTTTCGTCCTACTTTGGCATAACCTTCAATAGTTAGTGAGGTGGTATCTATCCGTGCTACTGTTCCGTCATACGAACATACATATGCCTTATCCTTGTGGAACGTAATAAATCGTGGTTGCCGTGAACTTCCGTTTTCCGTTAGCATTGGAATCTGCTTTAGTGAAAGTCCCGATTGTAAGTCTATCACCTCTATCTGACTCGAAACATTGACTACAATGTAGAGCTTTTCTCCGTAAATAGCCATGTCATTGGCGGTATCACCCAGTCCGCGACGATTGAGGCTACGGAAATAATTCATATCCATCCGGCTGTCTTTAAACGAGTAACGCATCAAAGTACTGTTGTTCAGATTGAAAAGTCCTTCGTTAAGTACATACATCTCGGATGTTCCGGTTTCTATGACATTTCCGTTACTGTTTCCACCGGGTATGTCCTGATCCACCATGTCATCACAGGCATGTAGTAGCAGAGAGAAGAGCAGATATATGAGATATTTATATTTCATCATAAGGTTATTTAATAGGTAACTTTCAGTGTAGCACGTACCGAACGTCCCGGCATGGGGAAGTTTTTGATGATTTCATAATTCTTATCCAACAGATTGAGTACTTCTAAACTGAGTGACGTATTTATATTTCGGATTTTAAAATCACGGCTTGCCGAAAGGCTATGATCGCTATAACCATCCAGACGGTTCGTACTTATATTTTCTCCTTGTGTGTAGCGTTTCCCGGAAAAGAGTAATGCGTACGAGAAATTAATCCAGGGTGTTTCTATTCCCGCTTGTCCCGAACCTGATACACGGGGCGTATAAGCAATCTGGTGCTTGTAAGTTCTTTTTTGAGGTTCATTTACCGGATCGGTCACATCTAATGCGCGCTGGTAAGTATAGTTTCCGGAGAGATTGATACGCAGTTTCTCCATCGGTTGTAATACTATGTTTCCGGTGACATCCACTCCTTTTATTTCTACTTTTCCCAGATTGGTCATGCTCCACACAAAGATATCTTTTGTGGGGGTAGCGATGATCTTGTCCGACACCTTATTATAATAGGCATCTATGGTTACAGAGAGATAGGGGAGGAACTCAGAGATAGCTCTGTTATATGTAACGCCGATATTGTATTGCCGGGTATTCTCCGGGCGTAAATCGATATTGCCTACTTCGCCATAATATAAATCGTTGAAGTTGGGCAGGCGGAAAATGTCCTTATAGAAAAAGCGAATTCGGAATTCCTCGCTGCTGAGAGGCTTGAATGAAGCACTTACATAGGGAGTTAGTTTACGGTGATTGCCTGCACTGGCTCCTTGCTGAGTTTTTTCATTAATCACTGTAGCGAGTGCCGAAGCTGAAAGCGTCAACCATTCATTTACGTATTTTCCGGCTATTACCGTCAGCCATGAGTAACGTGTAGGATAGGCGAATTCGTGCAGGTTGGCATTAAGGGTATTGATATTTCCGTCTGTAGAGAGTGAAAACGAAAGATTGTCCAACGCCCGGAAGAGTGCCGATGCTGACAGATAATATTCCTGCTGATAATAACTGTTATCCTGTTTACCTTCTGAGTTATTGTAAGTAGGGTCCAGATAACGCTGGTAGCTCCAGTTCCATTTTGCTGAGGTCTGGAACACCCATTGGCGGTTAAATTCCTTTTTGTACTGGCTTTGCACAAAAACGTTCTTATCCCATAAGTGCTGTGCCGCGTAGTCATAATACAGTGAAGTGGCATTGGGCAATCCGCGTGATGATTGATAGTAATATGCTTTCATCCGCCACTGCTCTGTTGCAGAGAAGTTTCCGAATAGCCCGGCTTCGGCACGTAAGTTTTCCACCTGTGTATTCTTTCTTTTCTCGCGGGAAGTCATATCATTTTTATCACCATAATAGAGTGTGAAAGGATATTGGCCATCTGCTGACATCCATTCGCTATTGGCAGAGAACGCCCATTTCTTACTTATTTTTTGCTCTATCATTAGAGAAGGATTGATCAGCCCCCACGAACCGGTTTTAAAAGAACCACTGATGTTTGTTTTTTTATTGTCATTGAATCGTGGAGTCAACGTCTGGATATTCAGTAACCCTGCGGATGCAAAGAAGCGTGCAGGTTGGAATATGTTGTCGCTTTGTCCATTGCTGAGCGATAACCGGTCTACATTGTCTAATGAGAAACGTCCGATATCAATTTGTCCCGTTTGACAATCCGTTAAAGTAATACCGTCATATCCTATGGCTGTATGCTGTGCTCCCAGGCTACGTAGAGATATGGTTTTCAGTCCTCCAATACCACCGTAATCTTTGATGGTTACTCCTGCGAAATGTTTCACTGCATCAGAAACCTGTAATGCATGCAGGTTTTTAAGTTCTTCTTTAGAAAAAACTTGTATGGGAGCTGTCGAACGTATTTCCCGTGTCTGGTAGCGGTCGGCAACAATCACTTCGGGGATCGAATAAATATGTGTGGTATCCACTTTTTGCTGCTGCGCAGAAAGCAGAGGAATATAGAAAAGGTAGCAGGCAACTGTACCCCAGAGTTTATACTTAATGATCTGTCTCAATTTGTTCATCTCATTAGTTTTGCATTAAAATGTCCGGGCGAAATCCCTTCGGCCGGACATATAAATAAACTTGGCAGAGTTTATTAAAAAAAATATACTTTCTCTGAATCAGAGTGGTGAATGAAATGATGGATAGAACTTATCCGGCTCATTAGACTCAACGCTTTTTCCTCGAAAGCAATGAAAAAAGATAGCATGGCAGGTCTTCTGACTTGTTCCTGTTACGAACGCCTTCCCAGGATTTCCCCAGTGGCTAAAGTGGTAGTTGTTCATAACATAATTCATTGGAACTTACAGCAGCGGGACTGTTCAGGATTTACACCTGATTCCCTTTTAATCGCATTCTTCCGAATAAGAAGAGGTTGCGAACCAATGCACGGCAAAGATAGGAAGAAAATTCAGAATAACAAAAATAATGTGGTAATATGCCAATGTGCCAATTGCCATGCGGCGTGGCAGCGCAGCCAATTGGTACATTGGCATATTAACACATTGGCACATTATTATTGCATTGGCAAATTATCATAGATAGCCTGTGTTGTAGCATCTTTCAGTAATACCTTTTTGTTGGCATCCAGTAGATAAAGGGTTGGAATGGCTTTCAGGTCGTAGAGGTTTTTTGTTTTGATGGTGAATGATTTATCGTATCCGTTAATCCATTCGGCAGGGAATTCACTACGGTGTTTTCTCCATTCATCCAGTTCCTCGTCAGGATAAAGAGAGAGAATGGTTAATTTTTTCTTTTTTATCAATTCGCTTACCATGGGAATACTTTTCAATGCTTCTATTGTTTCCGTACAGGCATGGCAACTGGGATTGTTGATGAATAGGAGGGTATAGTCGGATTTTATCTGATAGAGCGTACCTTGTGCGCCCGATGCTAATGTATACGTAAAGTCAAGTGCTTTTGTACCTACACGGTTTTTTTGTGCGAGTTCCAATCGAGCCTGTGGGCGAATCTTTTCAGTTTCACTCAGGATAGGAGAGGCTACCATTGCTTCCAATACCGGAATATAAAACTCTTCATTTCGCAACGGTGAGTTTGGATCGTAGAGATATTTGTCTGCTAATTCGGTGATGTGGTCAAACATCTTTCTTTCTACTTCCGTTTTCTGGATTGTTTCTTTCATGACCTCCTGTGCTGTTCTCAGGGGTACATGATTCAGAATGTCGCAATAATCAGCCCAGGCTTGTTCGGTGATGTCCGGATGATGAATATAGTTAGTATCTGCAAAGTTGACATTATCCCAATAATGGCGTACCAGAAAATCAGCCCTTAATTCCGGAGTATTCAGCATAGCGGGGATAGCGGGTAAGGTGAATGTTTTAATACTGTCTTGTGGGATATCAGTAGCCTGACTAGTTGCATTTCCACTTTTGCAGGAACAGAGACATAGCATAAGAGCAATCGGAAGATACTTTATATATTTCATTTTCCAGAATTTTTATTGTGCTACAAATTTACATGATTATTCTTTCGGGGCAATAAAAAAGCCCGGGAAAGTCCTTTACTTTATTATATGATAACTAAATATTCCTTTTTAGTTAATTCGAAGGCTTTTTATCAACTATCCTATTTTTGTGTACTAAAAGTACGTATTTAACGCAGTGTTAAAATAGTATTTATTATACCCTTAATTACCTAATTAACATAGTATTAATTACCTATTCTTTAATGGCAAAGAATCCATACCGATGGAGAAACGAAATAAAATTATCAAAAATGTTTTGTTGTTTCATTTATCCGTTTTACCTTTGTCCCCGTCTAAAAAAGAACGTTCAGTAAAGTTATATCTCTGTCCGTTTGCTGTCTGAAACAGTTTTTTTAATTCTTTCGGCTTGAATGAGTAAGATGTCTCGTCCAAGCCGCGTAGCGTACCTGAAGGTTACTAAATCACTCCAATTTTAAAATCATAAATGTCTGAACAACAGGAATATTGGTTTGCTGCCCGAACCCGTAAGGATCAGGAGTTTGCGATCCGTAATTCTTTGGAGAAACTGAATGTCGAGTGCTTTATGCCCACTCAGTTTGTGATTCGTCAGTTGAAGTATCGCAAACGTCGTGTGGAAGTACCTGTTATCAGGAATCTGATATTTGTTCGTGCTACCAAAGATCGTGCCTGGTCTATAACGAAAGATTATAATGTTCAGTTATTCTATATGAAGGATCTCCGGACAAATAGCCTGCTCATTATTCCCGATAAGCAAATGCGTGATTTCATGTTCGTTATGGATCTCTCTCCCGAAAGTGTAATATTGAATGATGAATCTTTTGCTGTTGGAGTTAAGGTCCAGGTTGTCAAAGGAGACCTTTGCGGTGTTGAGGGCGAACTTGTCAGTATTGCCAATCGCACACATGTGATGATCCGGATTAATGGCATTCTCACTGCCAGTATTAAAGTCCCCAAAAGTTATCTGCACATCCTTTCATAAATAATAGTAATTGCTTACTACTGATTTCTAACTACGAAGTAAATGGATAAATTAATGAACCAGGTTCGGGAGTTGCAAAGCATCTCTCACGAATTATTGTATCTGGGTATTGATGGTACCCCCATCTATACAGATCGTTTTTGCCAACTTAACACAGAAGTTTTTCGCTTGTCCGAATCTCTTTTTGACAGAAAAGGAGAGACGGACGAGGAAGAGGCTTCGCTTTGCCTTACGTTGTTGATGGGGTATAGAGCCACAGCGTACTCAGATAGTAATAAAGAAGCAAAAATACAGGGAATATTAGATCGTGCTTTTATTGTCTTGGATCACTTGGACGATTCTGTATTGAAATGCCGTTTGTTACTCTCTTGTTATGATGAAGTATTTGATGAAGAATTGATAGAAGAGATTCGGCGTATTGTTGATGGTTGGGGAGGTGGACGGCAGTTGTCTTCGGAGGAAGGAACGGTAGTGGAAGCTTTGAAAGAATTAGAAGATGGTAGGTTATAATATTTCGTATTCATTTAGTATTTCAATAAACTATTTTGTTATATAATAATGGTGGAAAATATATACAATGTTGATTTGTTGTAACGATTTGATTATTAAATAGTTATGTTTTACTAATTTTTCTCTACGAGGAACAGAGAGAAACTCTACGGAGATCGGGTCGATTCTCGTAGAGAAATGAGGCGTTTATCGTAGAGAAAAGAATAAGAGTTTTCTGAATTTGACAGAGTTTATATTGAGAAGTTAATAGAACTACTTTTTTCTGTAAATTTTATTTTCCAATAATCTTAATTTTCAATCGATGGTTTTATGAAAGGAATTGTATTAGCCGGCGGTTCAGGCACCCGTCTGTATCCTATCACCAAAGGGGTAAGTAAACAGCTGTTGCCTATCTTCGACAAGCCCATGATTTACTATCCGATATCCGTATTAATGCTTGCCGGTATCCGCGAAATATTAATCATCTCCACGCCTAATGATCTGCCGGGTTTCCAGCGCCTATTAGGAGACGGTTCGGACTTTGGTGTTCGTTTTGAATATGCAGAGCAACCTTCGCCCGATGGGTTGGCACAAGCATTTATCATCGGTGAGGAATTCATCGGTAATGATTCTGTCTGTCTGGTATTGGGAGATAATATTTTCTATGGGCAAAGCTTTACCCGGATGTTGAAAGAGTCTGTTCGTCTGGCCGAAGAAAAACAGAAAGCAACCGTGTTTGGTTACTGGGTCAGTGATCCGGAGCGTTACGGAGTTGCCGAGTTCGATAAGGAGGGGAATGTACTGAGCATTGAAGAAAAACCGGTTCATCCCAAAAGTAACTATGCCGTAGTCGGACTCTATTTTTATCCCAATAAAGTGGTTGAGGTGGCCAAAAATATCAAACCATCTGCCCGTGGAGAGTTAGAAATAACCACCGTGAATCAGGAATTTCTGAATGATGAAGAGCTGAAAGTCCAGTTGTTAGGTCGTGGTTTTGCATGGCTGGATACAGGTACACATGATTCCCTTTCGGAAGCCAGTACCTTTATCGAAGTGATAGAGAAGCGCCAGGGATTGAAGGTTGCCTG
>NZ_CAXSVC010000043.1:0-37785 GCF_964240755.1 Bacteroides sp. HPS0048 | reverse complement strand
CTTCCTTTTTAGGCTAGCAAAGATATATGCATGAAGGGAATTGACAAAATTAATCCCCCAAGAATTACAACTGAGCCTTTATATCGCTTCCGGGAAGTGATTCTCGGGTATAAAAAAAGAGAAGCAATTGCTTCTCTTTCTGTAAGTTGCGGAGATCCGACTCGAACGAATGACCTTTGGGTTATGAGCCCAACGAGCTACCAACTGCTCCACTCCGCGATGTTTTCTGAGTGCAAAGGTACGGCTTTTGATTGAATAAGCAAATTATTTCTGAATTATTTTTCTAAAAAAAATCCAATACACGTTTATTGTATTGATAATGAACAAGGTATATGAGAGATTTTTTCTTGGCATATATTAATATACAAATGTTAATAATCTCGTATTTTTCTTGTAGGGTAGAAAGAAAAGAATTACTTTTGCTCAAATTATTCAGCAATGTGCAATTATAACCTATGACCGTATCAAAAACGAAAGCCAGATTAGTAGACGTCGCCCGTCAGCTTTTTGCGAAGATGGGAGTGGAGAATACCACAATGAATGATATTGCCCTCGCTTCAAAAAAAGGCAGGAGAACCCTCTATACCTATTTTAAAAGTAAGGATGAAATTTATTTGGCTGTTGTTGAGTCTGAGTTGGATATACTCTCGGATATGATGAAACGTGTGGCAGAGAAGAATATTTCACCTGACAAGAAAATTATTGAGATGATTTATACACGGTTGGATGCGGTAAAAGAGGTGGTATATCGTAATGGAACACTGCGTGCAAACTTCTTTCGGGATATATGGAGAGTTGAAAAAGTGCGTAAGAAGTTTGATACAAAGGAGATGGTACTTTTCAAGGGGGTATTGCAGGAAGGTAAAGATAAAGGAGTTTTTCATATCGATGATGTTGATATGACTGCTTCATTGGTGCATTATTGTGTGAAAGGGATAGAAGTCCCTTATATCCGTGGGCATATAGGAGCCAATCTGGATATGGAAACCCGGAAAAAATACGTAGCCAACATTGTGTTTGGCGCACTTCATAGAACAGAAATTTAATTAAAATCAATTTAGTATGGGATTATTAGATGGAAAGACAGCCATTGTAACGGGTGCTGCTCGTGGTATTGGTAAGGCTATCGCTTTAAAATTCGCTTCAGAAGGAGCAAATATTGCATTCACTGATCTTGTGATTGACGAAAATGCTGAAAATACGGCCAAAGAAATAGAAGCAATGGGTGTGAAAGTTAAAGGATATGCTTCAAATGCTGCTAATTTTGAAGATACCGCCAAGGTAGTAGCAGATATTCATAAGGATTTCGGACGTATTGATATTCTGGTAAATAATGCAGGTATCACACGTGACGGTTTGATGATGCGTATGAGCGAACAGCAGTGGGATATGGTTATCAATGTCAATTTGAAATCTGCATTCAACTTTATCCATGCCTGTACACCGATTATGATGCGTCAGAAAGCTGGTAGCATTATCAATATGGCTTCTGTAGTGGGTGTTCACGGAAATGCAGGACAGGCTAACTATTCTGCTTCAAAAGCAGGTATGATTGGTTTGGCTAAGTCTATTGCACAGGAATTGGGCTCTCGCGGTATCCGTGCCAATGCCATTGCTCCGGGCTTTATTATTACAGACATGACTGCTGCTTTGTCTGAAGAGGTAAAGACAGAATGGGCAAAGAAGATTCCTTTGCGCCGTGGTGGTACGCCCGAAGATGTGGCTAACATTGCTACATTCCTGGCTTCTGATATGTCTGCTTATGTATCTGGTCAGGTGATCCAGGTAGATGGTGGTATGAATATGTAATTCTTCGGTATGACCGTCATATACGAAGACAATCACATTATAGTAGTCAATAAGGCCGCTTCCGAGATCGTTCAGGGAGATAAAACGGGTGATACGTCTCTTTCCGAAACTGTAAAGCAGTATTTGAAAGAGAAATATGCAAAGCCTGGCAATGTCTTCATCGGTGTTACTCACCGGCTGGATCGCCCCGTAAGCGGTCTTGTTATTTTCGCCAAGACCAGTAAGGCACTTCCCCGTTTGAATGAAATGTTCAAAAACAGTGAAGTGAAGAAAACTTATTGGGCTATTGTGAAAGATGCTCCGAAGGAAGCGGAAGGCGAATTAGTTCATTACCTGGTGCGTAATGAGAAGCAGAATAAGAGCTACGCCTATGAGAAGGAAGTACCTAATAGTAAGAAGGCGATTCTTCACTATCGGCTTATAGGCCGGTCACAGAATTATTTCCTTCTGGAGGTTGATCTTAAAACCGGACGTCATCATCAGATTCGTTGCCAGCTTGCTAAGATGGGGTGCCCCATAAAGGGGGATTTGAAATATGGTTCGCCACGTTCCAATCCCGATGGTAGTATTTGTCTGCATGCACGGCATGTGCAATTTATACATCCTGTGTCTAAGGAATTGATAGAGTTGGATGCTCCTGTTCCTGCAGGAAGTTTGTGGAATGGGTTTGAGATGTTCTGATAATCGTTTGTACGAATCCCTTCAATAGATTGCTACCTTTATCTTATTATTAACAGTACACTTTCGGGTAGCAAAGTAATAGCTTTCAACCAGAGATAATTCAAGGGTTTAATAGTAAAAACATCCCCATGTTCTTGCTGAAAACACCCGGATGTTTTGATGTAGAACATCCGGGTGTTTTCTGTCAGAACATCCGGGTGTTTTTGTAGCAGATATAGGGCTTTATGATGTGTATAATGATGATATACAGTATCCTAAGCAAGTATACTTTGGTGTATAAAGAGTGTATACTTTGGGTATACAAAAAAGCCACCCCCGGAATAGACGAAGCAGGGATGGCTTTTTATGGTAGTGTGCTTACTATTATTCAGCAGACTGAGCAGGAGTTTCTGTTGAAGCGGGGGCGTCAGTAGCCGGAGCATTTTGGGCCGGTTCTTCTGCTTTAGGCTCTTCTGCTTTAGGTTCTTCCTTTGCAGGCTCAGAAGTTGTTGTTTCCTCTGTACTTTCTGTTTTTTCAGTTGCAGGCTGGGTCTTAACAGGATCCTGGGCCAATGCAAAGGCTGAACCACCACAAACAAACATAAACATTGCTACTACTAATACAAACTTTTTCATAATTTCTTTGCTTTAAAGAGATGATCTTTAATTAATTTCAATTCTCTCGTGTTAAGGTAGGTTAGGTTTTATATCTTATTCAGCAGCAGGAGCTTCTGTTGCCGGAGCATCCTGTGCAGGAGTTTCTGCGGCAGGTACATCTGTTTTGGGCTCTTCAGCTTTGGGTTCTTCCTTTGCAGGTTCGGAAGTTGTTGTTTCCTCTGTGCTTTCTGTTTTTTCAGTTGCGGGCTGAGTCTTAACAGGATCCTGAGCCATTGCAAAGATTGAACCACCACAAACAAACATAAACATTGCTACTACTAATACTAATTTTTTCATGACTATATATTTTTAAGTTATTTATATCGTTGGACTTTGTTATTGAACGCTTACGGTTATATAAGTTCAAAGGATGTGCCAAAAATATATATGTTCTTGTAAATGTCTTGTATATAGGAGTTTATTTGTTTATTCCGCCTTTTGACGTGTGTAGAGAAGTGTGGAAATGTGTGGAGGGTGTAGAAAAAAGGTGTGGAAATAATCCACACCTTTTTTCTATAAATCGATCCCGTAAAGTTTTAGTTTATTATAGAGTGTTTTTCTGTCAATGTCCAGCATTTGTGCTGCTTTACTTTTGTTATTACCTGTCTGTCTTAGTGCTTCGAGGATATGTTCTTTTTCTGTTTCTTCATTCTTTAAAGAAATATTAGACGGAGTAGAAGGCGTTTCAAGTAAATCTGCACCTAACTCAACAGGAGTAATGAAACTACCTTGTGCAAGTAAAGTTGCCCGCTTGATAATGTTTTTCATCTGCCGTAAATTACCCGGCCAATGATAATCGAGTAACATGCGTGAGGCTTTGGCATCGAATCCGATCAGTTGTTTATCTAACTCCCGGTTGGCCTGATCGAGAAAGAAATTGGCGAATAATAAAATATCTTCTCCACGTTCTTTAAGAGTTGGCATTCGTAACGTAAACTCATTGATACGATGGTATAGGTCCTGGCGGAAAGTTCCTTTTTCTATCGCTGATTCCAGATTTTCATTGGTGGCAGAAACGAGGCGGATATCTACTGTAACTTCCTGTGTAGATCCTAATGGGCGTATTCTGCGTTCCTGAAGAGCACGAAGCAACTGTATCTGTACCTCGTAGCTGAGGTTTCCTATCTCATCAAGGAAAATTGTACCGCCATTGGCGGCTACGAAAGCACCGGTCTTGTCTGTTAGTGCACCGGTAAAAGAACCTTTTATATGACCAAAAAACTCCGAAGCCGCCAGTTCTTTGGGAATGGAGCCGCAGTCAATGGCTATAAAAGGTTTATCAGCTCGTTTACTGAGTTGATGGATACGATGGGCTATATACTCCTTTCCCGTTCCGCTGGCACCATTAATAAGGACAGACATATTGGTTGGTGCCACCAGTCCCACATAATTATATAATTGTTTGGCGGCATCACTTTCACCTTCCAGGTAAGCATGCCTTTTGTCAGAAGTAACTGAGTGCTGTTTTTGAGCAGATGGTTGTTTGTCGGATACCGGTTTTCCGTTTTCTTTGCCTTGTAAGGCTTCGGACATTTTTTTGAGAAGTTCTTCCGGGTTTACCGGTTTGGCTATATAGTCTCGTGCACCCAGTTTGATGGCCTGGACTGCCGACTGTATATCTGCATATCCGGTCATGATAATCAATGGGATATCCATATGCTGTTCATTCATCCATTTTAATAAATGGATGCCGTCCTGATCGGGAAGACGGAGATCGGAGAGAATTAAGTCAGGCATTTGTGCTTCGATACATCTCTTTGCCCGGGCAATGTTACTTGTCGAGTCCACCTCAAATCCTTTTTTCCCTAACCAGGTTTTCAGCATCATGCCGAAGGTTATATCATCTTCAACTATTAATATGGATTTCATGATATTATCTTTAGCCATTTTGTGAGTTACAAAGGTAAGAGGTTTTATACGAAAATCGTATATTTGCAAACTTAAATTAATTGAAAGCGTTATGAAAAGGAATTTATTGATACTATTAACAATATTGGTTTGTGGAGCTGTAGCTTCTTGTAAACCAGGTCAAAAGAAAAATGTAGATATGGAAAATCAGAAAGAAACAATGTTGAAGATTGAAACTTCGCTTGGAGATATTAAGGTGAAACTTTACAATGAGACTCCGAAACACAGAGATAATTTTATTAAACTGGCTAAAGAAGGTATGTACAACGGTACACTGTTTCACCGTGTGATCAAAGATTTTATGGTGCAGGCCGGTGACCCGGATTCAAAGAATGCTCCGAAAGGTAAAATGCTGGGTGCCGGTGATGTTGGGTATACCATTCCGGCTGAGTTTGTTTATCCGAAATATTTCCATAAGAAAGGTGCTTTATCAGCAGCTCGTCAAGGGGACAATGTAAATCCGAATAAGGAGTCGTCCGGTTGTCAGTTCTATATTGTAACCGGAAAGGTTTACAATGATTCTACTTTACTGGGTATGGAGCAACAGATGAACGAAAACAAACTGACTAATATTTTTAATGCATTGGCGCAGAAACATATGAAAGAGATTTATAAGATGCGTAAAGCCAATGATGAGGATGGATTGTATGATTTGCAGGAAAAACTGTTTGCACAGGCTCAGGAAGAAGCTGCTAAGCAGCCGGAATTTCATTTTACTAAAGAACAGATAGAAGCTTATACTACTGTAGGTGGTACTCCTCATCTGGATGGTGAATACACTGTGTTTGGTGAAGTCGTTGACGGTATGGATATTGTAGACAAGATACAGAATGTGAAGACTGATCGTAGTGACCGTCCGGAAGATGATGTGAAAATAATTAAAGTATCTGTATTAGATTAAGATGTTAAAGATAAACAGGCATATTTTAGCCAATGGGCTGAGGCTGGTGCATTCACAGGATGATAGTACCCAGATGGTAGCTCTTAATATATTATATAATGTAGGAGCAAGGGACGAACATCCCGAACATACAGGGTTTGCTCATCTTTTTGAGCATCTTATGTTTGGTGGTTCAGTGAATATCCCCGATTATGATGCTCCGCTTCAACTTGCCGGCGGAGAAAATAATGCCTGGACAAATAATGACATCACTAATTATTATCTTACCGTTCCCCGCCAGAATGTAGAAATAGGTTTCTGGTTGGAATCTGACCGCATGTTGAGTCTTGATTTCAATGAACGTAGTCTGGAAGTTCAGCGGGGAGTGGTAATGGAGGAATTTAAACAACGTTGTCTCAATCAGCCTTACGGCGATGTGGGGCATCTGTTGCGTCCTCTTGCCTATAAAGAGCATCCTTATCAATGGCCTACTATCGGTAAAGAGTTGTCGCACATAGCTAATGCTACATTGGATGAGGTGAAAGATTTCTTTTTCCGATTCTATGCGCCTAATAATGCAGTGCTTGCCGTTACCGGGAATATCTCCTTTGAAGAGGCGGTGGCCCTTACAGAGAAGTGGTTTGGAACTATTCCGCGCAGGGATGTTCCGGTACGCCGATTGCCGCAGGAACCTGTACAAACAGAAGAGCGCCGTTTAACAGTAGAACGCAATGTTCCCCTCGATGCACTCTTTATGGCATTTCATATGTGTGAGCGCGCTCATCCTGACTATTATGCATTTGATATATTGTCGGATATTCTGAGTAATGGCCGTTCCAGTCGTCTGAATCAACATCTGGTACAGGAGAAGCAGTTGTTTTCCAGTATTGACGCATCTATTTCGGGCTCGATAGATGCCGGATTGTTTCACATATCCGGTAAACCTTCGGCGGGTGTGTCATTGGAAGAGGCAGAAGCTGCTGTGCGTGAAGAGTTAAAGATCTTACAGAATGAAGCGATCGCTGCACAAGAGCTGGAAAAGGTAAAGAATAAATTTGAGTCTACTCAGATATTCGGTAATATCAATTATCTGAATGTCGCTACTAATCTTGCCTGGTTCGAGCTGAATGGAGTGGCTGAAGATATGGAAAAAGAGGTAGAGCGTTATCGGGCTGTGACTGCCGGACAATTACAAACTGTAGCACAAACAGCTTTTGACAAGGCTAATGGAGTGGTATTAAAAATTGTAAGTAGTGAGTAAGTGAGTTAGTGATAAGTGAGTAGTGATGAGTGATTAGCGGGCTGCGCTATAGGTTCCTTTAATATCCATACTTTTTTCTACTCACTTATCACTAACTCACTACTCACTCATCACTAACTACTCATCACTTATCACTAATCACTACTTTCATGAGATTAAGAAACTTCTATGAAACCTACAAGGGGCATTACAAAGCGTTGTTTCTCTTGGGATTGCCTATCGTCATCGGACAGCTGGGAGTTATTATCCTTGGATTTGCTGACACGCTGATGATCGGTCATCATAGCACCAGCGAATTAGGCGCTGCCTCTTTTGTAAATAATGTATTTAACCTGGCTATTATTTTCAGTACAGGTTTTTCCTATGGATTGACCCCCATTGTGGGAAGTCTATATGGAAATAAGAAATTCGCACTTGTTGGTCAGGCTTTACGCTGTAGCCTGCTGGCAAATCTGCTTGTTGGCTTGTTGCTGACACTGATAATGGGGATTTTGTTTTTGAATGTAGAACGGTTGGGGCAGCCGGAAGAATTACTTCCACTGATTAAGCCCTATTACATAGTATTGCTCATTTCTCTTGTATTTGTCTTACTATTCAATGGCTTTAAGCAGTTTACGGATGGTATTACCGATACTAAAACCGCGATGTGGATATTGTTGGGTGGTAATGTTCTGAATATTATCGGGAACTATATCCTGATTAACGGGTTGATTGGTTTCCCGGAATTAGGATTATTAGGGGCAGGTATCAGCACTTTGTTTTCTCGTATTGTCATGGTGATTGTATTTGCTGTGATATTTTTCAATAGTCGTCGTTTCCTGCGCTATAAAGTAGGGTTCTTCCGTTTAGGGTGGTCACGGCCAATGTTTATCCGTCTCAATGCTTTGGGCTGGCCTGTTGCTTTTCAAATGGGAATGGAGACAGCCTCTTTTAGTTTAAGTGCGGTGATGATAGGTTGGCTGGGCACCATTGCGTTGGCTTCACATCAGATAATGTGTGCTATTTCTCAATTTACGTTTATGATGTTCTACGGCATGGGAGCTGCTGTTGCGGTACGTGTCAGCAATTTTAAGGGACAGGATGATATTGTTAATGTGCGTCGTTCTGCTTATGCCGGTTTTCAGTTGATTATGGTAATGGCGGTGGTATTGGGAAGCATTGTATTTCTATGCCGCAATTATCTGGGAGGATGGTTCACAGACAATGAAGAGGTGTCTGCTATGGTAGTAATGCTGATTATTCCAATGCTAGTTTATCAGCTTGGTGATGGCATGCAGATAAACTTTGCCAATGCTTTGCGTGGTATTTCGGATGTGAAACCGATGATGCTCATAGCTTTTATTGCCTATTTTGTGATATCTTTGCCGGTGGGTTATTTCTGTGGATTCGTTCTTAACTGGGGGATTACCGGGGTGTGGATGGCTTTTCCTTTTGGATTGACCAGTGCGGGTATCATGCTGTGGTGGCGATTCTACTATAAAACGAAAGAAAAGTTGTAAAGTTATAGGGTTATAAGGTTATAATGCTATAATGTTATATTTTGCGAGCTTGATAACCTAATCTAATAACATCGTATCCCTATACTCCATAACCTTACAACCTTATAACTTTACAACTCTATAACCTTATAACATTTTGCCTATGACTCCTTCACGTTTTACCAAAGTAAAGATTGCCATTGGATACTCTCTTCTGTTGGCGATATTACTCTTTTCTCTTGTGTTTGTTCACCGGGAGATGGAGACTCTTTCGGCTTCGGACGATCAACAAAGTCTGATGACAGATAGTTTGTTGGTGCTGTTGCGTGAAAAAGATCAGAATACGATCCGGATGCTTCGTGTGTTGAGTGAGGCTAATGATAGTCTTCTGTCCGCCAGGGAGATTGAAGAAATCATCGCTGAACAGGATTCGGTTGTTATTCAACAGCGTGTACAACATCGCGTAATTACCACCCGTGATTCTCTTATTACAAAACCTAAGAAGAAAGGTTTTTTTAAGAGGCTGGCCGAGGCTTTTGTTCCCTCCAAACAAGATACTGCTGTATTGGTAAACACCTCACAAGAGTTTGCTACCGATACGATTCTTGAAGCTTATAATCCTGCTGATTCATTGCATCAGAAGATTCGTACCGCCAGCGAGCAGAAGCGGGCAAAGAAGAAAACTACTATCCGGCGGAGAAATGTGCAATTCCGACGTCTTGATACACAACTGACGGCCCGTATTGATAGTCTGGTGAAAGAGTATGAACAAAATGTTGTGTTACGTGCACAACTCAATGCCCAGAAGGAGCAGGATATTCGTCAGCGTTCTGCCCGTACCATTGGAGGAATTGCTGTAGGTGCCGTGTTACTTTCTGCCTTTTTTCTTATATTGATCTGGAGAGATATAACTCGAAGTAATCGTTATCGGGCGGAGTTGGAAGACGCGAACCGTCGTGCCGAAGATCTGCTGGAGGCCCGTGAAAAATTAATGCTTGCTATTACCCACGATTTTAAGGCACCTCTTGGATCTATCATAGGCTATACTGATTTGCTGGTTCGTCTTACGGAAGATGAACGTCAGCGCTTCTATTTGGATAATATGAAGAGCTCTTCACAACATCTGTTGAAACTGGTCAGTGACTTGCTCGATTTCCATCGTCTCGACTTGAATAAAGCGGAAGTCAACCGCGTTACTTTCAATCCCTCACAGCTTTTTGAAGAAATTCGCATTAGCTTTGAACCTCTTACTGCAGCCAAAGGACTTGTGCTTCGTTGTAAGATAGCTCCAGAACTTGATGAGCATTTTATCAGTGATCCGCTTCGCATTCGTCAGATTGTGAACAACCTGCTTTCCAATGCTGTGAAGTTTACTTCCAAAGGAGAGATCACGCTTTCGGTAAGTTATTCTTCGTCTCGTTTGCACATTGATGTAACGGATACCGGTAAGGGGATGGCTGCCAAAGACCGGGAACGTATTTTTCAGGAGTTTACCCGACTGCCCGGTGCTCAAGGTGAAGAAGGTTTTGGACTTGGACTTTCTATTGTGCACAAATTGGTTACTTTGCTTGAAGGTACAATTGATGTGCGGAGTGTAGTAGGTGAGGGGAGCACATTTACAGTGATTTTGCCATTATACCCGGTAGGTAAAGCTGTATCAGACTATAAAGACAAAAAGCAATCTGTAATAAATAATACGAATACTGTTCCTGCTGCCGAAGAGGATGAAGGAACACAGCTTCCGGTTCCTGCGGCAAATATTCTTCTTATCGATGATGATAAAATACAGTTGACACTCACTGCTGCCATGCTTGAGCAGCAGGGCATTCATGCTACTTGTTGCGAGCAACTTGACGAGTTGACAGAGCAACTTCGTGAGAATCATTTTGATGTATTGCTTACAGATGTCCAGATGCCTGCTATTAACGGTTTTGATCTGTTGAAACTACTTCGTGCTTCCAATATTCCCCAAGCAAAAACAATTCCGATTATAGCCGTTACGGCCCGCAGCGATATGAATGAAGCCGAGTTTCTGGAACATGGTTTTGCCGGCTGTCTGCATAAACCATTTACGGTGAAAGAGCTTATTCAATTGACAGTTGACAGTGGACAATTGACAGTTGAGAGTGGACAGTTGAGAGTTGACAGTGGACAATTGACAGTGAAGGAGGAGCCATTAGTATGCAGTACAGGAGCGCAGCCCACTGTCAATTGTCAATTGTCAACTGTCAATTCTCTAACTGTCAATTCTCTGAATTTCAAAGCTCTTGCCGCCTTTACTGAATACGAACCGGAGGCTACACGTTCTATTATCTCTTCCTTTATAGAAGAAACAGAGAAAAATATTGGTCGGATGGAGAAGGCATTGGATGATGAAGATATGGCTGGTATTGCTGGTATGTCGCATAAATTGCTTCCGTTGCTGACTTTGATAGGGGCAGGAAATATACTGCCGTTATTGTCCTGGCTGGAAGCTCGGCGCGATGATAACATTTCTGATGAAGTGAAACAAAAAACAGAGGCTGTATTGCCTTTACTACGGTTGGTTGTAGAGGAAGCAAGGAAGTATTTATTGAACTCCTAAATCTTTTTCCCGGATTTATTTGTTTACTTTGTATCTCTTTAAAGTATTGAAACACGCTTGATGAAACGAAAATGGATAAAATGGGTGAGTTGGGTTATACTCACTCCTATACTACTTTTTGTAGTACTAATGATACTGCTTTATGTGCCTCCCGTACAGAATTTTCTACGGAAGCAGGCCACTGTATATGCATCTCAGGCTACCGGTATGCAAATCAATGTCGGACGTATTGATCTCCGTTTCCCATTAAACTTGTTAGTACGGGATGTAGAGGTCGTACAGGCTCCGGACACGTTACTCACATTGGCCAGTCTTAATGTGCATGTGCAGGCTATGCCTTTGTTCAAAGGAAAAATAGAAGTGGATGATATCACTATTCAGCGCGTAGCTGTCAATTCGGCCAATCTGATAGAAGGTATGCAGATTCGTGGTGTATTGGGGCGCTTCTTTCTCGAAAGCCATGGGGTAGATCTTGGCAATGAGTTAGCTGTTATAAATCGTGCAGAGCTTTCCGATACCCATATCGGACTTATTCTTACAGATACCACTACTACGGAGAAGCCGGACACCGCTTCGGCTCCTGTCAACTGGAAAGTAAATCTTCATGCACTTAATCTGAAGAATGTCTCTTTCAGCATGCAACTTCCTGCTGATTCCATGCGTATGGCTGCCCATGTGGGTGAGGTAACTGTCAATGATGTGTCTGCCGACCTTAAACAGCAGTTTTATGGTTTGCGGTCCTTTCTGCTGACAGGAGCTTCGGTCAATTATGATACGGGGAATGCTTTGCCTGCCGAGGGTTTTGACCCTTCACACATTGCCTTGCGTGATATCCGTATCGGGATTGACTCTGTTCTCTATCAGGGACGTAATATGAACGCAGTCATTCGTGAATTCTCCATGAATGAGCGTTCCGGACTCAGTGTAACTTCTCTTACGGGACGCGTCTTTGCTGATAGTACACTGATCCGTGTGCCTTATTTCCGCTTACTTACTCCCCATTCGGAAATGAACCTGACTGCCCAGACATATTGGGAGCTGGTAAATATTCCTACTACAGGACGTCTGACTGCGCGTTTCAATGCTCTTATTGGTAAACAAGATGTGCTTTTGTTTGCCGGCGGACTACCCGATGCATTCAAGGATGCCTATCCCTTCCGGCCCCTTGTTGTTCAGGCGGGCACAGAGGGAAACCTGAAATCAATGCAGATTTCCCGTTTTAAGATTGATCTGCCCGGTGCTTTCTCTCTGGATGGTGGTGGAGAGTTATATAATTTGATGGATAGTGTCACTCGTTCTGCTGCTATTGACCTGAAGATGCGAACCGGAAACCTTAACTTCCTGACAGCGCTGGCAGACATGAAGCCCGGAGCACCTTTGGTTATTCCGGACAGTATGTTGCTCGATGCCCGTTTAGGTATGGAGGGACCTGAATACGATGCCCGTTTGCAACTGAAAGAAAAAGAAGGCAGGTTGAATCTTACTGCCAATCTTAATACAAATACCGAAGTATACAGTGCCGATTTGAAGATTGAAGATCTGCAGGTGAATCATTTCCTTCCGCATGATTCTATTTATGAACTGACCACTTCCCTCTCTGCCCGTGGGCGTGGGCTCGACTTTACCTCTTATCGTTCGGTTGCTACAGTCAATGCATCTATTGATAAACTGCATTATGCCGATTATCGGATTTCCGGTATTGAACTTTCGGGAGCAGTTAAGAATGCAGTTGCTACGGCACAGTTGACCAGTGACAATGCCTTGTTGAAGATGAAAGCCGATGCGGAATATCATCTTGCCCACCGTTATCCGGATGGAAAAGTAGAACTGGATGTTACTTCGCTCGACACTGAAAAACTGGTGGGCGTCAGTTTAGGGAAGGAGAAAGTACTGGCCTTCCAGTTTACCGGAGAAGTTCGTAAAGAGCGTGTATTTACCCATCTTACTTCCGGCGACTTGAAGCTGAACCTTAGTGCCCGTGCCGGATTAGAACCTTTGATTCGCCAGTCTACCCACTTTGCCGATATACTGATGAGGCAACTGGATAATAAAGAACTGAATCATGCAGAGTTGCGTAAAGCATTGCCTACCGCAATCTTTTCTTTCTCGGCAGGACGCAATAATCCGATGGCATGGTATCTTGCCACACAGAAAATATCGTACCAAGATGCTTCTGTTAAAATAGGCTGTGCGCCCGATTGGGGAATTAATGGCAAGGCTTCTCTTCATGCACTCAAGATAGATACTTTGCAGCTTGATACTATTTTCCTCACTTTGAAGCAAGACACAAGCCGCATCAGTCTGCATGGTGGAGTAATCAATGGGCCAAAGAATCCGCAGATCTCTTTTAAATCGATTCTTACAGGAGAAATCCGTGATAAGGATGCCGAATTGACTGCACAGTATATTAATGATAAGGGAAAAACCGGATTACTTTTTGGAGTCAACGCCAAGCCTCTTTATGGTGGTCGTGGTAAGGGAAATGGAATTGCCCTGACCCTGATACCGGAGGAGCCTGTCATTGCTTTCCATAAGTTTCGCTTTGAGGAGCATCACAACTGGATTTATCTGCACAATAATATGCGTGTTTATGCCAATGTAGATATGCAGGATAATGAAGGGATGGGAATCCGGATGCAGTCTCTGCCAAGTGATACGGTTTCGTTGCAGAATATGGATGTCGAGTTGCGCCGTATCCGGTTGGATGAACTGTTTAGTATCTTGCCCTATATGCCCGATATTACCGGACTGCTTTCTGCCGAAGCCCACTATATACAAACGGAAAACTCTCTGGAGCTCTCTGCTGAAGCCAGCATTGATGAGCTGACTTACGAGCGCCAACGTATCGGTGATGTTTCTTTGGGAGCTACCTGGCTTCCGGGTGAGGCTGGCAAACAGTATGTGAATACGTACCTGACACATGAAGGTACGGAGATTATGGTTGCTGACGGAGCGTTGTATCCTACGATTTCCGGGAAAGACAGTATTGTGGTGAATTCCACGCTTGAGCATTTCCCGCTTACGATTGCCAATGTGTTTGTACCCGATCAGGTGGTAACTCTCTCCGGTGATATGGATGGTGATTTGCATATTACAGGATATACTGACACTCCGTTGATAAACGGCGGATTGTCACTGGATAGTGTTTCTGTCTATGCACGTCAGGCAGATGCCCGGTTTACATTTGATAACCGTCCGATACAAGTACAGAATAATCGCATCGTGTTTGATAAATTTGCTATTTATACCACCAGTAAAAATCCGTTCAGTATTGACGGTTATGTTGACTTTCGCGATATGAGTCGTCCGATGGCAAACCTGAAACTGTTTGCTGAGAACTATACATTGCTCAATGCCAAACGGACGAAGGAAAGTATGGTCTATGGTAAGGTCTTTGTTGACCTTGATGCCACGGTCCGCGGCCCGTTGGAAGCACTAATGATGCGTGGTAATGTGAATTTGCTGGGCAATACGGATGTTACCTATGTACTTACTGACTCTCCGCTCACCGTACAGGACCGGTTGAGTGATCTGGTGACTTTCACCTCGTTTGCAGATACCACTTCTTTAAATAAAGAAGAGGTGCCGACTCTTTCTTTGGGTGGACTGGATATGATTATGACTGTACACATCGATCCGGCTGTCCGCTTGAAGGCCGATTTGAGTGCAGACCGTAGCAGCCGTGTTGAGCTGGAAGGTGGAGGTGATTTGTCTTTGCAATATACACCACAAGGAGATCTGACCCTTACCGGGCGTTATACCCTTACCGGGGGAATGATGAAATATGCTCTTCCGGTTATTCCGTTGAAAGAGTTCCAGATACAGAACGGAAGCTATGTGGACTGGACGGGTAATCCGATGGATCCTTTACTGAACTTCCGGGCTACGGAGCGTATGCGGGCTTCTGTATCGCAGGAGGATGGTACGTCGCGAATGGTGAACTTTGACATTTCTATTGTTGTGAAGAATCGCCTCGACAATCTTTCATTGGCTTTTGAGATTGATGCACCCGATGATGCTTCGGTACAAAATCAATTGGCGGGAATGGGGCCGGACGAACGTAGTAAACAGGCCGTGGCAATGTTGGCTACAGGTATATTCCTTGCCGATTCGGGTAGTGGCGGTGGTATGAACCTGAATATGGGAGCTGCCCTGAACTCGGTACTTGCCAGCCAGATTAATGCTCTTACCGGAAATATGAAGAATGCCAGCCTGTCGTTCGGTGTCGAAGACCATGATGATTCGGATGCGGGCGGTAAGCGGACGGATTATAGTTTCCGTTACTCACAACGTCTCTTTAACGATCGTTTCCAGATTGTGCTGGGAGGTAAAGTCTCTACCGGAGCTAATGCTACCAATGATGTAGAATCGTTTATTGACAACATCTCTTTAGAGTATCGCCTGGATCAGTCGGGGACACGTTATATCCGTCTGTTCCACAACAAGAACTATGAAAGTGTCTTTGAAGGTGAGATTACTGAGACTGGCGTTGGCCTTGTGCTTCGTAAGAAGATGGACCGTCTGAGTGAATTGTTTATTTTTAAAAAGAAGAAGAAATGAAAATAGTAAGAATAACCGGCAAACGAGGAATATCTCTATTTTTTATTGGCATATTGGCATATTTCCTTATTGGCACATTATTCAGCTGTTCCACTACAAAACATTTGCCCGAAGGCGAAGTGCTGTATACGGGAAATAAAAATATCTTTAAAGATGCTTCTACCACTCCTGTGGGTGAAACGGCTATCAGTGAGGTTACGGCTGCATTGGATAAAAGTCCGTCAACGAAGTTATTTGGTATTCTGCCTATCCCCTTCGGCATGTGGGTGTATAATGACTTTGTGAAGTACGAGAAGGGCTTTGGTAAATGGATATTCAATCGTTTTGCGGCAAAACCGGTATTTATCTCTACTGTGAACCCGGATATTCGTGTTAAGGTAGCTACCAATTTGCTGCATGATTATGGCTATTTCAATGGGAAAGTGACGCAACAAACCATTGTCAATCCGAAGGATAGCCTCAAAGCAAGAGTGGAGTATACGGTGGAGATGCGTGATCCCTATTTTATTGATACGGTATATTATGGTCGCTTCACACCACAGACCCTTCGTATTATGGAGCGGGGGCGCCGCCGTTCATTACTTACTCCGGGTGAGCAGTTTAATGTAAGCGATCTGGACGAAGAGCGCAATCGTATCAGTACTTTGTTGCGTAATCTGGGATATTTCTATTTCCGTCCTGATTATATGACTTATCAGGCAGATACTACACTTGTGCCCGGGGGGCATGTCAGTTTACGGCTTATTCCTGTACCGGGTCTGCCTGCAGCTGCACAACGTCCGTATTATGTAGGAAATAAAACCGTCTACCTGATAGGCAAAAATGGGGAACAACCGAATGACAGTATGGACTACCGGGGCATGAAGATACATTATTATAAGAAGATGCAGGTACGTCCCAATATGCTTTACCGGTGGCTGAATTATCAGGCTTATGTGAAGAATGATTCTTTGCGCAAATTGCAGCGTAGCCGCCTTTACAGTCAGTACCGGCAGCAACGTGTACAAGAAAAACTGGCTCAGTTGGGAATTTTCCGCTACATGGATATACAATATACACCACGAGATACAACGGCGGCTTGTGATACACTGGATGTCAATCTGCAAGCTACGTTTGACAAACCGCTGGATGCGGAATTGGAACTGAATGTTACTACAAAGAGTAATGATCAGACAGGCCCGGGAGCTTCTTTTTCCGTCACCCGTAACAATGTGTTTGGGGGTGGTGAAACCTGGAATGTAAAATTGAAAGGTGCCTATGAATGGCAAACCGGAGGAGGCAAAGGTTCTTCTTTATTGAACAGCTGGGAGATGGGAGCTTCAACTTCCCTTATGTTTCCGCGTGTAGTGTTCCCCCGGTTTGGCGGTCGTGAGTATGACTTCCCGGCTTCTACTACCTTTAAGTTGTATGCCGATCAGATGAACCGGGCGAAGTATTACAAGTTACTCTCTTTTGGTGGAAACGCGACGTATGATTTTCAACCGACCCCTACCAACCGGCATTCGTTGACTCCTTTCCGCCTGACGTTTAATGTGTTGCAACACCGTACTGCGGCTTTTGAGGAAGTTGCAGAAAAGAATAAGGCATTGTTACTCAGTTTGCAGGATCAGTTTGTTCCGGCTATGGAGTACACCTACACATATGATAACTCTTCGGTTCGCAGTGTACGCAACCCTGTCTGGTGGCAGACCACTTTTACTTCTGCCGGTAATATTACCTCTGGTATCTATCGTATATTCGGCCAGCCGTTTAGTGAGAAGAATAAGAAGCTGTTAGGTGCACCGTTTGCCCAGTTTCTTAAACTGAATACAGACTATCGTTATCTCTGGAAGTTAGACCGTAATAATGCCATTGCTGCCCGCATAGCCGGAGGGGTTCTCTGGACTTATGGTAACTCAACAGTAGCTCCTTATAATGAACAGTTCTATGTGGGTGGTGCCAATAGTATCCGTGCCTTTACCGTGCGTAGCATCGGTCCTGGTGGTTATCATCCTGAGAAGAGTGAATTCTCTTATCTTGACCAGACCGGGGATATACGTCTCGAAGCAAATATCGAATATCGCTTCCGCATTTATAAAGACCTGCATGGTGCTGTCTTTTTGGATGCCGGAAATGTGTGGCTGATGCGTTATGACCCTGAACGACCTGATGCACAACTTCGTCTCAAAACATTTCCGAAGCAGGTAGCTCTCGGCACAGGTGCCGGATTGCGTTATGACCTTGATTTTCTGATCTTCCGCCTTGATTGCGGAGTCCCTCTACATGATCCGTATGATACCGGGAAATCCGGATATTACAATGTCAGAGGTGCATTCTGGAAACAGTTGGGGCTGCACTTTGCAATCGGATACCCGTTTTAGAAGGGAGAGGGGAGAATGGAGAGGGGAGAAGTACTGTGCAGCGTGATAGCGCAGCCAACTGTCAACTGTCAACTGTCAATTGTCAACTGTCAACTAAATAAGCTTTCAATTTTCAATTTTCAACTAAAAAAGTCTTACCTTTGCACCGTTATCACAACATTGACATTACTAACCTTTAATATTACACAGTTATGAAACCAACTTTATTTGTACTCGCTGCCGGTATGGGTAGTCGTTATGGGGGATTGAAACAACTTGACGGACTGGGTCCTAACGGCGAAACTATTATGGATTATTCTATCTACGATGCTATCCGTGGTGGATTTGGCAAGGTTGTTTTCGTCATCCGCAAAGATTTCGAAAAAGACTTCCGCGATAAAATTCTGAGTAAATATGAGAACCATATTCCGGTAGAACTGGTATTCCAGGCACTGGACAATCTGCCCGAGGGCTTTACTTGCCCTGCCGATCGTGTGAAACCATGGGGAACAAACCATGCCGTACTGATGGGTAAAGATGTGATCAAGGAGCCATTTGCCGTTATCAATGCTGACGATTTCTACGGTCGTGACAGCTTTGCTGTACTGGGTGCTGCACTGAGCGAGATGGACGGAAAGAAAGATGACTATTGCATGGTAGGCTATCGTGTAGGTAATACGCTGAGTGAAAGTGGTTCTGTTGCTCGTGGTGTATGCGAGACAAATGCAGACGGTTACCTGACTACGGTAGTTGAACGTACTGCTATCGAGCGTATAGATGGCAAAGTATCTTTCAAAGATGAAAACGGTGTGATGCAAACGATTGCTGACAATACTCCGGTTTCTATGAACATGTGGGGCTTCACTCCCGATTATTTTGAATATTCTGAAGAGTTCTTCAAAGATTTCCTCAAAGAGAATATGGGCAACCTGAAGTCGGAATACTTTATTCCATTGATGGTGAATAAGCTGATTAACGACGGAACTGCACGTGTGAAAGTATTGGACACTACCAGTAAATGGTTTGGTGTGACATATGCTGACGACCGTCAGGGTGTTGTAGACAAAATTCAGGCTTTGGTAGATGCCGGCGAATATCCTGCAAAACTATTCTAATCAATAGAAAATAGCAGAAATAGGAAAGGGGAGAGCAGTAGCTTTCCCTTTTTTTGTACCTTTGCCCCTTGTACATTCCAAACTAAAAGAAAGGTAGTTATGATTAAGTTTTCCGCATATTGCCGGGTGTGTCTGTTGCTGGGGCTCCTGTGCGCGCTCTCTTCTTGTGAAAAGGATGATGATAAAAGCGATAAAGCTGTCAATCAATGGATCGACGCCACTATGCGTAGCTGGTATCTTTGGTATAGTGATATCCCCGATAAAAAGCAGCTGAATTTTAATGCTGAGCCGGAAACATTCTTTCGTTCTCTTTTGTCAAAAGAAGATGGGAAGAATAATCCGCAGGTATCTGGCGGGCATTATTACTATTCTACGATAAAAAAGAAAACCGCTTCCACAACGACACGGTCTTATATGGGCGGGGAACCTGCTTTGGGCTTTGAGTTTCAGAATTGGCAATTAGACAATACAGGCACAAAGTTTGCCGCCAATGTACTTTATGTATTACCTGGTTCTCCGGCAGAGAAAAAGGGATTGAAACGTGGTGACTGGATACATAAGATAAACGGAACGTGGACTAATAATAGTAACATATATGATTTGCTGGGTGATAAAACGGTTGTTCTGGCTGTTTCTGATGGTTGGAATAATCCGGTGACGCATTCTATAGAACTGGTTCCGGCCCTGATAGAAGACAATCCGGTTTTGCTGACAGAGGTTTATCAGGATGAGTCTACCGGAAATAAGAAAGTGGGGTATATGGTATACAATCATTTTACATCCGGACCCGATGGCGATAAAGATACAACCTATGACAAACAACTTCGTCAGCGGTTTGCAGAGTTTAAGGCAGAGGGAGTGGAAGAGTTTATTCTTGATCTTCGTTACAATGGTGGTGGTTTGGTGACGTCTGCCCAACTGTTGGCCGAATTACTTGCTCCAAAGTCTGCTTTGGGAGAAATATTCTGTAACCTGAAGTATAACGATAAGCAGGATAAAACGGTTACTTACCGATTGGACAAGACGGATGAAAATCTGGACTTGCCCCGTCTGTTTATACTTACCGGTAGTAGAACCGCCTCCGCTTCCGAAGCTGTGATTAACGGGCTTCGTCCTTTCTATAAAGTATATTTGCTGGGAGAGCAGACTGAGGGTAAGAATGTGGGATCTATTACGTTGACAAGTGATAAGTATGACTATGAACTGCATCCCATTGTTTGCAAAATATCTAACGCAGAGGGAAATTCGGAATATAAAGATGGTTTTATTCCTGACTGGAAACTGGAGGGTAATGACCGTATGATACTTGGGCATATTGAGTTGGGAGATAAAGACAATGATAAGTTACTGAATGTTGCTGTCGGCATGATTTCGGGACGGGCTACCACGATGAACAAAGATATCCGTTCATCATCAGTATCGTTCAATGCCATCCCCGGTTATAGTTCTTTGGATAGAAAGGCGATGAATGGAGTGCAAATTCCCTTCACATCAGAGGATGTGGAGTGGTAGTGTGATAGCTCAAATGAACCGAAAGAGTGAAGATGATCGTTTTCTGGGTGGAACTGACAGATGTCAGCAATTTACGGCCTAAACCCTTATTGGTTAAGGGATAATTTTCTATCTTTGTAGCTCAATATCAATTATTCATTAACAAAGTGATATCAGTAGAAGGACTTACCGTAGAATTTAATGCCACGCCCTTGTTTTCGGACGTGTCCTATGTTATAAATAAAAAGGACCGTATAGCCCTGGTGGGTAAGAACGGTGCCGGCAAATCGACCATGCTTAAGATTCTGGCTGGTTTACAAAGCCCTACATCGGGTGTAATTGCCATTCCTAAAGAAGTTACGATCGGCTATCTGCCTCAGGTGATGATACTTTCTGACAAGCATACTGTAATGGAAGAAGCCGAACAGGCTTTTGAACATATTTTTCAGTTGCAGGCAGACCTGGAACGGATGAATCAGGAGCTGGCAGACCGCACGGACTATGAATCAGAAGAATATCATAAGCTGATAGACCGGTTTACGCATGAGAATGACCGCTTTCTGATGATGGGCGGAACGAACTTTCGTGCCGAGATAGAGCGTACACTGTTGGGACTTGGTTTCTGCCGGGAAGATTTTGATCGTTCCACATCGGAGTTTTCCGGAGGTTGGCGTATGCGTATCGAGTTGGCCAAACTTCTGCTTCGTCGTCCGGATGTATTGCTATTGGATGAGCCAACCAACCACCTTGATATCGAGAGTATCCAATGGCTGGAAAACTTCCTGTCTACACGTGCCAATGCCGTAGTGTTGGTCAGCCACGACCGGGCTTTCCTCAATAATGTCACTACCCGTACCATTGAGATCACCTGCGGACAGATCTACGATTACAGAGTAAAATACGACGAGTTTGTCGTATTGCGTAAAGAACGCCGTGAGCAGCAGCTCCGTGCCTATGAGAATCAACAGAAACAAATACAGGACACTGAGGATTTTATCGAACGTTTCCGCTATAAAGCAACTAAAGCCGTACAGGTACAGAGCCGTATCAAGCAGCTGGAGAAAATAGAGCGCATTGAGGTAGATGAAGAAGATAATTCCGCCCTCCGTCTCAAATTTGTCTGTTCCAGCCGTAGTGGTAATTATCCCGTGATCTGTGAGGATGTCGGGAAAGCATACGGTCCTCATGTTGTTTTTCACGATGTCAACCTCACCATCAATCGGGGGGAGAAGGTAGCATTCGTAGGAAAGAATGGTGAAGGAAAATCTACCCTGGTAAAGTGTATTATGGGAGTAATTACCGATTATGAAGGTAAACTTACCATCGGACATAATGTGCAGATCGGTTATTTTGCTCAGAACCAGGCACAGATGTTGGATGAGAATCTGACGGTATTCGATACGATAGACCGTGTGGCAACCGGAGATATTCGCCTTAAAATCCGCGATATTCTCGGCGCCTTTATGTTTGGCGGCGAAGCTTCGGACAAGAAGGTGAAAGTGCTTTCGGGTGGTGAACGTACGCGTCTTGCCATGATCAAGCTATTGCTTGAACCGGTAAACTTCCTGATCCTCGATGAGCCGACGAACCATCTGGATATGCGTTCAAAGGATGTGTTGAAAGAAGCGATTCGTGAGTTTGATGGTACGGTGATACTTGTCAGCCATGACCGTGACTTTTTAGATGGACTGGCAACTAAAGTCTATGAGTTTGGAGGTGGCCTTGTAAAAGAGCATATCGGAGGTATTTACGACTTCTTGCAGAAGAAAAAGATGGAAAGCCTGAATGAGCTGCAAAAGGGGCCGGCACTTTCAACGTCGCCTACCGGCGTAAAAGGAGATAGCATTTCCGAAGAAGAATCACCTTCGGACAATAAACTCTCTTATGAGGCTCAGAAGGAACTGAATAAAAAGATAAAGAAGCTCGAACGTCGGGTAGCTGATTGTGAAGAGACGATAGAACAAATGGAGGCTGCCATTGCTATTCTTGAAGAGAAGATGGCTACACCGGAAGGGGCTGCAAATATGGCTCTTTATGAACAACATCAGAAGCTTAAACAACAACTTGACCGTACAGTGGAAGAGTGGGAGAAAGTTTCGATGGAACTGGAAGAGGTTATAAAGTTATAATAAGATGATGATGTACGATATATGATTCCTACCCATTCTATAATTTCTACCTCCAATCCCATCACTCTTAATCCTATAACTCTATAACCCTATAACCCTATAACATTATATATAATATGAGAGTAAAGTATTTACCAATTCTTGCAATCTGCATGATGACTACAGGATGCAACAGCAGCAAGCAACAGGCCGCCCTTACGTCCGGCATAGATCTTGCCAACCTTGACACGATGGCTCTTCCGGGAACCGACTTTTATCAGTATGCCTGCGGCGGTTGGATGAAAAATCATCCGCTTACAGACGAGTATTCACGTTTTGGCTCATTTGATATGCTTGCCGAGAACAATCGCAAGCAACTTCATGAGGTTATTGAGGAACTGGCGTCTGCTCAGCACGAGGCAGGTAGTATCGCTCAGAAAGTAGGGGACCTTTACAACATTGCCATGGACAGTGTAAAACTGAACCGTGAAGGGGCTGCTCCTATTAAAGCAGAGCTGGAAAAGATAGCTGCTCTGAAAGATAAATCGGAGATTTATCCGATGATAGCAGAAATGCATAGAAATGGCATTCATCCTTACTTCATTGTTTATGTGAGTGCTGATGATATGAACAGCTCAATGAACATGGTACAGACCTATCAGGGTGGTTTAGGTATGGGGGAACGCGACTATTATCTTGAAAATGATGATAAGACTAAAGAGATACGCGATGCCTATCAGAAGCATATCGTTAAGATGTTCCGGTTGGCTGGATCTGATGAAGCTGCTGCACAGAAAGCGATGAAAGCTGTTATGAACATCGAAACCCGTCTGGCTAAATCAGCACGCTCTATGGTAGAGTTGCGTGATCCGCACGCCAACTATAACAAGAAAACGATGGCTGATGTGAAGAAGGAATATGCTCCTTTTGCATGGGATGTATTCTTTTCTACTCTTGGGGTGAATAACCTAGAAGAGGTGAACATTGGCCAGCCCGCTTCACTAAGAAGTAAATGACATCATTGATACGGTTGCGTTGGAAGATCAGATTGCCTATTTACAATGGAATCTTATAAACAGTGCTGCCAACTACCTGAGCGATGATTTTGTAGCACAGAACTTTGATTTCTACGGAAAGACGATGTCTGGTAGAAAAGAGATGAAGCCACGTTGGAAATCTGCTGTAAGTGCGGTTGACGGTTCTTTAGGTGAGGCAGTGGGACAGATGTATGTAGAGAAATATTTCCCTGCTGCAGCCAAAGAACGTATGGTAGGGCTGGTGAAAAACTTGCAGACTTCTTTGGGTGAACGTATCAAAGAGCTTACCTGGATGAGTGATGAGACCAAAGAAAAAGCACTGGAAAAACTGGCTACCTTCCATGTAAAGATCGGCTACCCGGACAAATGGAAAGATTATTCTTCTCTTGAAATTAAAGACGATTCCTATTGGGCTAACATAGAACGTGCCAACCAGTGGGAGCATGCAGAGATGATAGCTAAAGCCGGTAAGCCGGTGGATAAAGATGAGTGGCTGATGACTCCGCAAACGGTAAATGCCTATTATAATCCAACTACCAACGAGATTTGCTTTCCGGCGGGTATCCTTCAATATCCTTTCTTTGATATGAATGCCGATGATGCTTTCAACTATGGTGCTATCGGCGTAGTGATCGGTCATGAGATGACACATGGATTTGACGACCAGGGCCGGCAGTATGACAAAGAGGGTAACCTGAAAGATTGGTGGACTGAAGAAGATGCCAAAAATTTTGAAGAGCGTGCACAGGTGATGGTTAACTTTTTTGACAGTATAGAGGTTGCTCCGGGTGTGTATGCCAACGGACAATTGACATTGGGTGAGAATATCGCTGACCATGGTGGTTTGCAGGTGTCTTTCCAGGCATTTAAGAATGCAACAGCCCAAACACCTCTGAAAGATGAAAACGGTTTTACACCCGAACAACGCTTCTTCCTTGCCTATGCCAATGTGTGGGCCGGTAATATCCGCCCTGAAGAAATTCTTCGTCTGACCAAACTGGATGTGCATTCATTAGGCAAATGGCGTGTGAATGGTGCATTGCCTCAGATAGGTGCATGGTACGATGCATTCGGTATAACAGAGGAAAATCCGATGTTCCTTTCGGTTGACAAAAGGGCCTCTATTTGGTAATAGATTTGTATAAACAATAGCATATACAACAAAGCGCTGACTTCTAATCTTTTAAGTCGGCGCTTTTTTATTATTAATTCACACCTTGTTTATTACGCGCGATAAACAATATTTCGTAACTTTGCGCATCAAATACTTAATAAGTAAACCATGTCTGAGTCAAAAAGAATAAAAACCGCATTGGTATCGGTTTATCATAAGGAAGGTTTGGATGAAATTATCACCAAACTGTATGAAGAGGGAGTAGAGTTTCTGTCAACAGGTGGAACTCGTCAGTTTATCGAATCATTGGGATATCCTTGCAAGGCTGTAGAAGATCTTACTTCTTATCCTTCTATCCTCGGAGGCCGTGTGAAGACACTTCACCCGAAAATCTTCGGAGGAATCCTTTGCCGTCGTGGACTGGAACAAGATATCCAGCAGATTGAGAAATATGAAATACCGGAAATAGACCTCGTGATTGTAGATCTATATCCGTTTGAAGCAACCGTAGCATCGGGTGCTGATGAGGCTTCAATCATCGAAAAGATTGATATAGGTGGAATCTCACTGATTCGTGCCGCTGCTAAAAACTACAATGATGTAGTGATCGTTGCTTCTCAGGCGCAGTACAAACCATTGCTCGATATGTTGATGGAGCATGGGGCTACTTCTTCACTCGAAGAACGCCGCTGGATGGCCAAAGAGGCTTTTGCTGTTTCTTCACACTATGATTCGGCCATCTTCAATTACTTTGATGCAGAAGAAGGTTCGGCTTTCCGTCAGTCTGCCAATGATCAGAAGATGCTCCGTTATGGTGAAAACCCACATCAGAAGGGATATTTCTATGGAAACCTGGACGCTATGTTCGACCAGATTCACGGAAAGGAAATCTCTTATAACAATCTGTTGGATATCAATGCAGCTGTTGAACTGATTGATGAATTTGAAGATGTTACTTTTGCTATCTTGAAACATAATAATGCCTGCGGGTTAGCTTCACGTCCTACTGTGCTCGATGCATGGAAAGATGCGTTGGCTGGTGATCCGGTTTCTGCCTTTGGCGGAGTCTTGATTACGAATGCTGTGATCGATAAAGAAACTGCAGAGGAGATTAACAAAATATTCTTTGAAGTAGTGATTGCCCCGGATTATGATGTAGATGCGCTTGAAATTCTGGGACAGAAGAAGAACCGTATTATTTTGGTTCGCAAGGAAGCTAAGTTGCCCAAGAAGCAGTTCCGCTCATTGCTGAACGGCGTGTTGGTACAGGAGAGAGACCTGAACATCGAAACCGTGGCCGACTTAAAGACCGTGACTGATAAAGCACCTGCTCCCGAAGAGGTAGAGGACATGCTGTTTGCTAATAAAATAGTGAAGAACAGCAAATCCAATGCTATCGTACTGGCTAAAAACAAACAGTTGCTGGCAAGTGGTGTAGGACAGACTTCACGCGTTGACGCTCTCAAACAAGCTATCGAGAAAGCTAAATCATTCGGATTCGATCTGAATGGGGCAGTGATGGCTTCGGATGCATTCTTTCCTTTCCCCGATTGTGTTGAAATTGCGGGTAATGAGGGAGTAACAGCAGTTATCCAGCCGGGTGGCTCTGTAAAAGATGAATTAACGTTCGAGTATTGCAATGAACATGGTATTGCAATGGTGACAACGGGAATTCGTCACTTTAAACACTAAAAAGATTTATGATTTGACGATTTACGATTTACAATTGAAGCTTGCTTCTTGTAAATCATAAATCTGAGAATTGTAATAAGGAGTAATATCAATCGTAAATTGTAAATAGTTAAATCGTAAATATACATGGGATTATTCTCTTTTACACAAGAAATAGCGATGGACCTGGGAACTGCCAATACCATCATCATTACCAATGGTAAGATTGTGGTGGACGAACCGTCAGTGGTAGCTTTGGACCGTCGTACTGATAAGATGATTGCCGTGGGTGAGAAGGCAAAGATGATGCATGAGAAAACTCACGAAAATATACGTACCATCCGTCCGCTCCGTGACGGTGTAATTGCTGATTTCTATGCTTGTGAACAGATGATGCGTGGACTTATCAAACAGGTGAATACCCGTAGTCATTTGTTCTCTCCTTCTCTCCGTATGGTTATCGGAGTGCCTTCGGGTAGTACGGAGGTTGAGCTTCGTGCTGTTCGTGACTCTGCAGAGCATGCCGGAGGACGCGATGTCTATCTGGTATTCGAGCCTATGGCGGCAGCTATCGGTATTGGTATCGATGTAGAGGCGCCCGAAGGAAATATGATTGTTGATATAGGTGGTGGTTCTACTGAGATTGCTGTTATCTCATTGGGAGGTATTGTTTCTAATAATTCTATCCGCATTGCCGGTGATGATCTTACTGCTGATATTCAGGAATACATGAGCCGCCAGCATAACGTGAAGGTGAGTGAGCGTATGGCAGAACGTATTAAGATTAATGTAGGTGCTGCCCTTACTGAATTGGGTGATGATGCTCCTGAAGATTATATCGTTCACGGACCGAATCGTATTACAGCACTTCCGATGGAGGTACCTGTATGCTATCAGGAAGTGGCTCACTGTCTGGAGAAATCAATCTCTAAGATTGAAACTGCCGTGTTGAGCGCATTGGAAAATACACCTCCCGAATTGTATGCCGATATTGTTCACAACGGAATCTATCTGGCAGGTGGTGGTGCATTGCTCCGTGGCCTTGACAAACGTCTGACAGACAAAATCAATATTCCTTTCCACATAGCCGAAGATCCTCTTCATGCAGTGGCAAAAGGAACAGGAGTGGCGTTGAAGAATATTGACCGCTTCTCGTTCTTAATGAGATAAATAATGTAATAATGTGCCAATATGCCAATGTGCCAATTACCATGCGGTATTATAGCGCAACCAATTGGCACATTGGCATATTAGCATATTGACACATTATTAATAATTATGCGGAATTTACTGAACTTCCTTCTTAAGTACAATTACTGGTTTCTCTTCATTTTGCTGGAGGTGATCTGTTTTGTTCTATTATTTCGCTTTAATAACTATCAGCAGAGTGTTTACTTCACTTCTGCCAATGTTGTTACCGGCAAGGTTTATGAGGTTTCCGGGAGTGTCTCTTCTTATTTTCATTTGAAGTCAGTAAACGAAGATTTGCTTGATCGTAATATGTTGCTTGAGCAGCAGATAGCCAATCTGGAGAATGCATTGAGAGAGCGCCAGGTAGATTCGGTTATTGTTAATAGTATCCGGAATCTTGATAATAAGGACTATCAGATATTCAAAGCACATGTCATTCGGAATAGTTTGAATCAGGCAGATAACTACATTACATTGGATAAAGGTTCCTCTTCCGGTATTCGACCCGAGATGGGAGTGGTGGATGGAAACGGGGTTGTAGGTATTGTATATAAGACATCTCCCAACTATTCACTTGTTATTTCTGTATTGAACAGTAAATCGAGTATAAGTTGTAAAATTGTAGGTAGTGAGTATTTCGGTTATCTGAAATGGGAGCATGGTGACTCACGTTACGCCTATTTGAAAGATCTGCCCCGTCATGCCGAATTTAATTTAGGAGATACGGTAGTGACCAGCGGGTATTCCACTGTTTTTCCGGCAGGTGTTATGGTAGGTACAGTAGACGATATGTCCGATTCCAATGACGGACTTTCTTATTTACTAAAGATTAAACTGGCTACGGACTTCGGAAAACTGGGTGATGTGAGAGTGATTGCCCGGACCGGGCAAATGGAACAGCAGGAACTTGAAAATATGAGTACGAAGCAATGATGATACACTATATACACAGGATGGGATGGTTTGTAGGATTAGTCCTTCTTCAGGTACTGATTCTAAATAATGTTCATATTGCAGGCTATGCCACTCCTTTCTTATATGTCTATTTCATCTTGAAATTTGCTTCCGGCACTTCCCGGAACGAATTGATGTTATGGGCTTTCTTCTTAGGACTAACCATAGATATATTTTCCAATACTCCGGGGATGAATGCGGCGGCAACTGTATTTCTGGCTTTTGTGCGTCCCACATTTCTGCGGTTGTTTACTCCGCGTGATACATTAGACAGCATCATACCTTCTATCCGGACGATGGGGATTGCTTCTTTTCTGAAGTTTACGGTGACAAGTGTTTTTGTGCATCATCTGATCCTGCTCACTATCGAGTTCTTTTCATTTTCCAGCATACCGCTGTTGTTGCTAAGGGTGGTTGCATGTACCCTGCTGACTGTTACGTGTATTATGGCTGTTGAAGGAATAAGGAGATAGGCATGGCAAAAGATTATGTATTAGAGAAACGAAAATTTGTTATTGCAGGAACTGCTATTTGTATTGTACTTATCTATATAGTACGGCTTTTCTTTTTGCAGATATCCACCGATGATTATAAAAAGAATGCTGACAGTAATGCTTTTCTGAATAAGATACAGTATCCTTCGCGTGGGGCAATGTATGATCGTAACGGTAAATTGCTTGTTTTCAATCAGCCGGCATATGATATAACGATTGTTCCCAAAGAAATAGAAAACCTGGATACACTTGATTTGTGCCAGACGTTGAATATCACGCGGGAGCAGTTTCTGAAAATCATGTCCGACATGAAAGATCGCCGGAGGAATCCGGGTTATTCAAGATATACCAATCAGGTATTCATGTCCCAGTTATCTGCTGAAGAGTGTGGGGTATTCCAGGAAAAACTGTTTAAGTTTCAGGGATTTTACATCCAGCGGCGTACTATCCGGCAGTATACCTATAATTCTGCTGCTCATGCTTTGGGAGATATTGGCGAGGTATCAATGCGTGATATTGAAAATGATGATTATTACATCCGTGGAGATTATATCGGTAAGCAGGGAGTAGAAAAATCCTATGAGAAATACCTTCGTGGCGAGAAGGGGGTTGAAGTTTTGCTTCGCGATGCTCACGGACGTATTCAGGGGCATTATATGGATGGTCAGTTCGATCGTCCTTCCATACCGGGTAAGAATCTCACTTTAGGACTGGATATTGATCTGCAGATGCTGGGCGAACGCTTGCTGAAGAATAAAATCGGAAGTATTGTTGCTATTGAGCCCGAAACAGGAGAAATTCTATGTCTGGTTTCCTCCCCTGATTTTGATCCGCATCTGATGATCGGGCGGCAGCGGGGTAAGAATCACTTGATGTTACAGCGGGACAAGCGTAAGCCTCTGTTGAATCGTGCTTTGATGGGAGCTTATCCTCCGGGATCAACCTTTAAAGCTGCTCAGGCATTAACTTTCTTACAAGAAGGGATTATTCAGGAAAATACTCCGGCATTCCCATGCTATCATGGATTTATATATGGGAGTTTAAAGGTGGGATGTCATGCTCATGGCTCTCCATTACCACTGGTGCCGGCGTTGGCCACTTCCTGTAACTCTTATTTCTGTTGGGGATTGTTTCGTATGTTTGGCGACCGTAAGTACGGTTCGCCGCAAAATGCTATAACAGTTTGGAAGGATCATATGGTGTCTCAGGGCTTCGGTTATAAGTTAGGCGTAGATTTGCCCAGTGAAGGACGAGGGTTGATACCCAATGCTGCATTTTATGATAAACCTTACAAGGGGCGCTGGAACGGATTGACTGTGATCAGTATTGCTATCGGGCAGGGGGAGATTCTGGCCACTCCTTTGCAAATCGCAAATTTGAGTGCGACGATTGCCAACCGCGGACATTTTATCACTCCACATATTGTGAAAGAGATTCAGGATAATCAGCTTGACAGTATTTACCGGACTCCCCGCGTGCCCACCATTGACCGCATACATTATGAAGAGGTAGTAAAGGGAATGCGTGCCGCTGTAACGGGAGGAACCTGTAGAGTAGCTGGTTATATGTTTCCCGAAGGTGAGATATGCGGTAAAACGGGTACGGCACAGAATCGTGGGCATGACCACTCTGCCTTTATGGGATTTGCTCCGATGAATAATCCCAAGATAGCCATTGCAGTCTATGTGGAGAATGGAGGGTTTGGTGCAACCTATGGTGTACCTATTGGTACTTTGATGATAGAACAATATTTGAATGGAAAACTTTCTCCGGCCAGTGAAGCAAAGGCAGCAGAGTTTAGCGATAGAATTATAATGTATGGTGACGAGGAACGATAGTTTATGGAAAACGCTGGATTGGGTAACAATTGCTATTTACCTGCTCCTTATTATTGCCGGATGGTTCAGTGTTTGCGGAGCCAGTTATGACTATGGCGACCGGGACTTCCTTGATTTTTCTACCCGTGCCGGTAAGCAGTTTATGTGGATTATCTGCTCATTTGGTCTGGGATTTATCTTACTGATGCTCGAAGACAGGATGTACGATATGTTTTCCTACATTATATATATAGGAATGATGCTTCTGCTCGTGGCTACCATATTTATAGGTAGTGATATTAAAGGTTCCAATTCATGGATCAAACTTGGGCCTGTAAATCTTCAACCGGCAGAGTTTGCTAAGTTTGCAACTGCTCTGGTGTTAGCCAAATATATCAACTCCTATTCCTTTAATATCAGGAAAGGGAAGTGTTTTCTGGCACTGCTCGCCTTTATCATGCTTCCTATGATACTGATTATTCTGCAAAAGGAAACGGGATCTGCATTGGTATATCTGGCCTTTTTTCTGGTGCTTTATCGTGAAGGTATGCCGGGAGTCGTACTCTTTTCCGGTGTGTGTGCTGTAGTCTATTTTGTTGTTGGTATACGTTTTGATCAGGTATTTATAGCCGATACGCCTACTCCCATCGGAGAGTTTTCAGTTCTGTCTATGGTGTTGTTGTTTGCCGGTGGCATGGTGTGGGTTTATAGAAAGAAGTGGAAGCCGATGCGGAATATTATTGTAGGTAGCTTGATTGTGATGCTTCTTGCTTTCCTCATCTCGGAATATATTGTACCTTTTAATCTGGTATGGGTACAATGGGTACTTTGTGTTGCTGTGGTTGGGTATCTGATGTTTCTCTCTTTGAGTGAACGTCAGAAATCTTATATGCTCATCGGATTGTTTGCTATTGGATCTGTCGGTTTTCTCTATTCAAGCGATTATGTTTTCGATAATATCCTCGAGCCACATCAGCAGATTCGTATTAAAGTTGTACTGGGTATGGAAGAAGACCTGACCGGTGCCGGCTATAATGTAAATCAATCAAAAATTGCTATTGGTTCCGGTGGCCTTACAGGGAAAGGATTCCTGAATGGTACACAGACAAAGTTGAAGTATGTTCCCGAACAGGACACTGATTTTATCTTTTGTACGGTAGGTGAAGAGCAGGGCTTTGTTGGATCATCTATTGTGCTGCTGCTGTTTTTGGCACTGATATTACGGCTTATTGCAGTGTCTGAACGGCAACCTTCTGCTTTTGGGCGTGTATATGGGTATTCGGTAGTTAGTATATTCCTTTTCCATATCTTTATTAATATTGGTATGGTACTTGGATTGACACCTGTGATTGGCATTCCATTGCCTTTCTTTAGTTATGGAGGTTCTTCTCTGTGGGGATTTACAATTTTACTTTTTATTTTCCTGCGGATTGATGCAGGGCGCGGAAGGAGACTGTAAAGAAGGGAGAGGGGAGAATTGAGAAGGGAGAAGTACTATGCAGCGTGATAGCGCAGCCCACTTCTCCCTTCTCAATTCTCCCCTCTCCCTTCAATTTTGACCCCTACGTCATTGATACCTTTCAGTAGTTCATCCTGCATTCCGTGTGTTATTTTAAAGGTATAATTTCCCGGGTGCCGGACAATGGCAGAGCCGATAGGCAAAGTTGATTGAAATAAACTTCCCCAGCCGGTACCATTCCACTTGCCTTCTTTGTCTGCGAGGATAAGCAGTAATGTATCTGTTTTCCATACCGTACTGTTTTCAAGATTGTGACTAACAGTTAAGTAGATATTCCGGTAAGCGTAATTACTTTCATTACGTATTTCTGCAGATAGCTGGAGTAGGGCTAACGAATCTTTGATCGGGACATTGAAAAAGAGTGTATCACTCTTCTTCCATCCTTCTGTAGGTATGGATTGGTAAGAGTGATACACAGTGTTTTCGTTGCAAGCGGCTGTCAGACAGGTAGCTAACAGAATCCATATACTATTCCTGAGTAGGTTTTTCATTTCTCTCTTTAGCTGGCTTCTCGTTGTTTTGTGGTCTTTCTCCATTCTGCGGTTTTTCTCCGTTTTGTGGCCTTTCTCCACGTCTGTCATTATTATTACGTGGACGATTGTTGTTTTTCGAACGATCGTTACGTGGACGTTGTTGCTCACCACCATTATTGGATTGTGGCGTTTGTTGCTGTCCTTCTGCATTATTCTGTTGCGGACGATTAGGGCGTGGTCCGTTTTCCCGTTGTACCGGTCGTTCCGGGCGAGTGTTGGCTTCCTGTTGTGAACGTCCCGGACGATTGCCATTATCTTGTTGTGGACGTCCTGTTCTTCCTTCAGCTTCTTGCTGCGGACGATTCGCATTGTTCTTTTTCTTCTTTCTGTTGCGGTTTCCACCTTCGGCTCCTTCTTTTCCTTCCTTTCGGCGACGATCACGGTCAAAGCGAGTCAAACTTTCCTGTTCTACCAGATCAACCGGTTTTTTAGGTTCTTGTTTGTGCTCTTCTTCCAGTAAACTTTCCGGTTTAGCACCTCTTTTGTTCATTCCGATGACTTCAAAAGCTCTTTTACCACTAATAGTTACCAAATTAGCGGGGAAGTTTTTATCGGTAGAGTAGGAGATCTGATTACTTAAAATATCCGCTTTGAAGAAATAGAACGTTCCGTCTTTTGTTTCTAATTCAATTTCTTTAGAAGGCAGACGCTTCTGTGCCTCTACATAGCAATCTACTTCGTAGTTCAGGCAACATTTCAGCTTGGCACATTGTCCGGCAAGTTTCTGTGGGTTAAGGGAAATGTCCTGATAGCGGGCTGCACTTGTAGATACGGATACGAAACTGGTCATCCAGGTAGCACAGCATAACTCACGTCCACAAGGACCGATACCACCGATACGTCCGGCTTCCTGACGTGCACCAATCTGCTTCATTTCGATACGGACACGAAATGCTTCTGCCAGTACTTTGATCAATTGGCGGAAGTCTACCCGTTCGTCCGCAATATAGTAGAAAATGGCTTTATTACCATCTCCCTGATATTCAACGTCTCCTATTTTCATATCCAGATTCAGGCTGGACGCTATTTGGCGTGAGCGAATCATTGTTGCGTGCTCTTTAGCTTTTGCTTCATCAAACTTCTCCATATCTACCGGTTTGGCTTTGCGGTAGATACGTTTAATTTCTACATCTGGCTTAATGTTTGCTTTTCGCATTTGCAACGGAACGAGGCGTCCCGTCAGTGTTACTACACCGATATCATGTCCGGGTGTTGCTTCAACAGCTACTACATCACCCTTTTCTAACTTAATTTTATTACTGTTTCGATAGTATCCTTTGCGGGTGTTCTTGAATTGAATCTCCACCATGTCACTCTCCTCAGCATTGCCTGGTATATCTGCCAGCCAATCGTAGGTGTTCAGTTTATTATCTTGTCGGGAGCAACTTTTGCAGCAAAGGCTACCGCTCCCATTATGTAACTTAAAATCCATCTATATATTTATAATTTTACAATTTACTATTTACTGAATTAACTCTTCCTTTTCTCCTCTCTCTCTTTTTTAACTTTTCAACAGTACAATCATTTTTAACGAGAAGTCGAAGAACACCATTTTGGCATTCACATTCTGCTCGATATGTTGTTGCGCTTCACTCAACTCATTCATGATGCCTATCACATTTCTCTCATTGACGAATGGTGCAAAGCGGGTTGAAAAATTCTGTTCATCGGGCGTCATATAGACTAACTCTTTTTGATGCAGGTTGTATATGAAGTTTTCTCTTATCATTCGCTGGCAGTAAGATAAGAAATTCTTCTGACGTTCGCGCCCCAGAGTAGCCACTTGTTCACTCCATAGTTTCATTTCCCGTATTTTCCGTTGGTAGGAGAGTCGCATTAGGTTGACAAAGAGCTCAAAGAATAACTGGCTCTCTTCATTCAGATGAATTGTTTCGAGGGCTTTGATAAAACTCCCGTTTGCCAGATGGGCGATAGTTACACTGGTTGCCTGCTGTACACCATATTTCTGTTGAAGCACTTGCGCTATGCTTGCTTCATCTATCTTGCGGATGTTAAAACGTTGTGTTCGGCTTAATATAGTTGGCAGAATAAGGTCTGGTGCCTCGGAAACCAAGAGGAAAACTGTTTTTTCGGGTGGCTCTTCTAAAAGTTTCAGTAGCTTGTTGGAGCAAGCTAATTGCATCTTCTCCGGCAGCCAGATTATTGTGATTTTAAATCCACCTTCGCTTGATTTCAAGCTGAGTTTCTTCATTATCTCATCACTTTCCTTGGTATAGATGACGGCTTGTGCATTTTCTGCATTAATCTCATTTAACCAATGATTGAGATTGAAATACGGATTATTTAATACCATCCGCCGCCATTCTACTATATAATCGTCACTTCGCCCGGATTTCACAACAGGAAATACAAAATGCACATCCGGGTGTACCAGTTTACTGAACTTCACGCATGACGGACAAACTCCACAAGCATCCGTTGCACCACGATTGGTACAGCTGATATAGCGTGCATATGCCAAAGCCAGAGGTAGTTTACCCACTCCTTCCGGCCCACAAATAAGTTGTGCATGTGGAATACGACCTTCATTCACTTCCTGAATGAGTCGCTGCTTTGTTTCTTCTTGTCCGATTACGTCTTTAAAAAACACAATTCTATTTATTATTTAATCGTTCACAAATTATGAATCACAATTCATGATTCAATAAATCTCTTTAGCAACCTCTTTAATGCTGTCTACGGCACCAATAGAGTAGAAATGTATACTTGATACTCCATGTGCCATCAGTTCCCGGCATTGCTTAACACACCATTCTACACCTACTTGCTGTACCTCTGCCTCATTTTTACATTTCAGTGCTTCCTTCACCAGATCATCCGGAAGATCCACTTTGAAGGTTTTGGGTATCATGCTTAGTTGCGAAGCTTTTTTGAAAGGTTTTATTCCCGGAATAATAGGAATATTGATACCTTCCTGTCTGGCTTTCTCTACAAAGTCGAAGTATTTCTGGTTGTCATAGAAGAGTTGGGTTACAGCATATTCAGCTCCGGCCTCTACTTTTTTCTTCAGCCAGTAGATGTCCGAATCCATGTTAGGAGCTTCTTCATGTTTCTCGGGATAGCAAGCCACACCATATGAAAATGGAGTATTGGTGACTTTCATTTCCGATCCGTCAACAAAGATACCTTTATTGAAATTATTGATCTGTTCCTGTAATTCGATAGCATGATAATAACCGTCTCCTTCGGGAGTAAACACCGATTCGTGTTTAGCCTTGTCTCCACGGAGTACCAATAGGTCAGTTATACCTAAAAATTGGAGGTCAAGCAGTACATATTCTGTCTCTTCACGGGTAAAGCCACTACATAAAAGGTGTGGGACTACCGTGATATTGTATTTATTCTGAATGGCAGCGGCTACGGCTACTGTTCCCGGACGTCTTCTAAGTTTGTTACGCTGAAACAATCCGTTACCCAGATCTTTGTACACATATTCACTCCGGTGTGTTGTTATATTGATATATTTAGGGTCGAATTCACGCAATGTATCAATATCCCGGCATAATTTCTCAATCCCTGTACCTTTCAGAGGGGGGAGGATTTCAAAAGAAAAAGCTGTTTTCTCGTTGCTATGTATGAGGTCTATTACTTTCATTTATTCAGTTATTCTTCTTGGCTTCTGCGTAGAAGCGTGCATATTGGGACAAAAATACGAAAAAAGAAAGATTTTCTTTCGTTTGAGCTGAAATAGTTTCGTATTTCTCTATATGGAGGGATATAAAAATGGGGAATACGGACATAACTTTCTTTTTATAAGATGTTTTGTACTGTCTGTGGATTATAAAAGTATAGAGTAATCTATTTATATTTTCCTTTCTTCATTTTCACTTTACAAGTATTCTTGTTGATTTCTTTTTCGGATCATTTTTTCTTTTTCATATATTCTTTCATAACTGTTTTTTCAGTTTGAAGATGTATGTCTTTTAAATTGACTGTCGAATATGAAGTTATTTTTCTTTTTGTTCGGCTTCACTTTTATAACTTAAATAGTTGTGCTTTTGTGAGATTACTATAATTGTTTTAAAAAAGAGAAATAGAGAGGCGTTGTATATAGATGGTATTAATATGGCTTATTCTGTTTATATTCTAATTTTGTTAATATATGTCTTTATTTTTCATTTTTGTTTCTTTTTGTTTTCCTCCCTTTCCTCTTGTTTCTTAATAAAATAAGTGTACAATCTTGTGTTTTGTAATTCTTTGGTTTTCAATTAATTATCTTTTTGTTTTTTCCTCTACGAGAAACGCCTCGTTTCTCTACGGAGATCGCCCCGTTTCTCTACGATGATCGCCTTGTTTCTCTACGAGTCTCTCTCCGCTTGTTTCTAATATTTTACATCCCCTTTCTCTCTCCCTGCCTCTTCCTCCCTGTTTTGTCAAAATCTCTCCCGTTTCATCTTAAGTATCTCCTTCTTCCTCTTTCCTTTTTATCCTTCTTCGTTTTCTCTCTCTCGCGCATCCATATGCGCGCGTATATATTATAATGTGCCTCCTTTTCCCCTCCTTTTCTCTTCCTTTCATTTTTATGTTTTACAACACCTTTGCAAATCAGCGTCTTACAAAAAAGTTTTCTTTTTATTCCAAAAT
>NZ_CAXSVC010000042.1:0-41101 GCF_964240755.1 Bacteroides sp. HPS0048 | reverse complement strand
AGTTTTGGTTATAGATTATAAAAGAGAGAATAGTAGTTTTCTTCCTGATAAAAGGTAGTTTATATCGCCTTGTTTTGAACAAATATATACGATTAAGTTAAGTCCGGTTTTTAACTACTGATTCGCATTAATAAGGAGAGGGTAGACCAAACTGTGAGTAATATTCTGGAAGAGCAAGAATCAGTATATCAAAATAATCTGGTATTACTAACCAACAATCAAGTAAATCTGTTGAAAGCCGTTGCCATGGAGGGCTGTACGCAAAGTGTCAATTCAAGCGAATTTATTAAGAAATACAACCTGAAAGCACCCAGTAGCGTAAATGTAGCCTTGAAATCGTTACTCAACAAAGAATTGTTGTATAAGACCTCAAAAGGCTACATCGTTTACGACCGCTTTATGGGTAAATGGCTGAAGAGTGAGGTTATCTGATCCTATTTATCTACTGAGAATTTAAAGATACAATGACTATTGTATTTTTCGCCGGGACGTAGTACTGCCGAAGGCCATTCGGGTTTATTCGGAGTATCCGGATACTTCTGTGTTTCAAGACAAACAGAAGCACGCTGATTGTATACAATCCCTTTCTTACCTCTCACTGTCCCATCCAGGAAGTTACCAGCATAAACCTGTATACCGGGCTCGTTGGTATAAACATCCAGGATGATACCCGTCTTTGGAGATTGAAGGGTAGCACACTTGCAGGTAATATCCCCTTTTGTATTCAATACCCAGTTATGATCATAACCGTTTCCATTCTTTAACTGCACAAAATCAAAGTTGTTGATCCGGGTCCCTACGGCAACCGGCGAACGAAAATCCATTGGAGTATCTTCTACCGGAACAATCTCACCGGAGGTCATAAAAGTACTATCCACCGGGGTATAGTAATCGGCATCAATCGTAAGCAAATGTTCCGCATTGCTGCCAGCATCTCCATCCAGGTTGAAATAAGAATGGTTGGTCATGTTAACAATAGTAGGTTGATCCGTCTCTGCCTCGTAACGAATATCAATGGCATTATCATCCGTCAAAGTCATCAGTACCTTGCAGGTAATATTACCGGGAAACCCTTCTTCACCATCTTTGGCAAGATAGGTCAGTTCAAGCTCCTGCGGACCAATCTGCCGGGCATCATATACTTGGTACTGGAATCCCTTTGGTCCGCCATGCAAGCAATGTCCGTAGTTGTTGCGAGGCAGAATATATTCCACACTATCCAACATGAATCGTCCCTGATTGATACGATTGGCATAACGCCCGATAGAAGCTCCGAAGTCCGAAGGTATCGTAATATAATCCTGTATCGAATCAAACCCAAGGACTACATCCCGCATAATTCCCTCTTTATCGGGTACCATAACAGAAACAATACGTCCACCGAAATTCGTCACGCATACCTCCATGTTGTTAGCATTGCGAAGTACATACAAATCAGTCTTTTTACCATCCACTTCGGTTTGGAAATTGCTCTGCAATAAACCGGATCCGGTTGTTTTCTCATTAGTGGCACAACCTGCCAACAAAAGGGCACAAAGTGTCCATACTGAAATTTTCTTCATCATTCTCCCTCAATTATTCTATACTGTTTAATAGGTCTGTTTTCCCCTCATTCACAAGTTTAAGAATCAATTCCCCAAAAAGAGTATTCTGCCAGGCAAACCAGGCGCGGGTAAAGTTCTTCGGATCATCCTTATGAAATGATTCGTGCATAAAACCTGTGCCCGCATCAGTATCCATCAACATCTTGATACAATTCTTTATTTCCGCATCCTTCTTACTTGTGAAAGCTTTCATCATAATACTCATCGGCCATATCATATCGTAACCAATATGAGGACCACCTATACCCTCGCCTGCCTTACCTTTAAAGAAATAAGGATTATCCTCACTCCACACAAAACGACGGGTATTTTGATAAATGGGATCATTTACATTAACATCTCCCAGATAAGGCATAGCTATCAGGCTGGGCACATTGGCATCGTCCATCAACAGATGATTACCAAATCCATCTACTTCAAAAGCATATATCTTACCATATTTAGGGTGCTTATAGACTGCATACTTCTTTAAAGCCGCTTCCACTTCATTGGCAAGATCTTTGCATTCTTTTGCCAATTCCGATTTCTTATTGACCGTTTGCAATATCTCGGCTGCTTTACGAAGCGAAGATACAGCGAAAAAATTGGAAGGTACAAGGAATTGCAGTGTGGTAGCATCATCAGAGGGACGGAAGGCAGAAGCAATCAGCCCTACAGGCTTCACCGGATTTCCCAGCCCGTTATTGGTCATCGTATCTAATGCACGGTTCGTTTTACGTTCAAACTTGTAAGGACCAACTCCATCCTTACGTTGCTGTTCTTTGAAAGTGCGCAGGATGTTTGTGATAGCCTGTATCCACTCTTCATCGAAAATACTGGCATCACCCGTTACCTGCCAGTAGTGATAAGCCAAACGTAGAGGATAACACAACGAGTCTATTTCCCATTTACGTTCGTGTAATTCAGGTTTCATATCTGTAAGGTCACTCATCCAGTGTCCACCTACGGGACCATCATTAAAAGCATTGGCATAAGGATCCATCATAATACACTTGAACTGGCGGTTGATGACACCGGCAAGCATACGTTTCAGCTCCGGATCGGAGTTGGCAAGTTGTACGTAAGGCCATACTTGTGCACCGGAATCGCGCAACCACATGGCATGAATATCACCTGTATAAACAAAAGTGTCGGGTTTACCATCTTCGCCTTCACGAAAATGTACAGTAGTATCGAGTGTATTCGGAAAGCAGTTGGTAAACATCCAGGCAAGCCGGGCATTTTTCAGAAGTTTCTGTAAACGGATGATTTCATTTTCTACCGCCTGAGAACGGAAAAGACGTTCTGCCGGTTTTGGACGATTGTCTTTCTGAATAGCGTCTGTTGCACAGACATGTTCAGACAATTTGTCTCCGGATACAAATGCAGAAGCAGGAGAAGCCAGAAGTAAAGCAGTTGTAACCGTACAGGTACCAATCAGTTTCATCGAGTGTTTTAGTGCCATAATCTGTAATTAAAGTTAGTTAGTTATTCAGGATAAGTAACGACTATGATTTTCCATAGTAATACATCTTTTTTAGAATATCACAAAGAAAAGTCTTTTCGAACAAATACAAAAACGCTTAGATAGTAAATATGTAGCAAAAAAGTATCCAATTCTGCCAAAAAAGTAACAAGATCTGCCATTGGGCAATATCTGCGATTTATTGAATGATTTATTTCATACATTTGTGTTCGTTTTCTCACATATTTGTATAACGAAACCTATAAAGAAAGACATGAATTCCGTCACAAGACTTACACAATTTTTCACTAATGCATCGATTCTGGAAAAGACTGGTCGGACACCCCCAAAAGCATTTCAAGAACTTGCCGAAAAACTCTCACACAATTGAGCTCTATTCGGAGATTAACGAATAACAAGAATATATAAATCATAAAACAGACAGAAATGAAGAAACACATCATTGCACTGGCATCAACCTTACTACTATGCAGTGGCTCCTATAGCCAAAATACACAACCGGAGAAAAAGACTAAAGCCTACATGGTTGCAGATGCACACCTGGACACCCAATGGAACTGGGATGTCCAAACGACCATTAAACAGTATGTGTGGAATACTATCAGCCAGAACTTACTTCTGCTGAAGCAATATCCTGACTATATCTTCAACTTTGAAGGGGGAGTCAAGTATGCATGGATGAAAGAATATTATCCGGCTCAATACGAAGAAATGAAGAAATATATCCGGGAAGGACGCTGGCACGTGAGTGGTGCCAGTTGGGAAGCCAGCGATGCTTTGGTGCCTTCAACCGAATCTGCGATTCGTAACGTCATGCTGGGACAGGAATATTACCGTAAGGAATTTGGAGTGGAAAGTACAGATATCTTCTTACCGGACTGTTTTGGCTTCGGATGGACACTACCTACCATTGCAGCTCATTGCGGACTCATCGGGTTCTCATCACAAAAGCTGGACTGGCGTAACAAACCTTTCTACGGAAAAAGCAAACATCCCTTTACCATCGGGTTATGGCAGGGAATCGATGGTTCTTCCGTCATGCTGGCTCACGGATACGATTATGGCAAAAGATGGAACGATGAGGATTTATCGGAAAACAAGGAGCTGTTGGGACTGACCACACGTACCCCGCTCAATATGGTATACCGCTATTACGGTACAGGAGATATTGGCGGATCACCCACGTTGGGTTCCGTACGTTCTGTTGAAAAGGGAATAAAAGGAAACGGGCCACTCGAAATCATCAGTGCTACAAGCGACCAGATGTTTAAAGACTTCCAGCCTTATAAGGATCATCCGGAATTGCCTGTATTCAACGGAGAGTTACTGATGGACGTACATGGAACAGGATGCTATACTTCACAAGCAGCCATGAAACTGTACAATCGGCAGAATGAGCTTTTGGGAGATGCAGCTGAAAGAGCAGCCGTAGCCGCCGAATGGCTCAACAAAGCTGCATATCCCGGAACAACTCTAACAGATGCCTGGAAACGTTTCATCTATCATCAGTTCCATGACGACCTCACCGGAACAAGTATTCCACGTGCCTACGAGTTTTCGTGGAATGACGAGTTAATCTCACTCAAACAATTTTCCGGCGTACTGGCCTCTTCCATTCGTTCAATAGCCGGAGACATGGATACACAGGTAAAGGGCATTCCGGTAATACTCTATAATGCATTAGGATTCCCGGTACAGGACATAGCAGAAGTAGAACTGGAAGTACCCGCAGCCCCCAAAGGTGTCACAGTATATGACAACAACGGTAAAAAGGTGGCATCACAGTTACTATCCTACACAAACGGAAAAGCACACCTGTTGATAGAAGCAACAGTACCAGCTACCGGCTACGCTGTGTACGATGTACGTACTTCCGGCACGGCAAATCGCTTTGCTGCAACAACAAGTAACACACTCGAGAATTCCATTTATAAAATCACATTGGATGAAAAAGGGGATATCACCTCGCTTCTCGACAAGACGCAAAACAAAGAGTTGGTAAAACAGGGTAAAGCCATCCGACTGGCTCTCTTCACCCAAAACAAATCATACCACTGGCCGGCCTGGGAGGTGTTGAAAGAGACAATAGACCGGGAACCAATCTCTATCACGGATAATGTGAAAATATCATTGGTAGAAAACGGAGAGCTACGTAAAGCAATCTGCATTGAAAAGACACACGGAGAATCGGTGTTTAAGCAATACATCCGGCTCTATGAAGGAAGTCGTGCCGATCGGATCGATTTCTACAATGAAATAGACTGGCAATCAACCAATGCCTTGCTAAAAGCCGAATTCCCTTTGAATATAGAGAATACGGAAGCAACTTATGACTTAGGAATCGGAAGCGTTAAACGTGGGAATAACACCGATATCGCTTACGAGGTATATGCACAATACTGGGCCGACCTGACCAACCAGGACAACAGTTATGGTGTATCGATATTGAATGACAGCAAATATGGCTGGGACAAGCCCAACAACCATACGCTCCGTTTAACGCTGTTCCATACTCCGGAAACAACCCGGAACTATGCTTATCAGGACAGACAAGACTACGGACATCACAACTTCACGTATAGCCTTGTAGGGCATTCCGGTAAACTGGATCATGCATCCACCGTAGAGAAGGCAGAACTTATGAACCAACGCCTGAAAGCATTCCAGACCACAAAACACAAAGGTACATTAGGCAAAGAGTTCTCTTTTGCAACCTCAGACAACCGCAACGTAATTATCAAAGCACTCAAGAAAGCAGAAAGTTCAGACGAGTACGTAGTGCGCGTGTATGAAACCGGAGGTGAAAAGTCACAGCAGGCTACTTTGTCATTCGCAGGTGATATACTCAATGCGAATGAAGCTGACGGAACAGAAAAAACAATTGGTACTGCCAACTTCAATGGAAACAAACTGCAAGTCACTATTAAGCCCTATTCTGTCAAGACATTCAAAGTGCGTTTGAAAAGTGCTGCACAACCTGCATCTGAACCGGAATATGTGAACCTGCCACTAAATTATGACCGCAAATGCGCCTCATTTAATGAATTCCGCGGAGAAGCGAATTTTGAGTCCGGATACTCATACGCTGCTGAATTACTGCCGGATTCTATATTCGCAGATCAAATTCCGTTCCGCCTGGGAGAGAAAGAGACATTTAACGGCATGACCTGCAAAGGAGACACAATCTATCTGCCCGACGGACATAAATATACTCATTTATACTTCCTGGCTGCTGCAACGGATGATGATTATACAGTTACATTCTGCTGCGGGAAAAACAAAGCGGAAATCACCGTTCCTTCCTACACCGGTTTCATCGGACAATGGGGACACACCAATCATACCAAAGGGTATCTAAAAGACGCCGAGATAGCTTATGTAGGTACACACCGTCACGCTCCGGGTGAAGATCAGCCATACGAGTTTACGTATATGTTTAAATTCGGTATCGATATTCCCAAAGGCGCTGTAAGCTTTATCCTGCCAAAGAATGACAAGATTGTACTTTTTGCCGCCACACTGGCCAAAGAAGAACAACCTGCTGTGAACACTGCATCACAACTATTCCTTACAGCCATCAAAGAAGAAGCCGGCAAGAAATTATCTACACAGGAAAGTCCGAAAGAAAACTTGCTGAAAGCTGCGAAGATCATATCTTATTCAGGCTATGTGAACAACCGTGAAAAACCGGAATGTATGATTGATGGAAACAAGGATACCAAATGGTGTGATACAGGTATGACTCCGAACTATGTGGATTTTGATTTAGGAGAGGCACAAGACATCAGTGGCTGGAAGCTTGTGAATGCAGGTGAAGAGAGTCACACATATGTTACGAAAGGGTGTTTCCTGCAAGGAAAAAATAATCTGAATGAAGAGTGGAAAACACTGGACAGGCTCAACAATAACAAACGCAATGTTGTTTCACGACAACTGTCAGAACCTGCCAAAGTACGTTACATCCGCTTAATGGTAACTAATCCGACACAAGACGATGAAGGGAAAGACACCCGTATTTACGAATTTGAAGTTTATAAATAGAAAGCCCTCTTAGATCTCCTTATATAGGAACAGAAATTTATATATTTCGCCGGTTATCTCGTTATCGAGACTAACCGGCGAAACGCGTTTATAGAGAGTTCGCCGACTACCGGAAACACAGATACGACTTCCTCTTGAAACAAGGAAGCCAGAAGAAAGACGCTAAAAGGAGTAGCAAGGGAGACATAACCCGGTAAGGTCGTAGAGGAACAAGGGAAGACTCGTAAGGGAGCGTTGTTTTACATGTACATGTGGGACAGTACGACATGTGCATGTGGGACAGTACGACATGTACATGTCGTGCAGCTTTACATGTACATGTAAAACAATGCTTCTCACCGGGGAAGGGAGGTTTACATTACTAAGAGAAGAATTGTCAACAGTAGGCATCACCTGTTCAGCCAGGGTTCGGGGTTTAATTTGTCTTTCTCTTTACGCAACTGGAAGTGCAATACAGTGCGCCCATTGTCGGAGGCATCAGAAAATACCTGCCCGATAGCCTGCTTCGTACTAACCGTATCTCCCGACTTAACAGATGCGGAAGAGAGATTACAATATACAGAGATATAATTGCCATGGCGAATTAATACATTGAACAACCCATTGAGTTGGAAAACAGCCGCAACTTTACCATCAAAAATAGCACGAGCCTGGGCACCGGGCTTTCCTTGAATATCAATACCCTTATTATCAAGTTTAACATTGCGTAACCCCTCAACTGCATATTGTCCATAATGACTGGTAATAATATAAGGGCCCGAAATCGGCATAGGAAGCTTACCACGATTACTGACAAAGTTACCGGATAACTCACGGTCCGCTTTACTCATACTGTAAGCTTCCAGAGGTTCCGCTTTTTTCTTTGTCTCCGTTCCGGGAAAAGCCGATGTTGATTTACCTTCCTTGGCTTCTGACTTTTTACGGGCTGCCGCTTCGCGACGCGCTTCTTCGGCTGCACGCTTACGGGCACGTTCTATTTCTTCGGCTATCAACTTATCAATCCGGGCATTGAGTTGATTGGCTTCACGTCTCTTTTTATTTATTTCGCTTTGTAGCCCCTTCTGCTTCTTTTGCAGATTGGCCACCATTTCACGTTTCTGCTTTTCCTGATCTTCAAGTTTCTGCTTCTCGTCTTCGCGTTCTTTCAGCAGATTTTCTTTGGCAGTCTTTACCTGTAGAAGCTCCGCTCTTTTCTTCTTGATCTGTTCCTGTTTTTTCAGAATCTCTTCACCCTGAAGCCGTTGATAGGTAGCATACTCACGCACATAGCGGAGACGGCGGTATGTCTGCCCTAAGCTCTTGGCCGAAAAAATAAACATCAGCTTTTCTTCTATCGATTTATTACGATAGAGGTATTGGACGGAAGATTCATATTTCTTTTTCTTGTCCTGTAAGTCACGCTGAAGTGTACGAAGCTGTCTCTCAAGGACAGACAATTCGCGTTCAAGAGCCTCCACGTCATTATTTATGGCAAGGATATATCGCTTGCGTTCTTCAATCTGCCCCGTTAATGAAGCAAGACTATTAAGCTGGCTTCCTACATCTTTCTTTGTATTCTTCAACAATGATTCGGTATCGGCAATCTGCTTTTGCAATTCGCCGCGTTTACTTTCCAGTTCTTTAATCAATCTGCTACTTTGAGCAGAAAGCGGAATAACCAGAAAAAGAATACATGTTAATCCTACAAAGATACGTTTCATCATAACTTAGTCAGCATATTTAATAGTTCTTCAAGTGGTACCTGGGTGTATCTGTCCGAGATCTCGGTAGGTGTCATTGCAAATTCTTTGGACGAGAAATCATATAATCTCACTTTTGCTCTTTCCAATGAAGGTATGCCCAATTCCTTACCACTTAACTCGGCTTTCCCTTCCGGACGCGAAGCGCTCAGAAGTAACTTCTCCAATTTAGAGAACCGGGCATCTTTTGGCAAAATATCATCCAACTCTTTCCGGGAAGCCCTTACGTAGCGCTTATTCATCCGATCGATAAGTAATACTTCGTCGGGAGTTATCTCCAACCGGGCTATTTCCGTACGAAGAATAGGCATCAGAATGGAAAGCTGCACACGTTCGCCTCCTTTCATTTTCATTGTTCCTCCCGTCGTTATACTCCCATCAGAACCGGAGGGGATAGTCAACTGCAGTTTGGATGATAGGTAACAAGGCTCGGCAACAGGCACGCTTGAAGTTATATTCTTTGTGCTTTTACAGCCTGCAAGCATTACTACCAGCAACAATAAATAGAATACGTTTCTCATTCTGCAATGTATTTCTTCTTCTTAATTTTCTCTTTCAGCGTTTTCGATTCACTCCCCATATCGAGGGCCTCTTGCCAATATTTCAATGCACCATCCACATCACCGGTCATATAATAGATATCTCCGCAATGTTCTACTATCACATCACTTTTCTCTCCATCACTTTTCATGGCATCATCAATGTAGATACGAGCCTCAGCATAGTTCCCTTTCTCAAAAAGTATCCAGGCATATGTATCAAGATAAGTAGCGTTGCCGGGATCGGCTTTTACCGTCTTATAACTCATTTCCTCAGCCTTATCGAGGTCACGACGTTCTACAGACAGATAATAGGCATAGTTGTTCAATGCACCAATATTAGAAGGGTTGTAAACCAATGCAGAATCGTAAGCACTGTATGCCTCCGTCATCATCGCTTTTTTATGATAAACATCGCCCATGATAGAATAGAAATCAGATAAAACTTCTTTCTTACTATCATTTGTAGCATTCGCCAAAGCTTTCTGACAAATAGCAAGTACCTCATCATTACGCTCCGCCTGGCTATAGGCAATAGCGAGATAGAAATAGAACTCAAGTGCCTCGGGGGTAGCCTCTACACCAGGCTCACAGATTTTAATGACCTGTTCAAAATCATTCTTCTGCACAGCTACTTCAAGGAGCATCAGACGGGCAGCTTTATTGGCAGGATCAATCTGAACCACACGCTCCAATACCGGAACCGAAGCTTCCTTCATGTTTTTTGCCCAGAGGTATTGTGAATAGAGCATCGGTATCTGATCATCATCCGGATCTTGCTGCAGGATACGGTCGAAAAGTGAAATCACCTTCGTACTGTCTGCTGTAGCCTGCTCATTCTGGGCAATCACCTGACGCATTACATTCAATTTCGTATCTGCAGGTACCTTTTTGTTCATCAGCAAAGAGTCCAGTTGCTGTTTATACAAATCCTGTTGGCCGGTTTGTTCGTAATAGGAAGCCAAAGAGAAATGAGCCATCACATTATCCGGCTCCGTAGCAAGTACCTTCTGATAAAGATCATAGGCTTCCTGCTTTTTACCATTCTGCATATACACATCTCCCAAGATCACTTGATAACGCATATCCATAGGATATTCCTTCACCAGGTTCTCAATCTCCCGAAAAGCGCTTTTGTCATCTTTCATCTGCAGATAAATACGGAATTTCTCCATCGTGAGTTGCTCATTCTTCCCCATTATCTCTTCCAGACGGTCCAACGTCCCAATCACTTTCCCATAATCCTCTTGCTGATTATACAAATCAAGCAGAGCAAACAACGATTCTCTTTTTCCCGGGAAACGGGTAGCCATTGTCTCAAGCAATCCTATCGCTTTCTCCTTCTCATTCTGTTGTTGATAAAGGCTGGCAAGGGCCTGGCTATACCAATAATTATCCGGCGCACTTTCCACTGCCTCCTCCAAAGCAGCCTGGCCTTGCGGCACTTGCTTCAAAAACATATAATACTGCGAAATCTCATAAAGAGCCGAAGCTGCCTGCGGGTTAATGGTCAGACAGTGTTTCAACAGGTCGAATGCAGCATCATACTCCTTTTTCCCCTTCAACCGCGTTGCTTCAAGGAAGAAGTAATCATACTTACGCTGCTGCTCGTCCGAAAGGGTAACTAACTGTCGGGCAGATTTAGCAGCACCCGTCTTTCCTACTCGTTGTGAAGAACCGCAAGAAGCAAGTATCAGTATCAACACCCCAAGGAGTAATAATTTTATTTTCATCCGTAATTCGTAATTTGTAGTTCGTAATCTATCCCCTTCCCGTATGCCCGAAACCACCAGCACCACGTTCCGTCTCATTCAGTACCTCCACTTCCTGCCAAGCGGCTTGTTCGTGACGGGCTATCACCATCTGTGCAATCCGTTCTCCATCTTCAATAACAAATGGTTCGGTCGAAAGATTAATTAAAATAACACAGATCTCTCCTCGATAGTCGGCATCAATCGTTCCCGGAGAATTTAAAACAGTAATCCCTTTCTTCAAAGCCAGACCACTACGCGGACGAACCTGTGCCTCAACCCCCGGAGGGAGTGCGATATACAATCCGGTAGGAACCAGACAACGTTGCATAGGGGCCAGAGTCATTGAGTCCGAAAGGTTAGCACGAATATCCAGTCCGGCAGAAAGTTCAGTGGCATATGCCGGAAGCGGATGCTTTGATTTATTGATAACTTGTACGTTCATATTCTGTCTGTTTACTATTTAACGGGCGAAAATACACAAATTGTATCGAATTTCCGTACATTTGCAGTTAAATAATGTGCGAATAGGGGAACTATGTACTCTCAAATCAAAAATTGTAAATAGCTAAATCGTAAAGACTCATGATGGATTGGAGGAAATTAATCTCAGCAAAACGCTTTGGGATGGAAGAGTTTCATGAAGAAAGACAAGAAAACCGTTCAGAATTTCAAAGAGATTATGATCGGCTCATCTTCTCAGCTCCCTTCCGACGTTTGCAGAATAAAACACAGGTATTTCCACTACCGGGTAGCATCTTTGTGCACAATCGGCTCACTCATAGTCTGGAGGTTTCGTGTGTTGGCCGGTCACTGGGTAATGATGTTTCAAAGGCAATACTCTCCCGGCAACCGGAGTTACAAGACTCTTTTCTACCCGAAATCGGTTCCATCGTTTCTGCTGCTTGTCTCGCTCACGATTTGGGTAATCCTCCGTTCGGCCATTCCGGTGAAAAGGCCATTTCCACCTTCTTTTCCGAAGGTAAAGGGCAGTTCCTAAAAGAGCAACTTCTCCCGGTGGAATGGGATGATTTGACACATTTTGAAGGAAATGCAAACGCTTTCCGACTCCTTACACATCAGTTTGAAGGACGTCGCAAAGGTGGGTTTGCCATGACCTATTCTACGCTTGCTTCCATCGTTAAATACCCCTTTTCATCAAGTCTGGCAGGTAAAAAATCCAAGTTTGGATTCTTTATTAGCGAAGAAAAAGGATTTCAGCGTATTGCTACTGAATTGGGGTTGATTCAGCTTAGTGAACAGCCTCTGAAATATGCCCGTCATCCGTTAGTCTACCTTGTTGAGGCTGCCGATGACATATGTTATCAAATGATGGACATTGAAGATGCCCATAAACTGAAAATTCTAACAACCGAAGAGACGAAAGAGCTACTCCTGTCCTATTTCACTGAAGAACGACAGGAACATATACAAAGAACATTCAGTATCGTCAGTGATACGAACGAACAAATTGCCTATCTGCGCTCTTCGGTTATAGGACTATTAATAAAGGAATGTACAAGAATATTTTTGGAACATGAAGCTGATATTCTTGCCGGCAACTTCACCGATCCACTGATTAAAAAGATATCCAAACGACCCGCACAGGCCTACAAACACTGTTCTGAGGTCTCTTTTAGTAAGATCTACCGTTCCCGGGATGTGCTCGATATAGAATTAGCAGGTTTTCAGGTTATCAGTACCCTGCTGGAACTCATGATCGATGCCGTGACCTCCCCCAACAAAGCTTACTCACAGCTTCTTATCAATCGTGTATCGGGTCAATACAATATAAAAGCGCCTGTACTCTATGAAAGAATACAGGCGGTACTTGATTATATTTCGGGAATGACCGATGTCTTCGCGCTGGACCTCTATCGTAAAATCAACGGCAACAGTCTTCCTGCGGTGTAAATACCTTATTGACGCCCGAAGTTAACTTACAGTCTTCCGGGTGACTTTCGATAAATGATTGGATATGACGCATACGCTTATCTTCGAGAATTTCGTCAACAGCTATCAGAATACCGGTTTCTTCAACATCCCCAAATTCATAATTAATAGCTGTACCAAACATACGCATTGTAGGACTTAAGCTCATATAGGCATTTACCAGTGGAGGAATATTATAGCCTAACTTCCGGATCTCACTATTCAGAATCCTGTAATCATCTTTGAATGATTTTTCATAGAATATAGTAGCCAAATCTTTCTCCTCAGTCTCCATTTTCAACGGACTCAACGGAGTGATTAACCCATCCTTATCTCCAAAATGTTTTTTCAGGAAGTAAAGAATCATATCACGGCCCTGACGGTGATAACTGGGATACATCGTTACTTTACCAAAAAAGTATTTCACATTTGGCATCACAACAGTCAACGCTCCCAATCCATCCCACAAGTTATCCAAAGCAAACAAACCTTTGCTTCCGGCACGGGTAGACTGATATTCAAGCGTTACGAATGACCGTCCCAGTTCAATTGTTGTAGGCAGATACTCTTTAACAAACTGTTCTGAGAAGTTGAACATATGGGAAGTAGCCAATATCGGAGCACCTTTCTCATCAAAACGTACATCCGTACCCAACAAATAGCGATACCCACCCAGAATTTCTTCTGCTTCCGGATTCCATACAATCAATTGTTTATAGGGATTCTCCATTGTATCATATTCATCGATATCCATAGAGAAACCGGTACCTCCTCCTGCTGCACGAAAAGCAATTTCACGCAAACGGCCAATCTCTTTCATTACATTTGGAGAATCTTGTGAAGTAGTAATATAAATATGATTATTACTTTTATTCGTCATGCGCAACCGCTTATCCTCCGTAAGTTCCGCCTTTAGCAGTTCTTTGCTTATCGGTTCAATAATCTCTTCCATATTCCTCGTTAGTGTAGTTGTTCTTTTTCTCTTTATCACAGTTTATATACGATATCCTTAACATACTCCGCCCACTGCGCAGGAGTTTTAGACTTATCAAATGTCTGCCAGGGAATTGGTTTACCGAAAGTGACTGTAAATGTCTTATGCCGGTTTTTAAACATTTCATCTGCCAGATAAAGCATAGCTATATTAAATTTTATCCCCAGTGTTTTACAGATATTTGCCAGATTATAAAAGAAATCAGAGTTGCGTCCTCCAAAATGCACAGGTATTACATCTCTTTGCGCCTGCACACTTTTAACAATAAACGTCTTCTTCCACTCCAGATCCCGGATAACACCATTCTGGCGTCTTGAGCAAAGTCCTGCCGGAAACATGATTAACTGATCATCTGATTTAAATCCGGCTTCCACCATCTTCGGAAAATCTTTGGCTTGTTTCCCTGTCTTATTAATAGGAATACAAAGAGGAGCCAATCCGCGGAGATTCATCAGCAAATCATTCACCAGATATTTCACTTTTCCATTATAGTGTTTACCAAGAACATAACCCAATGCTACACCATCTTGTCCTCCCAACGGATGATTGGACACAAATGTATATAAACCATCTTCCGGTAAATTCTCTTCTCCTCTTACTTCTACTTTAGCATCAAGAAAATCCAGGGAAGCTTCCAGAAAGTCTACTCCTAATTTATCCTTCGACTCACGTAGAAAAACATTAATTTCTTCCTGATGGACAATCTTTTTCAAATAAGAAACGATAAATTTAGGGATATACTTATAATGCTTCGGAGCTTTTGTCCGAAGAATCTTATCGATATCTATTAAAAACAAAGAGTCGTCAGTCATTCGTTATAGATAAAATGATTGTGCAAAATTAATTGTTCTTTTCTATTAATTGCAATAATTTGGCAGAAAATGCAGGATTTAGGTTTCTGACGAGAAAAAAGAACACCCAAAAACTATCATATACCACCTAAAAACTATCAATTGATAGTTTTCAGGCTAAAGAAAGACGAATTCACCCCTGTCTTAGTCATCAAAACGCTGTAAACTTGCAACGTCGAAAAAAACAACGATATATTCACAATTTAAAAAGCAACGTTTATGAAAAGTTTAAGCTTCAAAAAAGATTTGATAGGAGTTCAGGATGAACTACTTCGTTTCGCATACAAATTAACAACCGACCGCGAAGAAGCCAATGATTTGTTGCAGGAAACCTCATTAAAAGCATTAGACAATGAGGATAAATATATGCCAGATACTAATTTTAAAGGATGGATGTATACCATCATGCGCAATATCTTTATCAACAACTACCGTAAAGTAGTCCGTGACCAGACATTTGTTGATCAGACAGACAACCTTTATCATTTGAGTCTCCCGCAGGAATCAGGTTTTGAGAGTACAGAAAGCTCTTATGACTTAAAAGAAATGCACCGTATTGTCAATTCATTACCTAAAGAATACAAGGTTCCGTTCTCTATGCATGTTTCCGGTTTCAAATACCGTGAAATAGCAGAGAAGTTACACCTCCCGCTCGGTACTGTAAAGAGCCGTATTTTCTTCACTCGCCAGAAACTGCAAGAAGAATTAAAAGATTTCAGATAACCTAAGCCGACACTATAATTGTCGATTTCCATATAATATTTAGTGCAGATTTTTAGTTGTGTTAACTGTAGAAGCAAGTAGGAAAAATTCCTCCTTGCTTCTTTTTTATACCTGAACTCAAAGAAAAAGCTTTCGATAAATTTCCACAGAATATACTCCATAACATATTTAACTTTTTTTCAGTCCCTTATTATCAAGCTTATCCGAATGTTTCCTTATATTTGGACAACAAATTTGAAACATCGTTCCAAATATGGAAAAAGTAGAAGAATATATGGAAAAAGCTGAAGAAAACTACAAAGTTCCAAACCTTGAAAAAGGGATTGCGGTTCTTGAGTATCTATCACTTTATTCCTTAGGAAGAACACTACAAGCGATCAAATCAGAACTTGATATTTCGCAAACAACTGCCTACCGTATTTTAAATACTTTAGTCCGGTTAGGATACCTTATATATAATGAAGATACAAAGCATTATAAATTATCCCGCAAATTATTATCGCTCGGATTCAAATCATTAAATGAACATAATCTGTTAGAGGTAGTCCTGCCACATTTGCGCAACTTGCGGGATCTGGTAAAAGAAACTGCCTGCTTCGGAGTATTAGGAGATCAAAAAGGTATTTTCATAGAACAAGCCCAAGGACATCATACTTTCCGTTTTGTGTTATCACCCGGTAAACCTTTTGAACTCCATTGTTCTGCACCGGGAAAAGCTATCATGGCTTACCTCCCCTGCAATGTCCGTGACTATTACTTGTCACAAATGGAATTCACACGTTATAATGCACGCACTATTACTACTCCCGAGGCATACATGGATGAATTGGAGAAAGTGCGAAAGTTAGGTTATGCCATGGACAATGAAGAAGAATTAAGTGGAGTACTCTGTATAGGTGCCCCTATTTTTAATTACACAAGTTATCCATGCGGAGCCATCTGGATATCCGGTCCTAAAGATCGTTTATCTAAGGATGTAGTGCGCAATTCCGTTGAATGTATAAAAGATGCCGCACAAACTATCTCCAAAGAATTAGGATATAATCAGTCTTAAAAATATAAAACATACATACTATGAACACCCCCAAACAAATATTAAAAAAAACATTAGCCACCGTATTCTTTTGCGGCTGTGCCTCCTTCGTTCTGGGAGGAACTCCTCCGTTTTTCCCTACAGACATTACCTTGAATTCCAAAGGTGAAATTCTTATTGTAGAAAAGGGAACAAATCGAATCAGTTTCTTTTCACCGGATGGTAAAACTTTACTTCGTTCTATTCCCGTTGAAGAAACGCCAACCGGTATCCTCCTGGATGCCAATAAAGCATATGTCACCACCAGTGCGGCCACCGGACATTTACAAATCCTATCATTGGAATCAGGACAAAAAGAGGCTACTATTCTGACAGGTTCCGGTGCATGTGCTCCTATTTTCGGCCCAGATAAAAAACACATATATGTATGTAATCAATTCCAGAACACTGTTTCAGAAATTGATCCGATAAGCCGTACGGTTGTACGTTCGGTTAATGTCTTGCGTGAGCCTAAATCAGCACAGTTCAGCAAGGATGGCAAATATCTGTTCGTTACCAATTATCTGCCATCCCAACGGGCAGATCTTGATTACGTAGCAGCTTGTGTTTCCGTCATCAGAATGGATGATTTTACCAAAGTAAAAGACATCAAACTAGCCAATGGTAGCAATGCTTTACGCGGTATTTGTATCACACCGGACGGTAAATATATATATGTATCCCACAATTTAGGGCGCTTTACCGTTCCCACATCACAATTGCAACAAGGATGGATGAATACCAGTGCTTTCAGTATTATAGATGTGGAAAAACAAGAATTCCTCGGCGCAATTGTAGTCGACGAACCAGAACGTGGAGCAGCAGGTATCTGGAGCATTGCCTGCAATGACGAGTCACTCTTCATCACTCACTCCGGAACACATGAAATCAGCGTTATTGACCATAAAGCTATGTTGAAAAAATTCCTAAGTTATCCTAATAAAGCTATGTTGGATTATGACCTGAGATTTCTGTACGGCCTGCGCAAACGTATCCCATTGAAAGGAAATGGTCCGCGTAAAATGATAATGGAGAACGGAAAACTTTATATCCCTACTTACTTTGCTGACATCCTGAACATTGTAGATACCCAAACGACTGAAATAACCTCGGTCAATCTGAATCCGGACCGGGAAGAAAGTGCAGAAAACAAAGGAGAACGCTATTTTAATGACGCTTCTCATTGCTTTCAAAACTGGCAAAGTTGTAACGGTTGCCATCCGGGAGATGCCCGTACAGATGGGATGAACTGGGATTTGATGAATGACGGAGTAGGTAACTCTAAAAACTGCAAAAGTCTTTTATTCAGCCATCCCACTCCTCCAAGCATGATATCAGGTATTCGCGAAACAGCGGAATGGGCAGTACGTGCCGGTTTTAAATTCATACAGTTCTTTGATATTACCGAAGAAGATGCCGTATGTGTGGATGCTTATCTGAAATCTCTCCAACCAGTTCCAAGTCCCTATCTGGTTAATGGTGAGCTATCCGACCTGGCCAAAGAAGGAAGAAAGGTATTTGAAAAACTAAAATGTACAGAGTGCCACAGTGGCCCGTATTATACAGACCTGAAAATGCATCGTATCGGTGAGGATATTGAGTTCGAAAAAGGTTGGGACACCCCTACCCTACGTGAAGTCTGGCGCACAGCCCCCTATCTTTTTGACGGACGTGCAGCCACGATGGAAGATGTATTTAAGGTACACAAACACGGTATTGAGAAAAAGGTTTCTCAAAAAGAAATTAAAGCGCTAACAGAATACGTAAATTCCTTATAACAAAATAAGACACCGTTGGAAAACATGAATTATTGTGATAAAATAAAATATAGCATATACACCACCGAAATTGCTGATTTCGGAACAATGGCAGATACCTTGCTGGCACAGTTGCCTCAGAGCGAACAGATATTCAGACTAATATTTTTCGGGACACCGGCAAATAATAATGAATATGTAACTCGTCGTAACATTTTAAGTGACAAAATACAACAACGTTATCCCCAGAAGTTACCTGTATTAAGTTATGTATCCCAACCTGCTTTGGATGGCGGACTTACAATGGAAGTACATAGCTATCAGGCAGATGAGAATGATCAAATTATGTATCATCCCAATGAAGGTTTCCCTTATATTACATTGGAAAATGCCGATGGTCGTTTTCTTTTTGCAGGAGGCTTCCATAGCGATGTGTTGAATTTCAATACCCAACAACAATCCGTTGAAGTTTTCCGGTTAGCAAGTGAAGTTTTACATAAGGAGAATTTTCCCATTGAAAACATTATCCGCCAGTGGAACTACATTGAACAAATTACAGGATTTGATGGTGCCGACCAACATTACCAGATGTTCAATAATGTGCGTAGCAACTTCTACAATCAGACTACCTGGAGTATGGGTTATCCGGCTGCTACAGGTATAGGGAGTAATTTAGGAGGTATCCTGGTAGATATTGATGCTGCTGTATTTACCCGTCCGGAATGTTTTGCCACTCCTATTGATAATAAGTTACAGGTAGCAGCTCATGCCTATTCCCCGCAAGTACTGGAAATGGCTCACCAGCAAAAATCAACACCAAAGTTTGAACGTGCCAAAAGTATGACGTTTGATGACAGACAACTCATTTATATATCCGGCACAGCTGCAATCCGGGGAGAAGAAAGCCTGACCGGAGTAGGTCTCGAAAGACAACTTCACATCACTATGGAAAACATAGCCCAACTAACAGGAGACGCACATTTAAAATTATTGCGTGTATACCTGAAAGACAAGTCACATTACCAAGAAGCATATAAGCTACTGAATGACTATCAACTGAACATACCTATTTCTTATATGTGTGCAGATGTATGCAGAGATGAATTACTAATTGAGATTGAAGGCATTGCCATAAAATAAGCCACTCCCTCATCACAATAAATAAAATAGGAGAAATTACTAACCAAATAAATAAATGAAAATGAAGAAAAAACTTAGAAATTCAGTAACCTTAGGAGTTGTTTTACTCTCTATGGTAGCATGTACAGGCAAAACCTCTACATCAGAATCAGCTTGTGGTAACAACGGACAATGTTCCGAACAATGTAAAAATGAATGTAATCAAAACAACTGTAAAAATAAAAAAGAAATGACTTATTCTAAGAAGTACACAAATGCCGATTTTTACAAAGACGGCAAATTCCAGCAAGAAGTTGCTATGGAAGCAATGAAAGACATGTTCGCATTCTATGATGTTCCTTTCACCGAATTAATGGCTAAAGACATGTGGGTTACGGACTTCGGATTAGGAGATTTTGAAAATGTAGGTATGGGTGGTATTTTCTGGGTTAACGACGCAGAACAAAGATACTTCGCACATGCTATCTATCTGTTGCCCGGACAAATGATTCCGGAACATGCTCATGTAGCTACTACATATCCTGCTAAACACGAATCCTGGATGGTTGAAAAAGGATGGGCCTATAACTTCTCTGAAGTAGGAGATGAAACTCCGAATGCCCCTGCAATCCCAGCTACTCACGGTCCTATCAAGAGTAAGAATTTCGTTGTACAAAAGGTAGGCGAAGTACTTCCGTTGAAAGCTTTAACAACCTTCCATTTCCTGATGGCTGGTCCCGAAGGTGCTATTGTCTCAGAATGGGCTACTTACCATGACAATGCCGGTCTTCGTTTTTCAAATCCTAAGGCTGCATTATAATAGTAGAAAAACATAATACCTTAGAATCAACCTTATGAATAAAATATTGCTAATAACACTCTGTTTCTTATCAGCTTCCGCCTCGGCATTTGCCGGGCCGAAGCCTAAGAAAGCAGAGACATGGATTGATGCTTCAGTAAAAGCCAAATCCGAATTGCGTACGCAACTACAAAAAGCAGGAATGCCAGTCATGTCCAAATGGATTAAAGTCAATGACAAGGCAGAGCCTTTTGTTGTGGACTTGAAGAATTGCGATAAGCTGATATTGGTTACCTCCGGTGGTCCTGACGGTAGCAGTTATGATCATGCAATATGGGGGAATGCCCGCCTGATTGCAGCCGACGGTTCTTCTGTATGGTTGGACCAGACTCCGTTTGAATATGGCGTAGCCGGCTGGGATAAACCAAGAATGAACATCAACGCAAATGGCAAACCTATCCGGATTGCCGGAAAAGCTTATGAACACGGTGTATTCTGTCATGCGAACGGCACATTGGTCTATCCGGTGAAAGGAAAATACGTACGTTTTGAAGCAGAAGTCGGTGTTGACGATGACTCAAGAACGGGTAGTGTATATTTTCAGGCATTGAATGTATTACCTAAAGACATCGCCAATCAACTGGCAGAAAAATATCCGAATCAAATTGGAATGCTAAGCAGCCAAATGGATGGATTGGATACCTGGTTGATTACCCCCGATGCTTCTGTTGAAAAACAAGTCGTAGACGCTTTGGCTGGTAAACTAAAAGATGCTTCTTACTTCAAGAACATCATACAACAGATAGCAACCGAAAAAGACGTAAACACACAAATGTACAAATACCTCGAAGTATTTGAAAAGATGCAAAATGTATACGAGGTACAAAATGAATTGGAGTGGCTGAATATAAATGCAATCAAACTGGCATTTGCTGATATGAAACAACAACAAGGGTATGATATAGCCAAATACCAGCCTCTGCTCGATGAACTGCTAAGCCTTTCCCAAAAAGGTTTCGACGGCATTTACAAAGGTGATGCACAAGCATTGGCTAATGCCCGTAAAGCATTGAAAAACAAGCAAGCCATTCTGCTTGGTAACCCTTTACTCAATGGCGACAAAATTGTTGCTACTCGTTTCAAACTGGGTTCAAAAGCACATACAGCTATGGCTCCGGACTTAGGAACACAATCTAACAACTGGAGTAATCAGGAATCCGCACGTCGTAGTGGATTTAATGCCGAAATTGTAGAATTGTCCAATCTGCGTGGTGACAACATTCAGATGCGTCAAATATACAAACCACAAAACTCATCTTCTATCGCAGACCTTAAAATGCATTGGGATGGCGACCGGGTTATGTTTACTGCAACCATGCCCGACAATCGTTGGAATATATATGAGGTTAAATTGGACGGTACCGGTCACAGAATGCTAATAGAAAATGAAGAACCGGATCTGGAATTCTACGACGGTACATATCTACCCGACGGGCGTATGATAGCAACTTCTAATATTGGTTACCAAGGTGTACCTTGTGTCAGCGGTTCCGACCCAGTGGGTAATATGGTGCTTTATGATCCCAAAACCAAAAACATGCGTCGCCTTACATTTGACCAGGATGCCAATTGGAATCCGGTTATTATGCATAATGGTCGTGTCATGTATACCCGTTGGGAATATACCGACCTGATGCACTACTATTCCCGCTTTGTAATGCATATGAACCCGGACGGAACAGAACAAAAGGCCCTGTTCGGAAGTGGTTGTGCTTTCCCAAACAGTACATTTGACATTCAACCTCTGCCTAATCATGCATCTGCTTTTGTAGGTATTATTTCCGGTCATCACGGTGTTGCCCGTTCCGGCCGTTTAATATTGTTTGATCCAACTAAAGCCCGCAAAGGTGCTGCCGGTATGCTTCAGGAAATTCCATATCGGAACCGTCCGATAGTAGAATTGGTAAAAGATGAATTAGTAAACGGCGTATGGCCACAATTTATCAAACCGACTCCTTTGGATGACAAATATTATCTGGTAGCTGCTAAGCTGAACCCACAAGATTTATGGGGTATTTATCTGGTGGACGTATTTGATAACGTAACTTGTCTGATGAAACAGGAAGGTGAAGGATACATTAGTCCGATTGTTGTGCGTAAGACAACTACTCCTCCGGCCATACCTGACAGAGTAAAACTGAATGAAAAAGAAGCAACTGTATTTATCCAGGATATATATGAAGGTGAAGGATTGCGTAATGTACCTCGTGGTACTGTAAAAGAGCTTCGCCTGCATGCGTATGAGTATGCATATCTGAAAACTGTTTCAGATCATAACTGGCATGGTATCCAAAGCGGATGGGACATTAAACGCCAACTCGGAACAGTTCCTGTGGAAGAAGACGGTTCTGTTATCTTCAAAATACCAGCCAATACTCCAATCTCCATCCAGCCGATTGATAAAGACGGAGCTGCTATACAGCTGATGCGTAGTTGGTTGACCGGACAACCGGGTGAAGTTGTTTCCTGTATAGGATGTCACGAAGATCAGAATCAGATTCCTGTGCCTAAGCGTGTAATTGCATCCCAACGTGCACCACACTCTATAAAAGCACCGGAAGGTGGTGTCCGTTCATTTACATTCGATCTTGAAGTACAGCCAATTCTCGACCGTGCTTGTATTGCCTGTCATAACGGCGAAAAAGCATTCGACCTCCGTGCCGGTGCAAAAGACGAACGTGGATATGGTCCTTCTTATCTGAATCTGCATCCATATGTTCATCGTCAAGGTCCGGAAGCTGATATGGCTGTTCTGCAACCCTATGAATATCATGCCAATACCAGTGAGTTAATCCGTATCCTTAAAAAGGGACATGCAAATGTGAAGCTGACCGACAAAGAATGGAGAACATTGTATACATGGATTGATTACAATGCCCCGGATAAGGGCTACTTCAATGCTAATAAGATCAAAGACTTCCCATATCAGGGTTTTGACCAGATCGAACGCCGTACGGAACTTACCAATAAATATGGTAATGGCATGGGAGTAGACTGGAAAAAAGAGATCGCTGACTATGCAACCTATCTGAAAGGTAAAGGAGAAGTTACTCCGGTTCTTCCGGAAGCTGCCGCTCCTGTAAAAGAAAAAAATGTAAAAGTGAAAAACTGGCCTTTCGATGCCAACGCAATCAAAGCGATGCTGGCAAACGAAAAGGAAACACGCAAAGAGGTTGTATTGGCTCCCGGAGTCAAACTTACCTTCGTTCGTATTCCTGCCGGAGAGTTTGCTATGGGTAGCTGGAACGGATCTGCCGACAATCGTCCGGTATCTAAAGTAAAAATTGCAAAATCATTCTGGATGGGTGAAGTAGAAATCACTAATGAACAATACAATGTCATTTTCCCCGACCACGACAGTCGCTACGTAGACCAGTTATGGAAAGACCATGTACATTTCGGTTACCCTGCCAATCAGCCGGAGCAACCCGTTATTCGTGTTAGTTACGAAGATGCTATGGCGTATTGTAAGCAACTGAGCGAAAAGACCGGCCTCAACATCACCCTCCCCACGGAGGCACAATGGGAATGGGCTTGTCGTGCAGGAAGTGATTCTGACTTCTGGTATGGTAACAGCAATACAGATTTTGGTAAGTTAGAGAACTTTGCGGACGAAAGTTGCAATAAAATGGCTGTAAGTGGCGTTAATCCACAACCAATGTCTAAGAATTCATACTGGTATAAATATTACTCTTATCTGCCTAAAGAGGAAAGTGTAAACGATGGAGCGATGAACCAGGTTGATTCTAAAAATTACCAGGCCAATCCATTTGGATTACACAGCATGCACGGAAATATAGCAGAATGGACCCGTTCGGACTACATACCTTATCCTTATACTGAAAAGGTAAAGAATCCTTCGGAATTCAAAGTTGTACGTGGTGGTTCTTATATTGAACGTCCTAAAGTCTCAACTTCTTATGCCCGTAAAGCCTACTACCCGCATCAGCGAGTATTCAATGTAGGATTCCGTGTAATTATTGAAGACTAATTAAACAGTTGACAGTGGACAATTGACAATTGACAGTGAGCAGGGCAACTGCCCACTGTCTACCGTCAACTCTTCATTGTCAATTGTCAACTATCAGCTGCCAACTGTTATCAATTGTCAACTCTAAAAGTGATTTTCCTATGAAAGTAAATTTCCACAAGCCCCTCTCTTCTTATGTAACAACCATTGTGTTGTTGCTGATCTACGCTGTTGCACTCGCTGCCGCTACTTTCATTGAAAAATACCATGGCACTGCAACAGCCAAAACGATCATCTACTATTCGCCTCTGTTCTTTTTGCTTCAATTATTGATGGTTATCAATTTTGTAGCAATTGTTATCAAGCGCCAATATCTTAAAAACCGGAAATGGGGTATGTTAGTCACTCATTTTGCTTTTATCATCATTTTCCTGGGTGCTTTTACCTCTTTCCTTTTCAGTGAAGAAGGCATCCTTCATCTTCGCGAAGGAGAAACGAGCAATCAAATCACCGTTCGCTCTGCCGATAATAACACAAGTATCCACACCTTACCCTTCTCTGTGGAACTAAAGAAATTTACGTTGACCCGCTATCCGGGTTCTTCCAGTCCCTCTTCCTATGAAAGTGAAGTTGTAGTACATGTGGACGGTGAAACACGTCCCGAACGAATATTTATGAACAATGTGTTAGATGTAAAGGGTTACCGGTTCTTTCAGGCATCTTATGATCCGGACGAACAAGGTACGATTCTCTCTGTCAACCGTGATGTTGCAGGACGCAACATCACTTACACAGGGTATCTTTTGCTTGTCATCGGACTGGTTCTATGCTTTATTGGCAAGAATACCCGATTCATGTCATTGAGCCGTCGGTTAAAAGAATTACATACCGCAACTAAGATAATAGCCTGCCTGCTCTTCTTTATAGCCTTTCCTTCTGAAAGCAGAGCAAACGAGAATAACTCCCCAATGATGGATATCGTACAGAAACATAAAATTTCTCCTGCACATGCCGAAGTTTTTGGTTCTTTACCAATCCAGTCAAATAGTGGGCGTACCATGCCAATCAACACTTTTTCTTCCCAAATACTCCGAAAGCTACATAAATCGGATAAAATCGGAGGTTTAAACTCAGACCAATTCCTTATCAGTTTACTGGTGATGCCGGATGTATGGATGCGCATACCGTTTATTGCCGTATCCAATCCAGAGTTAGCAAGTTATTATAATCTGCCTGCCAAACAATGTGCATACGCGGAAGTGTTTGACAATAACGGCTACTACAAGTTACAGGAGAAGCTGGAAGAAGCATATAACAAAATGCCTAACCAACGTACCCGATTCGACAAAGATTTGATGAAATTGGATGAACAGATCAACATCTTCCACCAGCTTATCAACCGTCAGATGCTGAACCTCTTTCCAAAAGAAGATGATCCCAACCATAAGTGGTATGCTCCCGGAGATGACCTTTCGGCTTTTACAGGAAAGGACTCCATGTTCGTAGCCCGTATTATGGACTGGTATCTGGAAGAGGTACAGGAAGGTCTGAAAAGTAACGACTGGACAAAAGCCAACGAAGTTGCCGGCATGATCAGTACTTACCAGCAAGCCAAAAACAAAACACTCGACATCAGCCCTAAAAAGATACAGTCTGAACTGAAATATAATAAGATGGATGTATTTCGCTATTGTAAAATCGGCTATCTTATTCTGGGTGGTCTGCTGCTCATCTTTACATTCATCGTACAGTTTCAGCAGAAACGCTGGATAAAGTCTATAGTCTGGATATTGGGGATTCTGGTACTTATCGTATTCCATTATCACATGTACGGTATGGGAATGCGATGGTATATTGGTGGATATGCCCCTTGGAGCAATTCATACGAAACAATGGTATATGTGGCCTGGGCTACTGTCCTTGCCGGTCTGCTGTTTGTACGCCGCAATACAATTACTTTAGCACTGGCTACCTTGTTCGGTGGTATCATTCTTTTTGTATCCGGTCTGAACTGGATGGATCCGGAAATAAGTCCCTTAGTTCCGGTACTTAAATCTCCCTGGCTAATGTTCCATGTTGCCATTATTGTAGCTGCCTATGGTTTCTTCGGCGTCAGTTGCCTGATGGGATTAACCAATATGGTTTTGATGATCTTCGCCGGCAAGAAACGAACGAGTCAGCTGATTATTCGTATCAAAGAGTTAAATATCATCAATGAAATGTCATTATTAGTAGCGCTGGCTTTGATGACGATCGGTACTTTCCTGGGGGCCGTCTGGGCAAATGAGTCCTGGGGACGTTATTGGGGATGGGATCCTAAAGAAACCTGGGCACTGATTACTATGGTTGTTTATGCCATTGTCACCCACCTGCACCTGATAAAACGTTGTAATACCCTTTGGTTATTCAATGTCGCTTCAGTCATCGCATTTTCATCCGTATTAATGACCTTCTTCGGAGTCAACTATTTCCTTAGCGGAATGCACTCATATGGACAGAACGACAATGTAAACAATATATTGATCTACCTGTACTTTGCCTCAATTGTTATTATTGTATTAGCATTTTTCTCTTACAGGAGTTGGAAAAAGAATCCTGAGTTAAATCCGAACAAGTCATAAACCAATAGTTATTATAAACACTTAAAACGAATAAATTATGAGAACATTCAACCACGTAGGTATCGTCACTACCGAACACAAAGAAGGCGCCTTCTTTAATGAAGGGCTCAGCGTATGGCTGACAGACTATAGCAAAAGTCCTAACAGAATCGAGTTTCTTAAATTCGAAGAAGGCAGTTGTATGCCCGAATTGGTACAAAAGCAAGGTCACATTGCCTACACAGTACCCTCTCTGGAAGAAGAGCTAAAAGGTAAGAAGGTTATTTTTGGCCCTGCCGTATGCGATGAACACCTCACTATTGCTTTCATAGAAGAAGAGGGTATTTCTATCGAACTAATGGAAATTAAATAAAAACTAATCTCAAAATAAGGAGGAAAACATCATGTCAGACATCAAAACTAAATTTATCAACAACCCCGAACAAATTACTCCCGAATTGTTGGAAGGCTATGTAATGGCTTATGCCGATCAAGTAAAACTGGGAGGTGAAAATATTGTAGTACGTACCCATGCAAAGGACGAAAGTAAAGTAGCTATTGTCACCTTGGGTGGCTCCGGTCATGAACCTGCATTGAGTGGTTTCGTTGGCGAAGGTATGCTGGATTGTTCTGTAGTAGGAGATATTTTTGCAGCTCCCGGTGCACAACGTGTATTCCAGGCATTGCAGCTGATGAAACGTGAAGCAGGTATATTACTGGTCGTATTGAATCACTCCGGTGATATAATGAGTGCAAACATGGCTTGCCAGTTGGCAGAACGTGCAGGTATCAAAGTAAAACAGATATTGACACATGATGACATCAGTGCCGGAATTGATGCTAATACAGAAGATCGTCGTGGGCTGGCCGGTTGTGTTCCTTTGTATAAAATATTAGGAGCAGCAGCAGAAGAAGGCAAGTCATTAGACGAGCTTATCGAAATCGGCGAACGGTATAACAATAAGGTAGCCACACTTGCTGTAGCTATGCGTTCTTGTACCCATCCTCAGAATGGCGCAACAATCACGGATCTGCCTGCCGGTATCATGGAGATAGGAATGGGCCAACACGGTGAAGGTGGTGGTGGTCAAAAGCCACTTGTATCAGCCGATGCTACAGCTGCCGAAATGGTAGACCTGCTTTGCCAGCAGCTCAAACCCAAAGCCGGAGATAAAATGATGCTTATCATCAACGGTGTAGGTGCCACTACTCACATGGAACTGAATATCATATTCCGCAAAGCTTATAAGGAACTGGAAGCACGTGGTCTGCAAGTAGTTGTAAGCCGTATACAGGAGATACTGACTGTACAGGAACAAGCAGGTTTCCAAATGATTATGGGTATTCTGGACGAAGATCATATCGACTATTTGAAGAACAAACGTGCTAACGCACCTTACTGGACAACTATTGGCAAATAAAAGCAAAAGAAAATGACACAACTGACTATTGATAATTTCAAAACAATGCTTACCACTGCTTTAGCAAATATCAAAGCACGTGAAGATGAGTTTTCCAAGCTGGATGCCGTTATTGGTGACGGTGACCACGGACAAGCAATCGTAACAGCCATGAGCGCCATTGTTGCCACCGCAGAGAAAGGAACTGAGTTCAAAACGATGCTGAATGACATGGGATTCGATGTTATGTTACAAGTAAGCGGTTCAACCAGTACTTTACTGGGAGCTTTCTTCCTTGGCATGAGTGATCATGTAAGTGGCACACAATTGGATGCGGCTACTGTAAAAGCCATGTTCGCCGGCGGACTTACTAACGTACAAAAGCAGACTAAAGCTCAGAAAGGTGATAAAACAATGATGGATGCCCTGATACCTGCTGTCGAAGCTATTCAGAATTGCCCTTCAGACGATATCAAAGAATTGATAAATGCAGGAGCCGAAGCAGCTTTAGCGGGTGCTCAGTCCACAATTGAACTTAAAGCTAATTTCGGACGTGCACGCAACTATGGTGAACGGTCTATAGGCTATATGGATAGCGGCGCTGCTTCCTGGAGTTGTATGTTCGCTTCATTCTCAGAAGCTATAAAGTAAAAATGTATTTCGAATAAATATCAAATATAAAGAAATGGCAGATTTAGATGATTTAAGAGAAGGTGCAAATTTTGGTTTAGACATTGCATCTCAACAACAACACTTTCACGTGAAAGGTGCAGAAAATGCAGCATGGGGTATGAAAGACCGTTTATCACGTATCTTTAACCCCAAAACAGGTAAATCCGTTATGTTGGCTTGCGACCACGGTTTTATCATGGGGCCTACTTCAGGACTCGAACGTATTGACTTAAATATAGTCCCGTTAATGGAATATGCAGACTGCCTGATGTGTACACGAGGCATTTTACAGTCGGTTATCCCCGCTAATACAAAGACTCCTATCTGTCTGCGCTCTGATGCCGGTACTTCCATCCTTACTGATCTGAACGACAATGTACTGATTGATGTAGAAGACGCTATCCGTATGAACGTATCAGCCATGGCTGTTATGTTGGCTATTGGTGACGAAGCACACGAAGCAAAAACCGTAGCCAATTTGTATAAAGCTGTAGACAAAGCAAGTCGTTACAATATTCCCGTGATGGGGGTAACAGCCGTAGGTAAACAAATGGCACGCGATGCCCGTTATTTTGGCTTAGCATCCCGCATCTGTGCAGAGAACGGTGCCAACATTGTAAAGACCTACTATTGCGAGGGATTTGAGAAAGTGGCAGCAGCTTGTCCGGTTCCTGTAGTTATTGCCGGTGGTAAGAAACTCCCCGAGAAAGAAGCACTTGAGTTATGTTATAACGCGATCAACGATGGTGCTGCCGGGGTAGATATGGGACGCAATGTATTCCAAAGTGAATCGCCTGCGGCTATGATCCAGGCTGTACATGCTGTAGTGCATGACGGATTGACTCCGGAACAAGGTTTTGAAATGTTCCAGGATTTATCTAAATAATCAACTAATTGAGAATTGGGAATCGATCAAATCAGGTTCCCAATTTTCAATTAACACACATACATTATGAAGAGAATATTATTTTTTCTATGTTTTACTCTCCCACTCTTCCTTAATATCTCCGGAAAAAACAAAACTGAGAAATTATTATTAGGTGGTTCGGGATGGAATAAGATCGTCATTATAGACAAAGATTCAAAACAAATAGAGTGGGAACATCCTTTACAGAAAGGTTGGGAATGTAACTCTGTAGCTGCAACTCCGGACGGAAATATTTTATTTTCCTACGCCAAAGGTGCCAAAGTAATCAACCGGGATCATAAGGAGATCTGGAATATTACAGCACCTGAAGGTTGTGAAATGCAAACTGCCCGCGTGTTATCCAACGGTAATTACCTGTTAGCCTGGACAGGACATCCGGCTGTCATTATGGAAGTGAGCCCGAAGGGTAAAATTCTCTCCCGTACAGAATATGAAACAGGGATTGACCGTGCCCACTCTCAGTTTCGCCAGCTGAATAAAAACAAGCGTGACAACTATCTTATTCCTCTCATATCTACCTCTGAAGTACGTGAAATATCTCCTTCCGGCAAACTAATCAACTCCTTCAAAGTAGAAGGTACACCCTTCACTACATTAGAGTCAACTGATGGTAACTATTGGATTGCTTGCGGTGACGGGCATACCTTAATCGAAGTCAATCCGAATGATGGCCAAATCATCCGGCGTTATAATGAGAATGATATCAAAGGAGTCCGGCTTTTCTTCACAGCCGGTCTTTGTAAAAGTTCTGATGGTAACCTTTATATATGCAACTGGCAAGGGCACAGCCATGACGCCAATGCAGCAAACAGCCCGCAACTTTTCGAAATAAACCAAAAAGGAGAAGTGATCTGGAGCCTAAACGACAATCAAACATTTGGAATGATATCAGCAGTCAGTACGATAAACTGACCCTATACAACAGAATGACTATAAACTCCCCGGAATATTAAATAAAAGGGGAGCTTATAGTTATCACATCAGCTACAAAAAACATACAAAATCAAGTTGAAAATTTTGTAATATATTCTCCAGGTAATCCCATTCACGGTTAGCAATGAATATTCCATATGCTCTACTCCCTATACAAACGACTTTAACTGTAACTTTATGAGAAAATATATTCCTACTCGAAAGTAAGCATATCACCAAATTCAAAAATATTTTCTTAATCTCAAAGTTCTTAGTAACTTGTCATATTTATCATTGCCCGTTATACCTTTTTGGAGTAGTTCTTTATATCTCATTTTTATATAGTACGTAAAGAGATGAAATTAATACAAACAAATAAAAGCTTAGATTTACAATTACCGATTTATTCAAAACCCTTTATGCCTGATATAATAAAAATGTCCTTTATCTACGCAATATAATAAAAAATAATTTTCCAACTCATTAATGTAGATGTAGCTATAATAATTTCGCGGATTATCTAATTCTTTATAAAAAGAAGAGGAACATGCTTGTCCATTGAAATCATTCATTGTCAACAAAAACATATAAAGTTTTGTAGTTACAGAATCAATAGGACAGTTTCTCCATTTAGAAACCGAGACAGTACTATCCAACTTTCGCCCCTCCCATTCACTCTTTATCTGGGGATAATCCATATTAATAGAACTATTTTTCATTTTGTATAAATAAAAATCAAAAAGCTCTCCTTTAAAATTCAACCCAAGAAAATCAACACCACAAACTTTTACAGCTTCATCTCTATAATTAAAAAAAATCATTTTGAACTCTTTTTCTTTTAAAGGAGTAAACGTTTTCTCATCAATATAAAGATACAAGAAAAGACATCCTACACAAATTAATAAAAATATAAATAATGGCTTCTTCATAAATCATTTTAAATCATTTATTTTTAACAGGAATTTTAGTTATCCATATATAAAAAGATTCCTGATGTACTTCCATAAAATTTGGTGTTTTAATAATTATTAAATGATTTCACTTTCATTCGGAGATATCCAAACTCCCACAACATCAACAGGATTCAAACTACATTTCAAAGGTTCTGTTCAACAAAAACATAAGTTGTAAAGCTATAAAAATCACCAGATATTTTTAGATATCTATATCAAAATGCTTTCTATCTTCATAGTCTGTAGCATTTAGTCTATCCACATAATATAAAGCTAAATGTAATCAACCTTTTAAACAATCTCAATGCTTCTTCTTACAACCAAAATTATCCAATCTTTAGTGATCCCTCAATACTGCCTCAAATACTTTCGATAATATTCTTGAGGAATATCTGCTTTAATCCCCCATCCCTCTGCATATTCATTATGAATAATATGTTTAACAGCATACGACTCAGCTTTTTTAAACTTAAAATGATCTGTTTTAGTATTCCATACAATATGAGTTATGAGATTAGAAATACTATCAAACTTTGAACGGGAATTAGTACCTACAAAAGAGTCTAATGACAAAGTAAAAATTAAAGAATCATTTGGATAAATAGTCGTATTTTCAGCACTAAATGATAAATTTTCAGAAAACAAGGGTAGAGAGTCTCCATTAATAAGGTAACAAGTCACTGAATTACGATCTTGGTTCATTTGATCTTTATCAAAAGGAATTTTTCCTAAGACTATAGTATCTATACCATGATTTACCACTCTACAATTAAAAAAGAGATAACCATATCCTGTCACTAAAGTTGTATCTTTCTCTGAAACAAGCATAAATGCATTTTCTATTTCTATTTTTTGGTCTTCTTTTATTGATAAATTATTGTAATTACAAGCCATCAATATCAACAATAGGATTCCAGATATATTATTTACGTTCTTTCTGCTCATAATATCTTTACTCGTATCACACAATTCAGTTTTACCATTTACCACTATAGACATATTGAATTCTTTTATTTACATAAAGATATTGCCAAATGCAGTAAGGATGAGTGGCCAAATCATTCGCAAAAAATCTCCGTGGGTCAACACAACGAAAAGTAAAGTACTTTCTTGTCTTTTTAAACAGACGATTCGCATATAAGCCGTCACAGAAGAAACAAGCTCCCTTATAAAAGAAAATATTTTTATGCCGTCCATAATTAAACTGTTGACTACCAACAGGAACATTTTCAATTACAATTGATGCACTATCCCCACTCATTTTCTGTACAAGAAAAGAAAAATTATTTTCCACATACCTTCCCGTTTTCTCCATATAAAATTCATTTGTGAGCTTTATAACAGAATCAAGCAATACATTCAGTTCATCATCTACTTCATAAACTCTAAACTTCATTGTTATAGAATCTTCAGACACATAAGGTCGAAAACGAACAAATTCCTCTTCCTTTGTTGATGAAATTACTTCATATCTATCCGTAATATTATAATAAGCTGTACTTCGACAAGCACACAACATAACTAATATAATCAATAAACAATAAGTATTTTTTTTCATTGAGCGAATTTTAAAAACATAATCTTAATGAACTGTTTATATGGATAATATTTTCCCTCATTTAATATTCTTGTTTTCCCTTTAAAATCTAAAATAATTCATTGAAATATAATTAATTACATTTTTTCATTAGCCCTACATTTAAAATTAACTATTGCAAAATTGAACAATTTTTATCATAATAAATACCAGTATTATCTCAAATTCTATCAATAAAGTTCCTATATTATGAATACTATTGAACTATTCCTCATCACAATACGGAACCCACTCTTTCAGACCCTCTACATCAATAATTGTTGAATAAGAGTTAACCTTGACGATAAAAAATAAATTTATAAACCGTGCTTTTCTATTAACAAAATCAACATCTATATCAAGCGGAAAACGTTTTTCTTCAGTGTTTAATAATTTAATTCTTAAAGCTTCTCCATCTACAAATATACATTTATATAAGTATTTATCATTGGTTGTATCAATATAGTATGGAGAAATTCTCCCTGTTGCAGAAAAAATAGCAATTCCTTTTGATAAATTTAGATTCAAGTTGAAAACTTCCTTGATGTATTTTTCAACTTGTTTTGATACAGGTAAGTAGTAAATAGAATCTTTATTAAGGTTATTTGCAAAGGGCATGCTCTTTGCAATATTTTCACTACAATTAATTGCTACATTATCAATATCTAAAGGAATAAAAAAAGAGATACTTGTATAATCAATTGGAATTGAATATGATTGGTTATTGATTCTTTTTATTTTTTGATTATAAGAATAGATTATTTCATCTTTGAGAAATCTTGTCACATAATATCCCTTTATATTAACCAAGGAATCTACAGTCTGAGAAAATCCGTTAAAAGTGATGCCAATAAAGGCAAATAAACAAATAAGTAGCTTATCCATAAATTATTATTTTTTAGTCCATAACCATCCAACTACATCGCCTGTTGATCTTGGCAAATCTCGTTTTTTAAATATTATTTTTGTGAATTTATCACTCATACTTGGGTAATTATGTGATATAGTAGTACTCCCCCCCCTTATTTGATTTGTAACAAGAATTGATGACACTATATCCATTACAGAAGATTACTATGTTCTACTCCCATTCACTCTTTATCGGGGACTACACTACTACAAATTTACCGTTACCAGATGTAATGCCATATAATAAAGAGTAAATCCTAATGAAAGACAGACTAACTCTTCATTGTATATAAAATTGGGACATACAGAGATAGTAAAGCCTATATTAAAGCTAAAGAGGCATAATTGAGACGGCCCAATAAACATCGCGACATCTATTTCACCACAATATATATCTAATCAGGTATATAGTAAACTAAATTATTTTATATAAAGTGTATTCATCATAGCATCCGAGTAATATTCAACTTTTGTGTTCGCACACTCTTTTTTCACTAGAATTGCTACTTGCTCACCTTCTTCATCTAGTGTTTTAATCCTTTCCGAATCTGAATATTGATTAAAAAATTCAGACCCATATTTTGTCAACCATTTTTTGAGCTTATCTATTAAAGCTGGGCTAAGATTTAATGACTCAGGAAGTATATATCCTCCATTGTATTTGTCTCTAATCCCAGTCCCACTAAAATAACCATCAATTATTACATATTCCATAACGTTTATAATTATTTAATAAGGTCTAAAGAAACGATGATCTATTACCCCCTTCTTGTTTACTCCTATTTCATTAACTCCATTTCTGCCATTCATACTTCCACTTAATCTATAGACACTAATTGCTTTAGTAGATAAAATTACATTATCAAAGCTATATGGAAACAGGAATTTATTTAAATTCTTTTATTTTCGTGAGCTCTCCACTTTCATCGTAATATTTCCATTCACCGTATTCAAAAACAAAATCAGAATCGGCACTTTTATCCCAAAGTAAAATACCCTCAGATTTTTTACTACCATTCGGATGGAAAGAAATACTATAACAACGATACGGACATATCCCTTGTGCGTGATGTTCTAAAGGAATCTGATATGTATTTTTTTGAAAATCGCTCTGCATCATTAGTAAATGTCCGTAATCACCAAAAATATACCAGATACCAGTTTCTATATCATTTTTATACTCCCCCATACTTACAAGTTCATTTCTTACCGTATTAAACATCTTGTATATACCATTCTTTTTACCTTTATGATAATATGTTTCAGTACGAAAATGCTCATTAACATTCTCTTTCCAAAAACCTTCTTTTTGGCCTTCATTATTAACTTGGTTAATCTCATCAACATATCCTTTTTGTGCAACAGCATCAAAATAGGATAAGAAAAAAAACGCTACAAATAAAATCAAAAAATTAATTTTCATATTTCTACAATGTAATAAGTACCTAAGTCTATACCAGGAGTTCCCGGATCATTTTTTTCTATAGTAGTAGTGGTCCCCCCAAATAAATAAACGGTCCCATCCGTATCCGTTACACGAAATCCTAAAGTAGAGGTCCCTGTAGGAAGAATTACTTCAAATCTAATTCCCGTATAAGGTACCGGAACTAATGTTATTCCTTCATTTTGGTACTTTCGAAGATAAAAACAACCCGACTTACCCTTTAATCTATAATAATATTTATCAGATTGAGTATCAATCTCATTATTAAGCATTCGTAAACGATTATAGGGGGGTATAAGTATTAGCAAAATCAAAATTTGTAAGTTTCCCAAATGGGACTTGCTCATAATAATAATAACCGGATAATTGCCTAAAATCATCATGCCCTCTAATCTCTCGTACAATCTGAAAATCAGAACTCAGCGACCAACCCAATCCTGTATAAGCACTTTCTTCTTTTGCCTTAAATCCTCCGGCATGATAGCTAATTACAAGCGGCAAACTACTCTCACGGCCTTTCAGCTCAAAAAGAGGAATTTCTATCCGGGGAACACCTGTATTATAATCTACCGGGAAATTAATACACTTGGCTAAACTCGCAGCTTCTGGAGCAGGAGGAGGTTTTACCGGATAACTGAATTGTGAAGGAACACCTTGAGCCAATAAAGGGGATACAAATGATCCTAATAGGATAATACAAAATAAATAATGGCTTTTCATAAGCGCTAAATTTAAAATTAACCATTGTAAAAATAGACAATTTTTAACAAAATAATTATCTGCATTATCTCAAATATTATCAATAAAGTATCTATTTCAAGAATATAAAACTTTTACTATAGAAAAAAAGACAAATAAAACGATATAAGCCTCCTCTTTATCAAAAGGAATAGGTACAACCATATATCAAATAAAGAGATATCACAATTCATTAATCATACATAGTTTTATCTATTTAAAACCAAAATTTATAAAAGAATTATCTAAGTTAAACCAAACAAAGTAATAAAAAAACTCATCGCCCTCCGGCGATGAGCATCTATAATAATCTCAATACAAATCTACTATTACTCTCTCCCTCGTAAACGTTCCGTCAGCCTGTTGCATCGGCTCTTCCATTCTCCACTTCATAGTAACCGATTTACCCAAATAATCGAGAATCTGATAGAGCGTTTCGTTCCTGAAAGTAGCCCTATATTTATACTCTTTCCCCGATATATTATTAAATTGAATATCAATATTAAAATGACGTGACAATCTCTTCAACATATCAGGCAAAGGAGTATTCCTAAATATCAATTCACCGTCTTTCCAGGCTATCTTCTCAAATACATCAACCTCAGATTTGACATATTGCGACGCCTTTTTGTCATAAAGCAGACGTTCACCCGGCTGTAAAGACTCAGCTTCCTCATATCCGGGTATAAGTACATTTACATGTCCGGATTCCAGCACGGCCTCAACATAACCTTCATTTTCATAGGAACTGACATTAAAACGGGTTCCGGTTACAAATACACGTACTCCCGAAGGGGTATTAACATAAAAAGGATGCTCTTTATCAGATTGTACTTCAAAATATGCTTCACCTTGCAAATCCACCTCGCGTATATTTTTACTAAAGATAACCGGATAACGAAGGGTACTCCCCGAGTTTAGCCAAACGACCGAATTATCAGGCAATTCATAACGCACCACAGAACCTGTAGAAGCTGTTATACTCGCATATTGTATTTTTTCATCCGACGATTCATTAAAATACAAATACCCTAATATCACAGAGGAGAGAAATAAGGGCAAAGCCAGAAATGCAGCACACCGGATCAATTGGTGCTGCAATCTTTTATTCTTCTTTCTTCTTATCTGATTTTGAGTTTTCCCAAAAGCAGTTTGTACATCAATCGTTTCCATCTCTCTGATGTCATCTCCCAAAGCCAATGCCATCCGAAGGTCCTGAAATAGTCTTCGGTGCTCCTCCGACTCATTCAACAGGATCTCCACCTTCTTTTGCTCGGCTTCAGTGCATAAGCCTTTACAATAGCGAAAAAATAAATCTGAATCTTTATATTCCATTTGTTTTTAAGTTATCTTTTTCGTTTTTCAACTATTACCGGATAAATTATAATCGGGTAAATCGTTGGTCCGCTTAAACTATCTACTATTTGGGATGCCAATTTACTCTATTCTTGTCGAATAATTAATAAAAACATAAAACTAATTTTCTCTAAGAATCATAAAATCATAAATATATATCCCACGGCTTTTCAATGTATACTCACCTTATCTATATTACAATTAAAACCACCTCCAAAGGACAACTCCTCTTCTATTTTTGAAAAAACAGTCCTAATCAGTACCTTTTCAAAGCACTATTTACTATTTTTGTGACGACTTTGGCTATGATACAATAATAAATACCCTAACAGCAGATGCAATGAGAATACGCCTTCGCGAAAGTAATAACGAGAAAGAATTCAGAAAGCTGTATGAAGAATACTATGCTCCTTTCTGTCTGTATGCGAAGAGATTCATAAATGATATGACAGTCTGTGAAGACCTCGTTTCCGACGTATTTGTTTCTCTCTGGGATAAACGGGATTCAATCGAATTAAAAAAAGAGACAGCAACCGCATATCTGAAAATATGCGTGCGCAACAGTTGCCTCAACCACCTGAAACACATGGAATATGAATGGAACTACAATGAGTTCTGTCAAAAGCAGTCTCCCATCTATGCCACAGAGACAGACAGTGTATATACTTTGAACGAACTTTATGATATGCTATACAAAACACTGCAACGCCTTCCCGAAAACTACCGCATTGTATTTATCAAAAGCTTCTTTGAAGGTAAAACGCATGCCGAAATTGCACAAGATATGAATCTTAGTGTAAAATCGATCAATCGATATAAACAGAAAACAATGGAATTACTCAGAGAAGAACTCAAAGAGTATCTGCCTGTATTGCTTCTAATAATATTACAGCACAGATTATAATCTATGTTTTACAATTTTCTTTTTATCAAGATATTTTTGATTATAAAATTTCTCATTTGTTTTTATATTAATCAAACTATCCCGACTATACAAAAAATGCATACCAGATATGTCAGGAACATTATATCCTTCAACATCTGTAGGATAAACAATAAGTTCATTATCAATTAATGCATACTTAATTATCATTGAACGACCTATCCCTCCATAACGTTTCCAATATTCCAAAATTGAATCATTTCTTAAAATAATAGATTTCACATCACTCTCCACGATTTTTTTCCTGATTTCATTTTCACTATAAATATCTGAATCAATAGAAGGTATAAACCTATATACCTGAGTATCAAAACCAATTTTACATGACACAATAACAAATGCAATAAGCATTAATGATACGAAAAGAAATAAATTCTGTTTCATGGTAAAAGTTCATATATAGGTATTAAATCGTAAATTCTGCTCCCACAAAATTATAAAATATCCATAGCATCAGATACAGAAAGGGCTATATCTGTAACCTCCAATTATTTATATTCTTTCTGCTACATTTAAACTACATCAGTAAACTATCACGAAGAAACACATACTCCTTCTCTCCAATTTTATAAAGACATGGCATAGTTTCAGGGAGATTTATATGAATCTTTCGATTTAAAACTTTTGTATCTAAATTAATATTATCCAGAGGAGGTATATAATACAATGAATCACGCAACAATGAATATATCTTCAGGGGATATTCACAATAAGAGACGCTATCAAATCTTAAAGGATTACATTTCAAAATTAAATTTATAGGAGCTCCTGTTTTACCCTCCTGTTCCGGAGAAAAGGGAGGAACATTATAAATCCCAGGGAAAACATCCAGAAGATCAATCTCTGAAACAGAAAATTCAAACGGCTGATTACCATTCTTAAGTAAAAAACGACTCTCAATATTTGAAGATAAATCTAAATAGAAAGAAGAATCAGATTTATTGTAAATCTCAATATACAAATATATTTCCAACAAATCAGAAAAAAGAGATACTGAGTTATCCTTACCACAAATCCGAACATACGAGATAGTCATATCCACTAAAGGATCTACTTTCACGTCCTCTAAACAACGAAAATTACGTATAGCTTCTATATCGTAATAACTCTCTAGTTCTCTTTTTCGGGTAAACATACTTTTATCACACGACTTACATTAAAAAAAATACCATGTAAAATTACTATATTGAGCCCCTTCTAAATATGGCCATATTTTATCTACTATTTTACCTGGCAATTTTGGTTTACCCTGCAAATAAAACAAAAAAAATATTTACCATTATATTCTATAATATCAGTTGGTTCTCGATCTTCAATTGATTCAGGGATAAAAGATCCATCTCCAATTATTACATAAGAATAAAAATCAGAATACGTAAGTCCTACAATCTGTGTAAATCGAGATAATGAATCAGTGTCAGCCAAATGTTTTAAATGATCTAATAACTCTTCATCTATTTTATTAGGATTTATATTTACCTGGCAACTGCTCAATAATATCACAATGAATATACAACTTCTACTTATAATGTTTTGATACATCCAATAATGTTTTGATACATCCAAATTACTTTATTCATAAACAATTTCACTACAAAAAAAACAACAATCCAAACAAGGTCCTCAGCTTCTGTCTATTCGTAGTCCTATTTTTCTTTCTAACAAGATAATACAAAAAAATAAATAAAAACTTTTCATAAACATCATATTCATAATTATCAATTGTAAAAATAAGCAATTCTTAACAATACTACTATCAGTATTCTCTCAAATATTATCAATAAAATATCTATATACAAAACGATAACCATTACTAAAAAAAATAACACAAAACATTACTGTAACCTATCATCCTCCCTTATAATATCACATATAGATACTCAATTCAACCACCCTTTATTATATAAATCAAAAATAAAGAGTTCATTCCTTTTAAACACCCTTCTTCTCTATAAATTCATTCATTATGAGAGCTATATAAAACAATATACTTTAGACCTCCTAAAGCAGCTATTCTTTATTTGCATATCTACTGACTTTAGCATATCTTTGCTACATAATTTAAGACTAAAAACATCCCCATGTTTTCTACCAAAACACCCGGATGTTCTTATATAAAACATCTGCATGTTTTTATTTAGAACATCCGGATGTTTTAATAATAGATATCACAAGACCAGGGCCGACGCATTAAATAAATTACTATTGCATATGTACTTTTCTTATTGTTATTTAATTGAATATTAATTGTTTA
>NZ_CAXSVC010000041.1:0-42987 GCF_964240755.1 Bacteroides sp. HPS0048 | reverse complement strand
CTGAAAGCAGGATGGGATGAAAAATACCTGTCAACACTTTTACAGGACAGCGCATTTTAATGCGTCGGCCCTGTTTCTCGATATGTATTACTGTTTTACATGTACATGTCTTACTGTTCCACATGCACATGTCGTACTGTTCCACATGCACATGTCGTACTGCTCCACATGCACATGTCGTACTGCTTTACATGTACATCTAAAACAATGTTACACACCGAGACTTCATACGTTCCTCTATGAGACACTTTGCGATAATTTGCGTTCACCTGTGTTTCAATGTACCATCGCCTGTCGTATCTCCCCGGCCGGGAAGACCCTATGAAAACTTTTCATGCGTTTCTCAACGGATATTAACAGATTAACAGTACATTTGCCGTATCATATTATTTAATAATAAAACTACAATGAGAACGAAAGACTGGAAAGCGATAAATACCCCCAAGATACTTGTGATAGGAGAAGATTCAAACTTGCAGTGGTCGGAAACCGTAGCAAAGTACGCTATGTTTGCCGATTACTATTTTCGCGGATTTCCGGAGGATCACGGAGAGCGCAGTAGAAACGTGGAGTCACGCAATCTCTTCAACTATGTGATGAGACTCACCGATCATCAGTTAACTCCCGAAGATGTGTATATCACCAACCTGTGCAACGATGATTTAGAACCGGCTCCCAAAGGAAAAAGAACTTTTATACCCGAAGAAAAAGCACAAAAAGGCATCGAACACATCAAATGGATTTTGTCGGAGAATCCTTCCATAAAATGTATACTGGCAATGTCCTTGCAAACAAATTACTGGCTTCAGCAACTTGGTTTCTACGAAGGGGATGCCGATTTTTTACGGGCTGCCGAACCCAGACGCAACGGAAAAGAAAGCCTGTCGCCTTTCTATCAGCCGGTAGACGGTAAAGCATTTACCATGATCTGCGGTAAAGCTTATGACGCTACGGACTTCCCGGTAAAAGTATTCCCTGTGCTTCCTGCAAAAGACTATCCCTTGTCCGATCAGAATCTGGATCGTTATGCAAAAGCTCTGGACCAGGTAGTTAATTACTTTAGAACGAATAAGATATTTTAAACTCCGGAGCTTTTTATTCGTTTCCGGAGATAAAACGTTTTAAATCACTCTTGTTGAAGACCCATTCGGGGATATAGAGTTTGCCGGTAGTTTCGGATGAAAGCTCATACCACGGAGAGAGTGAACGATTTTGAGGATTAACCAATAAATGTATCTGCTGCGCAGGCATATAGCTTTGTGCCAGCAGATATACTTTTTTCCGGGTTTGCGGATTCACCGCCACATCCATCACAATAACGGCATGCCCGGGAGAACCGCCTTGTATAAACACATCGCCGGGAGACAAAGAAGCATAAGGAACAGCAACAAGCTCTTTTGACAAGGAAGCCGTACCGGCATACATAAATACTATATCCAGATATTTGCGGAAAGTCTTATAAGAATAATCGGGAGCAGTTGCGGCATACCACTGTACCTTGTTTCCGTTTACTTTAATACGATTACCCTCTGCCCACTTTTTATATTTGGCAGGGAAACCACTGGTGAAGTTGAACTTTATCTCATCATATCGTTTCTGTGCCCACAAATATTCAGCACGCAATCGTATCACAGCGTCAGCACACTGCTGCAAGTCACGATTACCGATCTCCATATCGATCACAGCGTAAGCCGCCGCCTGGTTCCGCTTCACCTGCCCGTTATAAAGCAACACTTTACTCCCTGCCGGTAATAAAGACAGTGTCCGCAAATATGCCGTAAACGAATGGAGATCACAGGCTTCACGAACATATCCCGCAGGAGGTGTCACACGCCTTTCAATACTTTGCCCGGATACGGACAAAGCAGAAAGCGTAAACACAATGCTTATAAGAAAAAGCGTCTTCATTAATATACAACCGTTGATATAATCTGTATAAAGAGAATAAGAAATACCATTGCAATCGGATAAACCGTAGCATAAGCCACACTTGGGATATTACTGTCTACCATTGAGTCGGCAGCAGCAAGCCCCGGCGTACTGGTCATGCCTCCGGTTATGGTTCCCAATAAGTCGAGTACATTAATTTTGAAAACCAGCCTGCCTACCAGTACGGCTACCAGCATAGGCACTATTGTAATAGCAGCCCCTACCCCAAACATCAGCAATCCACTCTCCTGAAAAGTAGCTACAAGAGTTTTTCCGGCAGAGGTACCGACTTCAGCAAGAAATAGTAACAACCCTAATTGGCGCAATAACTGATTGGCAGGTCCGGACATCGACCAAAGGATCGGTCCGGTTTTACCTACTGCACTAAGCACCAGAGCCACTATCAGTACACCACCTGTCAATCCCGGAGAAAAAGACAATCCACCGGGGAAGGATATATTGAGCTTTCCAAATAATACGCCAAGTACAATCCCCATTGCAATAGGGAAAAAGTCCGTATCCGACAGTTTTTTGGCATCATTGCCCAACAAGCGTGCCACTCCCTGTATACCTTCTTTCTCGCCTACCACCATTAACTTATCACCAAACTTCAGCGCAAGATCCGGTGACGGAGAAAGGTCAATACCACTTCGGCGAACACGGGTCACCGTACAACCAAAGTTACGTTGCAGATTCAAGTCGCCCAACTGTTTGTTTATCATATCTTTCTTAGTGAGCAGCAACGACTCAATCTCCTGGGTCTTATCCAATGGGAGTTCACCCTCTTCACGCTTACCAATCAACACGGCAAGCTGATTCAAAGACTCATCACTCCCCACAGCCTGAATATAATCTCCTTCACGAAGCACCGTGTGGGCAGTAGGGATCGAAATTTCTTCGTCGTGCTTCAGCCGGGAAATAACAGCTCCGGTCATTGCACGGGCATTGATTTGCATCAGGCTACGGCCGAACACACTTGGATTGGTGACGCGATAAATACAGGTTCCCAATTCAGGAAATTGTCCGCGACGTTCTATTTCGAGACGGCGTGCCTCCTGGTCGAGGTTCACCCGCATGATCTTAGGCAGCAGTTTCACAAACAAGATAACTCCGATAACACCGAACGGATAAGCAATACCATAAGCAATGGAGGCCATCGGAGAATTTGTACTGTCAATAGCTACAGCAAGCCCCGGAGTACTGGTCAGTGCACCGGCAATCAGTCCTACCACACTCGGGGTATCAATATCAAAAGCATACTTCAACCCTACGGCCGTAAGCGAAGCCGAACAGATAATGAGCATCGTAATAAGAATCAGGGTCTTTCCTTTGCTTCGGAAAGAATCAAAAAATCCGGGACCGGCCTGAATACCAATCGTAAATATAAAAAGTACCAATCCGAAGTTACCCAACTCTTTGGGAATAATTACACCAAAATGTCCGAAAAGTAAAGCAATAAAGATGACCGCCGACACATCGAGCGATAGCCCCTTGATCTTGATTCTTCCCAACATGAAGCCTAAAGCAACAATCAGAAAAAGTGCAAAATAAGAGGAGTTCAATAAATCAGTAAGCATAGGTTTAAAGGGGTTTGTTAGTTTAGGGCGGCAAAGGTACGTAAAAAAGCCTCAATCAGCAAGTTTCTTCGTCGCAGGTGGCGCCTTCACACTCAAACTCAAGCGTTACATGATGAATGCCCGCATCCTCTAATATATGCCTGATGAGATGCTTAGCCTCCTCCATATGATTCATTTCATCCAGTACAATATGTACAGTAAGTGCAGTTTCAGTGGTACTCAACGCCCAGATATGAAGATGATGGCACCCCACAACGCCGGGTTGTGAAAGTATAAGTTGTTCTATTTTCTCCGTATCTATTCCTACAGGTACTCCATCCAATGAAAGCCGAAGACTGTCATGTAACAGCCCCCAGGTAGATATAACGATAATAACTGCGATAACCAGCCCAATAATCGGATCGACAATGGTCCAGCCGGTATACATGATGATAATACCCGAAATCACTACTCCTACAGAGACCAGCGTATCAGCAGCCATATGCAGATAGGCCCCTTTTACATTCAGATCTTTCTCTTTATCTTTCATGAAAAGCCAGGCAGTGACAGCGTTTATTACAACGCCTACCCCGGCTGTCCAGGCAATAGCAGCACCCTCTACAGGAGTAGGATGAAGTAGCTTGCCTATACTTTCGGCAATGATGATACCTACAGCAACCAATAGAATCACAGCATTGAGCAGAGAAACCAATACCGTACTCTTTTTATAGCCATACGTATAGCGGCTATTAGGATGTACTTTTGCCAAACGAAAAGCAAGCATAGCGAGCACAAGACTCGCTACATCTCCCAAGTTGTGTCCGGCATCGGAAAGCAAACCCAAAGAATCATAATAAAAACCGATGCCGAACTCAACAAGGACAAAAAGTATATTGAGCGTAATCCCTATAATGAACGATTTATTGAGCGACGATAACTGATGTACGTGCTCATGCGAATGATGTTCGTGATTGTGTACCATTATTATATTCTATTTTAGCCTGTTATGAAAAACAGTACTTCATTCAAAATGAAAACATTTCATATCCTGAATTGGTTCAGGCAAACAAGCAGATTAAGAACATATTCGGTAAGCTTATACCTAAGAATAAGTATTATCTCCCAAGTTATCATTATTTTTAGGTATTGCCCTTTCTTTGTTTCACACGTAACTTTGCAACGATAAATAATAACAAAACAATGGTTCTTATCTCAAAACCAAACTCCAAACGAACACACTACCGCAGAAACCTGACAATCCTTTTGTTAATCCTCATAATCGGTATTGTTACATTTTGCTTATGCCTTACTTCACACAATGATTCCAATATCCATTGTCACTGTTTACAATGCCTTATGAATTATGTCCCCGAAGATGGCGAGTGTCTTTATAATCGTTACCTGCCCCTTATCAGCCTTCTCTGGATATTACTGATATTCCTGCCGATTTACTTTTTCAGACACAGAAAAAAATAAAGCCTTCCGGTTGCTACGGAAATGAACCGAAAACTTATCCAAAAGAAATTCTCTTCTCTCTTTTGTCTACTGTTTTTTTAATTACCTTTGCCGCTGAAATAGCGTTTTTTCATCTTGAAACAATCGATATTTAGCCGGAATTAAACTAAAATCTAAGAACTGTGTTATAGACATCAGAAACATGACTCTCTTTGCAGAGAAACAATTGTGTTATTTTAGATTTAAAGATTTAATAAGGAGAAAAGATTTATGTTATCAGGAGAACAAGTGGAAGGAACTTCCAACGCAGACAGTTGCCAGGCAACCGCAACATCTCAAGAAACAATACAAACTGTTACCACCTATACCGGCACAGTAGCTACAACACCTGTACGCAGAACATTTGAAGAACAAAAACCATTCATCTTCGGAATTGTAGGTTTCGCGGTATTGTACATTATTACACTTATCATTACCCGGATCATAAAGAATCAATTAGCACGTTAAAACAATCCCATGAATATCCATCAAGAATTAAAAGAGCTATCTAAATTCCTGTCGGAGTACTCTACCAGCCTTATGGCCGTAGGAGTACAAACCTCACGTATTGTACGCAACACCGCGCGCATAGCCGAATCATTCGGGTTCCTCTGCGATATGACGATCTTTCAGAAAACGATCATTATGACATTGCGTGACGCCGACAACTCACATTCATACAGTACTGTGAACAAAATAAAGCCTATGGGACTGAACTTTGCCATCAACTCGGAACTTAGCACCCTCAGCTGGCAGGCTTATGATGAACGACTCTCATTGCCGGAATTGCAACGCCGTTATCTGGACATTGTCAGCAAGCCACGCGAGAGTAAATGGCTGGTACTAATCCTTGTTGCATTTGCCAATGCATCCTTTTGTCGTCTGTTTCAGGGAGACTTTACTTCGATGGGAATTGTATTTGCAGCCACTCTGGTAGGTTTCTTTGTCCGTACACTACTGATGGAACATCACTGGAACCATCTGGCGGTATTTATAATCTCCGCTTTCGTGGCTTCAATGATTGGCAGTACAGGCTATCTGATGCATTGGGGCAACACTCCGGATATGGCATTAGGTACAAGTGTTCTCTACCTTATCCCGGGAGTACCTTTGATTAACTCCATCATGGACATTATCGACGGACATGTATTGGCAGGGACTTCGAGATTTATCAACGCTTGTCTGCTTATCATTTGTATAGCGATAGGTCTGTCAATGACTCTTTTATTAACCGGAATCAGCGCCTTATGACAGTACAGTTTATCACAGAGATCATACAAGATGGGGCCTTTGCCGCTATTGCTGCTATCGGATTTGCCATTATATCCAACCCGCCCCGTAAAGCCATATTAATATCCGCTTTATTGGCCGCTATAGGTCACGGATTGCGTTATTTCCTTATGCACACCGCTATGCCTTTGGAGATTGCAACGGCTTCGTTCTTCGCCGCCTTCTCTATCGGTCTGCTGGCTATCCCGTTTGCAAAAGCCATTCATTGCCCGGCAGAAGTTTTTTCATTCCCGTCTTTACTCCCTATGATTCCGGGAATGTTTGCTTATAAGAGTATTCTTGCATTAACTCAATTCATGCAAACAAAGGATGATACCGCTTCATTAAAATACCTGGTGGAGTTTTGCCACAACGGAGCTACCACTATCTTCGTGCTTTTTGCCCTGGTAGTCGGTGCAGCCATACCGGTATTTATCTTCCATCGCCAATCATTCACAGCAACCCGTTTGCTGAAGAAACTGGTGAAGAAATAAACATAATAAAACAAGCCACCGGAATGATTCACTAACAATGTCATTCCGATGGCTGTCCCCTTTAAACACCTTTAAACAAAATGAAAAAATATGCCTCAACTAACTAAACTAACTAACCCTTAGAGGCATATTTTAGATTTACGATTGAACGATTTACGATTCTATGATTGAAGTAACCTCAATTATAAACTGTAAATTGTCTAATCGTAAATTTTTTCTTTATTTACGAGCCTCAGCAATGTAACCCAATGCTTCAGCACATTTAGCTGTAACATAAGCCCAGTCTTCGGCAGCTACTTTATCTTTCGGGAAGAGTTTAGAACCCATACCTACACAGAATACGCCAGCTTTAATCCAGGCAGTCAGATTTTCTTTAGTCGGCTCAACTCCGCCGGTCACCATTAATTTAGACCATGACATCGGAGCCATCAGACCTTTTACAAAATTAGGACCATATACATCACCCGGGAATACTTTGCAAAGATCACAACCTACCTCCTGTGCGAAACCCACTTCTGATACCGAACCACATCCCGGAGTATAAGCTACCAGACGACGGTTACAGATCTTAGCGATTTCAGGGTTGAACAACGGACCTACTACGAAGTTAGCACCTAACTGAATATACAGTGCAGCTGTAGCCGGATCAACGATAGAGCCAATACCCATCGCCATTTCCGGACATTCCTTTGCTGCAAATTTCACTATTTCAGCAAATACTTCATGAGCAAAGTCGCCACGATTCGTGAATTCGAAAGCACGAACACCACCTTCATAACAAGCTTTTACTACTTTTTTTGCAATTTCTGCATCTTTATGGTAGAATACAGGAACCATGCCGGTTGAACCAATCTTGTTCAGAACCGCTATTTTATCAAATTTTGCCATCTTCTTATTTACAATTTGACGATTTACTATTTACTATTTAAATGTTTTGCATATCAGGCAATTTACTATTTATTGAGTTTGGCTTTCATTGTTGTTATAGAACTAACTATTATTTTAAGTAGTTCTTTATTCTCTTCATATAAAGCAGACAATAAATCTGACTTTATCATTTGAATTTCCATAATCAGCTCCAACCAATATAATGTTTCATCTAACTCTTCCTCCACTATTTTCAGTTTATTCAAAAAGTCTCTATCTGACTTACCCAAACATGCAGCTCTATAATTTGCAGCAGGCGATGTTCCCGAACGAATAATCTGATTGCCAATTGCTCGGCCAGCAGGAGTATTAGGTAATTTATCTACTAATTTAATAACACGTACGGCCAAATTCTTCAGCCTCATTTTCATTTCCTCTGCGGTCATTAGCCCTGGCATTAAATAGTAAATAGTAAATTGTCCAATAGTCAATCTCTTTATCTTTGCACGCGTCCGCTTGCATCACCTCCTGCCAGCGCTTCTACCTCTTCTACTGATACAAGGTTGAAGTCACCATTAATAGTGTGTTTCAATGCAGAAGCAGCAACAGCAAATTCAAGAGCCTCACCCTGGTTCGGTTTCGTCATCAAGCCATGGATGATACCTCCGGAGAATGAGTCACCACCACCTACACGGTCGATGATAGGATCAATATCATAACGCTTTGAAGTATAGAACTCCTGACCATTGTAAATCATAGCTTTCCAGCCGTTGTGTGTAGCAGAGAAAGATTCACGCAATGTAGAAATTACATATTTGAATCCAAACTCTTTCATCATCTGCTGGAAGATACCTTTGTAACCTTCAGCATCCGTATGTCCTGCTTCAACATCAGCATCCGGCTTGAAACCCAGACAGAGTTCTGCATCTTCTTCATTACCAATACATACATCTACATATTTCATTAACGGCTTCATGATAGACTGTGCTTTTTCTTTAGTCCATAGTTTCTTACGGAAATTCAAGTCTACAGACACTGTTACGCCATGACGTTTTGCAGCCTCACAAGCCAAACGAGTCAGTTCGGCAGCTTTATCAGAGATAGCCGGAGTGATACCAGACCAATGGAACCAGTCAGCACCTTCCATAATAGCGTCAAAATCAAAATCAGCGGCATCAGCTTCAGCGATAGAAGAATGAGCACGGTCATAAATTACTTTACTTGGACGCATAGAAGCTCCTGTTTCAAGATAATAGATACCTACGCGATCACCACCACGGGCAATAAAGTCTGTCTTTACACCATATTTACGCAATGCATTTACAGCAGACTGACCAATTTCGTGTTTAGGCAATTTTGATACGAAGTATGCATCGTGGCCATAGTTTGCACAGCTCACTGCAACGTTGGCTTCTCCACCACCGTATACTACATCAAAAGAGTCAGATTGAACAAAACGAGTGTTACCCGGAGTTGATAATCTAAGCATGATTTCGCCTAACGTAACGACTTTCTTTCCCATAATTCTATGTTTTAATGAAATAAGTAATTAATATTATTAAGTTTCAATTTATCATTATAAGCCCATTTTGCAGCTTAACACACTGATACTATGCCATATATACAAACAACAAATGTACTCCACATAGCTTTCGTGTGCGGGCACAAAGATACAACAATTTTCGTAATTACAAAAATTGTTATATATTTGTGTCGAAAATATTAATATTATTATTGTGTACGAGCACAATATTGATTTACGATTTGACTATTTACGATTTACGATTGATAAAACTTCGTTCATTCAACCATAAGTCTGATGTCTTTTCAATCGTAAATCGCAAACAGTCAAATCGTAAATATGAATAAGTTGCCTGATAGAATCAGAATCAAAGATATCGCCCGTCTGGCCGATGTATCAGTAGGAACAGTAGACCGCGTCATTCATGGACGCAGCGGAGTTTCCGAATCAAGCCGGAAACGCGTTGAAGAGATCCTAAAACAGTTGGACTATCAGCCCAATATGTATGCAAGTGCATTAGCTTCCAATAAAAAGTATTCTTTTGCGTGTCTCCTCCCTCAACATTTAGAGGGGGAATACTGGACAGATGTAGAAAAAGGTATCAGTAAGGCACTCAGTACTTATTCGGATTTCAATACCACAGTAAAAACAACCTATTACGATCCTTATGATTACCAGTCATTCGTTAATGCAAGTGACGCTATTATAGCACAGCATCCGGATGGAGTGATGGTAGCACCTACCGTACGCGAATATACCCGGATTTTCACCGGACAATTAGCAGAACTGGATATACCTTATATATATATAGACTCAAATATTAAGGATATTCCCCCACTGGCTTTCTTCGGACAAAACTCACGCCAAAGCGGATACTTTGCTGCACGCATGCTGATGTTACTGGCAGGAAACGAAAAAGAGATCGTCATCTTCCGCAAAATACATGAAGGTATCGTAGGGTCCAATCAGCAGGAGAACAGAGAAAAAGGATTCAGACAATATATGAAAGAACATCACCCTGCATGCAATATATTAGAACTGGACCTTCATGCCGAACGTAATGATGAAGATGCTCTCATGTTGGACAACTTCTTCCGGGAACATCCTACGGTACGCAACGGAATCACGTTCAACTCGAAAGTATACATCGTAGGAGAATATCTGCAAACCCGGGAAAAGAATAATTTCAATCTGATCGGTTATGACCTTTTGGAGCGAAATGTAGCCTGTCTGAAACAAGGAAGCGTATATTTCCTTATAGCACAGCAACCGGAACTACAAGGATACAACGGCATCAAGGCATTATGCGATCATCTTATTTTCAAAAAAGAGGTAAATTGCATTAACTATATGCCTATTGATCTGTTAACAGTAGAAACAATTGACTATTACAGCAATAAATAAAAAAAGGTTCTTCAATCGTAAAAACAGTAAATATAAATAAGCATCATGGAAACAAAGTATCTAAAAATCAATCCAGCTGACAATGTAGCCGTAGCTATCGTTAATCTACCCGCAGGAGAAAAACTTTCAGTAGATGGCATTGAGGTAATCCTGAACGAAGATGTTCCGGCCGGGCATAAGTTTGCCTTGAAAAACTTTGCTGAAGGAGAGGATGTCATCAAATACGGTTATCCTATCGGCCATGCCAAAATGGCAAAGAAGCAGGGTGATTGGATGAATGAAAATAATATAAAGACCAACCTGGCCGGACTTCTGGAATATACTTATAATCCGGTAGAGGTATCGCTTGATATTCCAAAGAAAGATCTGACCTTCAAAGGATATCGTCGTAAAAATGGCGATGTAGGTGTACGTAATGAGATATGGATTATTCCTACCGTAGGCTGTGTCAATGGCATTATCAATCAGTTGGCCGAAGGTTTACGCCGCGAAACGGAAGGTGAAGGCGTGGATGCCATCGTAGCTTTTCCACATAACTACGGTTGTTCACAATTGGGTGACGATCACGAAAATACAAAGAAAATCCTTCGCGATATGGTACTTCACCCCAATGCAGGTGCAGTGCTTATTGTAGGATTAGGATGTGAAAACAATCAACCGGATGTATTCCGTGAATTTCTGGGTGACTATGATCAGGACCGTGTGAAGTTTATGGTTACTCAGAAAGTGGGTGACGAATACGAAGAAGGTATGGCAATCCTGCGCGAGCTTTACGCTAAGGCTTCTAAAGACGAGCGTACCGAAGTTCCTCTGTCAGAATTGCGTGTAGGCTTAAAATGCGGTGGTTCTGATGGTTTCTCCGGCATTACAGCCAATCCATTGTTAGGCATGTTCTCAGACTTCCTTATAGCACAAGGTGGTACAAGTGTATTAACAGAAGTCCCTGAAATGTTTGGTGCCGAAACAATTCTGATGAACCGTTGTCACAACAAAGAGTTATTCCAGGAAACCGTTAAACTAATTAATGATTTTAAAGAATACTTCCTCTCGCATGGTGAACCTGTAGGAGAAAACCCCTCACCGGGAAATAAAGCCGGAGGTATTTCTACACTGGAAGATAAAGCACTGGGATGTACGCAGAAATGCGGTAAGAGTTATGTAGAAGGTGTATTACCTTACGGAGAACGCTTACAGGTGAAAGGTCTCAACTTGCTTTCTGCACCAGGCAATGATCTGGTGGCAGCTACTGCCCTTGCTTCCTGCGGTTGCCATATGGTGTTGTTTACTACCGGACGCGGCACTCCGTTTGGTACCTACGTACCTACTATGAAAATCTCTACCAACTCAACTTTAGCTAAAAACAAGCCGGGCTGGATTGATTTTAATGCAGGCGTTATCGTTGAAAATGAACCAATGGAAAAGACTTGCGAACGTTTCATTGACTATATTATCAAAGTTGCAAGCGGCGAATTTGTAAACAACGAAAAGAAAGGATATCGCGAAATCGCTATATTCAAGACAGGAGTAACGCTTTAAATCAGAAGTTAGAAGATAGTAGTTAGGAGTTAGAATAAAAGAGCCGGTAGTTAAATCTATATTAGTATGTAAATCATAAACACACTGTATAGATTCTGACTACCGGCTACTATATTCTAACCCCTATTACTCCCATTCTTAACTACTAATTATTATCTTTGCGATCCCAAAACAAGTACAACCCTATATTAATGAACGAAGAAAAGAATAGTAAGCATATCTCCGGTTGGTGGGCACTCAGCCCGCTATTTGTTTTCCTGTGTCTGTATCTGGTAACCTCCATCATCGTCAATGATTTCTATAAAGTCCCTATTACGGTAGCTTTTCTGGTATCTTCCTGTTACGCTATCGCCATCACACGCGGCTTAAAGCTGGATCAACGGGTCTATCAGTTCTCTGTAGGAGCCTCCAATAAGAATATCATGCTGATGATCTGGATCTTTATTCTGGCCGGGGCTTTTGCACAAAGCGCCAAAGAGATGGGAGCCATTGATGCAACAGTAAACCTCACCTTACACATTCTTCCCGACAATTTGTTATTGGCTGGCATCTTTATAGCTTCCTGTTTCATCTCCCTTTCTATCGGAACCAGTGTAGGAACAATTGTAGCCCTTACTCCTGTTGCTACTGGCCTGGCACTGAAAACCGGCATAGATCTTCCGTTTATGGTAGCTATCGTTGTAGGTGGTTCCTTTTTTGGTGATAACCTGTCCTTTATTTCCGACACCACCATTGCTTCCACCAAAACACAAGGTTGCGTGATGCGTGACAAATTTCGCGTAAACTCAATGATCGTTGTACCTGCTGCACTTATTGTGCTGATTATTTATATTGTTCAAGGATTATCAATCACCGCTCCTCCCCAGGTACAAGAAATCGAATGGCTCAAAGTGATCCCTTATCTTGTCGTATTGGGTACAGCCATAGCAGGTATCAACGTGATGATCGTTCTCTTGTTAGGCATCATCTCCACAGCCATCATAGGACTTGCCACAGGAAGCTTCGGTATATTCGACTGGTTTGGAGCAATGGGAAACGGTATAACCGGAATGGGCGAACTCATCATCATCACCCTGCTTGCAGGCGGTATGCTCGAAACAATCCGTTATAATGGGGGAATCGATTTTATCATCGAAAAGTTAACCCGCCACGTCAATGGCAAGCGTGGAGCAGAACTCAGTATCGCCGCCCTTGTCAGTATAGCCAACCTCTGCACAGCCAACAATACAATTGCTATCATCACTACAGGACCTATTGCCAAAGACATTGCCGGAAAGTTCAACTTAGATCGTAGAAAAACAGCCAGTATCCTCGATACATTTTCATGTTTCATACAAGGTATCATCCCCTACGGAGCACAATTACTCATGGCAGCAGGGTTGGCTAAAATTTCTCCGATCAGCATTGTAGGCAATTTGTATTACTCGTTTACCATGGGGACATTTGCATTATTGGCTATCCTTTTCCGCTATCCGCGAAGATATTCATAATATTTTTTTAAGAAAAGCTGCAAACAACATTTTCCGATGAAGACAACTTTGCTATTTATAGTGTTTTATCACACATGAATCTCAATAAGATCCAAAAGTATTATCTATATTTGTGTCCAAATCTACAGACAACAGGAAGATATGTCAAATCTGAATTCCGATAAGCTTCTCAGATTAACCTCCATGGCACAAATTGGATGGTGGGAAGCAGACTTTAAAAACCAAAAATACACTTTATCAGAATTTATAGTAGACCTTTTGGGTCTTGAAAGCGATACTATTGAATTCAAAGATCTTCACAATCTTGTTCATGAGGATTATCGGGACAAATTGAGAGAGGCATCTCTGACTCTTAAAAATCAACGTGCCTATGAACTGATCTTCCCTCTCTATACTAAATATGGGATAACCTGGGTATTATCTAAAATGGAATTCAGCAAGAATACCGAGCAAGATAACCTAAAATCTTTTGGTTACATAAGATGCCTGAATGATATCGAAGTTAATGAAAAGAAACTATCTACAAGAGACGAGCTTAACAAATTACTCTATCGTCAAATCAGTATATCCCACTCTCTATTTTCATTTTTGCAAACAGATGATATCTCCGAAACAGTACAGAAAATACTGAAAGATATACTAATGCAATTTAATGGAGACCGGACTTATATTTTCGAAATACTTCCGGAGAGAAACATACAAAGCTGCATTTATGAAGTGACAGCGGAAAACGTTTCGAAGGAACAAGAATTTCTTCAAAACCTCCCCATCAATCAGATTTCATGGTGGAGTCAACAAATATTAAGCAAAAAGGCAATCATCCTGAACACACTCGATGATATGCCTGCGGAAGCAGAATATGACAGGAATATTTTAGAGCCACAAAATATAAAATCACTCATGGCAGTCCCACTGTTATCCAAAAAAGGAGTATGGGGATATATGGGCATAGACATCGTTAAACGATACCGTAACTGGAGCAATGCAGATTATCAATGGTTTACCTCTTTGGCAAACATTATCAGTATCTGCATTGAATTGCGTAAATCCGAGAAAAAAGCAAAAGAGGAACGGCAAGACCTCAACAACTTATACCGCCATATGCCCATGGGTTACCTCCAGATGCAAGTTATCTATGAAAATAATAAAGTAACCGATTTTAAGTTTCTGGACGCTAACACAGCTATCGAAAAAATCACCAGATTACCTATAAAATCATATATCGGAGAGTACGCCAGCATTGCAACACCCCATCTCAACCGTGAACTTTCCATGCTGAAAACTCTGCTTGAAACCGATACTACAGAAGAACATACTTACTATCACCCGGAATCAGATAAATATTATCAGTACTTGCTTTATTTCACCAAAAAGGATGAAATGGTAATTCTATTCTCCGATATTACGGCCAGCCATAAAGTTCATCTGGCACTGAAACATAATGAGGAGATACTTCGTAATATATACCAGAACCTACCGGCGGGTATTGAGCTATATGATAAGGATGGTTATCTGACAGATCTTAACGACAAAGACCTTGAAATGTTTGGTCTTAAAGATAAGAGAGAAGTATTGGGAGTCAATTTATTTTCCAATCCCAATATTCCGGAAGAGGTTAAAATAAAACTCAGAAACAAAGAAAATGCCAATTTCAAGTTAAATTATGACTTTTCTGTAATAAATGGCTATTACACTTCTCAAAGAAAAGACGTTATCAATCTGGTTAGCAAAGCCACAACCTTGTATGATTCCCAAAACAATTTAACAAATTATCTATTAATAAACATTGACACAACCGAAACCACATATGCTTATTCAAAAATCAGAGAGTTTGAAAATCTGTTTACTCTCATAGGTGACTATGCAAAGGTTGGTTATGCTATATTTGATGCCTTAAGTCGTGATGGCTATGCACTCAGCAGTTGGTATGAGAATATCGGCGAACAAGATGGCACTCCCCTCCCCGAAGTCATTGGTGTCTATCAGAACGTACATCCCGACGATCGTGCCGCATTAAAAGAGTTCATGGGCAATGTTAAACAGGGTAAAGCCACCTGCCTGCGCAGAGAAGTACGTATCCGGCGTCAATCTGGTGAATTCTCCTGGACCAGCATCAATGTACTTGTAAGAGACTTCCGCCCACAGAACAATATAATAGAAATGGTTTGTGTCAATTATGACATTACCCCTCTGAAACAGACCGAACAAAAACTCATCATAGCCCGTGACAAGGCTGAGCAGTTAGACAAACTAAAGTCCGCTTTTCTAGCAAATATGAGTCACGAAATCCGTACACCTCTCAATTCTATTGTAGGATTCTCGAGTTTACTGGCAGAAACAAACGAGAGAGAAGAACGGATGGAATATGTCGAAATCATACAGAGAAACAATGAGTTATTATTGCAACTCATCTCAGATATACTGGATCTTTCAAAGATAGAAGCCGGTACGTTTGAATTTGTCGAAAGCCAATTTGAGGTCAATCAGACTTGTCTGGAAATAGTAAAAACGCTTGAAGCCAAAGTTCAGAAGGGAGTAACGCTTCTCTTTGAACAACACCTCTCTCCTTGTTATATCCACAGTGATAAAAACCGCTTTACCCAAGTGATCACTAATTTCATTAATAATGCCATTAAATTCACCTCACATGGCAGTATCACAGTAGGATATGAAATCATCTCCGAAGATAGAATAAAGATTTACGTACGTGATACAGGGGTTGGTATTCCCCAAGAAAAGCTCGGAAATATATTCGACCGTTTCGTTAAACTGAATAATTTTGCTCAGGGAACCGGACTTGGCCTATCTATCTGCAAAAGTATCGTTTCACAAATGGGAGGAGAAATAGGAGTAGAATCAATAGAAGACGCAGGTTCTTATTTTTGGTTTACACACCCTTTATAATATCTTATCAGCCTGAAAATCAAGCAATAAAGAAGTACGTACTTTTGAGGTGTAAAAGTACGTACTTAACACACTGTTAATATGCATTTTAAGTCAACATTAAATACGTACTCTTTCAATTAAAAGAATATATAGTGTACATCATAAAATTCTCCTATCCTTTACCTGTAAGAAATAAATTCCTCAACAGATTAAAACATAGAATATAATAATGAAGAATTTGCTAACTTTGCATCGTCGTTCATAAACATCGTAAACGTACCTATGTTATTACCCCCCCAATGAGAGTCATAACTGCAGGGAATAAATCGTAAATAAAAAGATGATCACATTTCCAAATGCCAAAATAAACCTGGGACTAAATATTACAGCCAAACGTCCGGACGGATATCATAATCTGGAAACCGTCTTCTATCCCGTACCGATAGAAGATGCGTTGGAAATTCATGTGCTGAATAATAGTACAGATAAGAAGTTTGCTTTGCATCAGGCTGGTATGGAAATAACAGGAAATGCAGAAGACAACCTTGTGGTAAAAGCCTATTTATTATTGGATAAAGAATTCAATCTCCCTCCGGTAGATATTCATTTGTACAAACATATCCCATCGGGTGCCGGCTTAGGAGGAGGATCTTCGGATGCAGCTTTCATGTTGAAACTCTTGAATGAACGATTTGAATTGAAGCTAACAGATGAGAAATTAGAAGAATATGCAGCTACATTAGGAGCCGATTGTGCTTTTTTTATAAAGAATACCCCAACTTATGCAGAAGGAATCGGAAATATCTTCTCCCCTCTTTCACTCTCTTTAAAGGGTTATCAGATTCTGTTAGTCAAACCGGATATCTTCGTTTCCACCCGGGAAGCCTTCTCACTGGTCAGGCCTCACGAACCGGAATATTCATTAAAAGAAATTATAACTCATCCCGTCAGTGAATGGAAAGAACAAATGGTGAATGATTTTGAAGCAAGTGTATTCCCGCAATATCCTGTTATTGGAGAAATAAAAGAAGAATTGTATAAAAATGGAACGATGTATGCTGCTATGAGTGGTTCGGGGTCATCAGTCTTTGGATTGTTTGCTCCGGATATCACAATACCGGATATTAACTTTGGCGAACGAAGTTTTGTATTTAAAGGAAAACTATAAACTTTGAATAAAGTAAATAAGGAACGCGGGCGCACAGTCTACGTTCCTTATTTTATTAATCTGAATCCTTCAATACAGAATAAATCCCATTACCCCCGCCAATAGAATCATCAGAATCGGATGGACCTTATATTTCCAGGTCAGAAAAAAGGCTGCAACAAAGATCAGGATACTTTTGTAATCAATAAAATTATCCTTATTCATCAATAACAAAGCAGCCGCCCCAATCAAAGCTACAGACATAGGAAGCAACCCCGACATGGCGGCATTGACATATTTGTTGTTTTTGAATTTCACAAAGAAATAAGAGATAAACAATACCATCAGAAAAGAAGGCAGACAGACCGCTACAGTAGCAATAACAGCACCCCATATATTGCCTGTTACCGTATAACCTATGTAAGTTGCACTGTTTATGCCGATTGGACCAGGAGTCATTTGCGAGATTGCTACTACATCTGTAAACTGTTGAAGCGTCAACCAATGATAACGCTCTACTATCTCAAACTGAATAAGAGAGAGCATTGCATATCCACCGCCAAAACCAAATACTCCAATTTTCAGATAAACACATATCAGTTGCCAGTAAATCATACACGTCTTCCTTTCAATTTATCTTTTAGCCACAGTGTATATACTAATCCCCCAACGATGCCGGCCAACACAATATATACCGGCGATACACCGGCTTTCCATATCAATACCGTACCTATTGCCGGAGCAATCAACTCCATATATCCCATGCGAATAGCCTTTATAGCCGAAAGACAAGGCACCAGTATCAACGCCACAACAGCCGGACGAATGCCATTGAATATTCTGATAACATATGGATTATCCTGAAACTTATCAAAAAACAGAGCAATAATCAGGATAATAACAAATGAAGGTAAAATAGTACCCAAAGCACAAACTAAACTTCCCCAGAAGCCTCTCAACCTATAACCTACAAAGATTGATATATTAACAGCAAAGACTCCCGGCAAAGATTGTGTAATAGCAAACATCTGCATAAAATCTTCCTTAGTCATCCATTGGCGCTTCACTATCTCGCGCTCGATTAGAGGAATCATTGCATACCCTCCTCCTATGGTAAACATTCCTATTTTTACAAAATTGAGAAAAAGTGTCAGATACATGTCGTATTCATAAAAGTAATGCTCGCAAAGGTAAGAAAAAAAGAAATATCAAAATTAAATAAGATAGGATATAACATAAAACGGTACCACGACTCACGTCGTAGTACCGTCACAACACAAACACAAAATAAAACACGACAAAACTACTATGCAATCTTACCTGTCTATGCCGGGGAGGCATATGTACCGCGTATGGATATTCACATATACATAAATGGCTTCAGGCCGATTTGCACTATATAAACAAATAACTTATGTATTTGTTTATTTCTTGTATGTTAATGTAACATAAACTCTTCTTATTGTATGCCTCTCTCACGGAGTTTCAGCTGCCAGTTCCATGCAGAACGTAAAGTATCTTCAATACTTTCTACAGCTTTCCAACCCAGTTCTTTATTTGCATAATCCGGGTTAGCCCATACTTTTTCGATATCACCGGCACGGCGTCCTACAATCTTATAGTTCAACTTCACACCGGTAGCTTTTTCAAAAGCATTTATTAACTCCAATACAGACAAGCCACGACCCGTACCAATATTGAATACTTCTACTTTCTCCTTTTGTTTTTGCTCAAGAATGCGTTTAATAGCAATCACGTGTGCCTTGGCAAGGTCTACAACATTGATAAAGTCACGGATACAAGAACCGTCAGGAGTATCATAATCGTCACCAAATACACTAAGCTCTTTACGGATACCGATTGCTGTTTGAGTCAGATAAGGAATCAGGTTTTGAGGAACTCCGTTAGGAAGTTCACCCAACAACGCAGTAGGATGCGCACCTATCGGATTGAAATAACGCAACAGGATAGCGTTGATCGGAGCACCGGAAGTTACTGTATCACGAACGATTTCTTCGTTTATCTGTTTCGTGTTTCCATAAGGAGATTCAGCTTTCTTGATAGGAGCCTGTTCTGTTACGGGAAGCTCATCGGGCTGACCATAAACAGTGCAAGAAGACGAAAATACAATACCACCTACATTGTGCTTAGGCATCAATTCAAGCAGATTGATTAAAGAAACAAGATTATTGCGGTAGTAAAGCAATGGCTTCTGAACAGATTCGCCTACTGCCTTACTGGCAGCAAAATGAATAATTGCTTTAATACCTGGATATTTGGTAAACACGGCATCAAGACCGTTAAAATCTAAGCAATCAAGTTTTTCAAAAACGGGACGTATACCAGATACTTTCTCGATATTATCAACTACGTCAGCATTTGAGTTTGAGAGGTTATCAATGATGATTACTTCGTATCCACTGTTTTGAAGTTCTACTACAGTGTGAGAACCGATATAACCAGTTCCACCGGTTACTAAAATTCTTTCTTTCATATATTTATACTTGGTTAGTTCTTTCGGTTTTGTCCTTTTGTTCTGTTTGCAAATTTAGAAAAATTAATTTAGAAAAGCAGGATTGATACAAAAAAAATCACCACAAGGTAAAAAAGTTACGAGCCACAAGCTACGAACTATAAGTAGCTGTGCAATAAAACACAGATCCTTAAATTCGTAGCTGTAGCTCGTAACTTATAGTGAATAGCTTATAACAATTACACTACTCCGGAGAATCCCATAAATGCCATAGCCAGCAAACCTGCTGTAATCAAAGCAATCGGTGTTCCTTTCATACCTTCGGGAATCTTCACAAGACTCATTTGTTCGCGTAAACCGGCAAACAACACGAGAGCAAGTCCGAAACCAAGAGCGGTAGAGAATGCATATACAACACCCGTCAACAGGTCAAAGTCTTTCTGGATAACCAAAATAGCAACCCCTAAGATACAGCAGTTGGTTGTAATCAAAGGAAGAAATACTCCTAATGCCTGATACAATGCAGGAGATACTTTCTTTAAAATAATTTCTACCATCTGCACCAAAGCGGCGATTACCAGAATGAAAGTAATGGTCTGCAAATAACCAAGCCCGAAAGCATCGAGTACAAACTTCTGAATCAGAAAGGTAACGATAGTAGCAATGGTAAGCACAAATGCTACTGCGGCACTCATACCTAACGCAGTTTCTACTTTCTTGGAAACCCCCAAGAAGGGACAAATTCCCAGAAACTGTGACAATACGATGTTGTTTACAAAGATTGCCGATATAAAGATCAATATATATTCCATAATTAATTAAAAATTAAAAATCAGAATTTAGTAGTTGATAGTTAGTAATTAGAATCTATGCAGTATGTTAGCTATCATGCCGAATGGATTCTAACTACTAAATTCTAATTTCCTTAGTTTTTCTTCAAACTGTTAATCAATGCAATAAGGTATCCCAATGCAATGAAAGCACCCGGAGCCAACACAAATACCAACATACCGTACTCTTCCGGGAAAATAGCAAAATCAAAAACCTTACCAGTACCTAAGAATTCACGCACAGCACCCAGCAGAGTCAAAGCAATGGTGAAACCAAGTCCCATACCAATACCATCAAACATAGAAGATATCGGATTATTCTTAGCTGCAAAAGCTTCGGCACGCCCCAAGACAATACAGTTCACAACAATCAACGGAATAAAAAGCCCCAGTGTGGCATACAATCCCGGAACATAAGCCTGCATCACCATCTGCAACAAAGTCACAAAGGAAGCAATAACTACAATAAATGACGGAATACGCACCATATCCGGAATCAGATTTTTGATCAGCGAGATAACGACGTTAGAACAAATAAGTACAAACATCGTAGCCAGTCCCATACCCATACCATTAATGGCAGAAGAGGTAGTTCCCAAGGTAGGACACATACCTAACAGGAGCACAAATATGGGATTCTCTTTGATAATCCCATTCATCAATACTTTAAAATTATTCATTTCTTAATACTCCTTTCTTAATTAGCACTGATGGGTTCAGTAGGTTCAACAACTTTTTGTGTAGCACCGGTAGTTCCATTGGTGTCATCATTACCCTTGTAAGCGGCATAAGCAGCATTCACTGCATTAAGAAATGCACGTGAAGTAATGGTCGAAGCAGTAATAGCATCTATCTGACCACCGTCTTTACTCACTTTCAATGGAGCTTCACCCGGATTCATTCCCTTAATACTTCCTTTACCACCTTCCTTAAACCAGTCAGCGGCTTTAGAGCCCAATCCCGGAGTTTCTACATGAGATAGTAAAGAGTAATCATAGATCTTACCATCGGCATCAAAACCTACCAGAACTTTCAATTCGCCACCAAAACCCATAGCAGTAGATTCTACAGCAGCACCTACCCACTGACCGTCTTTTTTAGCAGGATAAATAGTATATTCAACCCCATCTATAGTTTGCTTGGTAGCTTCTGCAGTAGGGTCATTATCAAATGCAGGTACAACCACACTAATAGCATCACTCAATATTTTAGCATTGGCTTCGGCTATCGGTCCTTTTGTAAGTTCATTTACGTAAGCCAGTAACGCCACCGAAATAGCAGTAACTCCGGTAAGTACCAGCAACATATTCTTTAATGATGATTCTAATTTTTTCATTTCTTCTTCGCTACCTCCCCAAAGCGTTTAGGTTTGCAATATGTATTTATCAGCGGAGTAAATGCATTCATAATCAAAATAGCGAACGACATACCCTCAGGATAAGCACCAAACAAACGGATAATAACAGTCAGCAGACCGATACATACACCATAAATCAACATGCCTTTCTTGCTCATCGGAGAAGTAACATAATCCGTTGCCATAAAAATAGCTCCCAACATCAAACCACCGGTAAGCAATTGAAGAACCGGAGATACATACAATACCGGATTTACCAAATGCATAATGCCGGAGAACACAAATACAGTAACCAAAATAGATACCGGAATGTGCCAGGTAATAATTTTCTTCCACAACATATAAATAAGCCCGAGCAGCAATGCAACAGCACTTACTTCGCCCAAGCATCCACCATTCTGACCAATGAGAAGACTCAGGGCATCAGGAAGCTGATCCAGTGAAACACCGGGAGCACCATTGATAACTCCCTTCATTATAGCCAGTGGAGTAGCTCCCGTAGTAGCGTCAGCATAAGCTGTAAGCTGGCCTACAACCGGCCATGTAGTCATCTGCACCGGAAATGAGAGCAATAGGAATACACGCCCTGCCAATGCCGGATTAAAAGGGTTATTACCTAAACCTCCGAATGACATTTTGCCTACACCAATAGCAAACAGTGCACCCAAAATGATAATCCAGATAGGAAGGTTAGACGGAAGATTGAAGGCAAGCAGCACACCGGTGATGATAGCCGAACCGTCACAAATAGTAGTAGTTTCTTTCCTCAGCAGGTACTTGCCGATAGCCCATTCAAAAAAGACACAGGCTGCCACAGAAGTAGCTGTAACAATAAGGGCACCCAACCCGAAAAAGAGTAGCGACACGATAAAGGCAGGGAATAATGCAATTAGTACACCATACATATTCTTCTGTATGCTGTCTCCGCCATGAACGTGAGGTGATAGTGATACTATAAATTTATTTTCCATACTTCGTTATTTTTTAGCTTGACGTGCACGAATCATAGCCCCTACCTTACCTTTGCCTAAGCGACAATAGTCGAGCAACGGACGGTAAGCCGGACAAGTGAACTGACAGGAGCCACATTCAATACAGTCCATGATTCTTTCTGTTTCCATTCTTTCAAATTCCCCGTTTTCGGCCAATGCAGAAAGCAGATAAGGTTCCAGTCCCATCGGACAAGCACCTACACACTTCGCACAACGAATACAATTTTGTATCTCGCCACGCTTCGCTTCTTTCTGATTCATAATGAGAATACCGGAACTACCTTTAGCTGTAGGAACGTCGATATTAACCAATGCTTTCCCCATCATCGGACCACCACCGATTACCTTACCTGTATCTTCGGGTAAACCACCACAAGCATCAATCAACTGACGCATCGGCGTACCTACACGTGCCATAAAATTAGAAGGTTTGGCAAGTGACTTACCGGTAACGGTAATAACACGCTCAAACAAAGGTTTATTTTTCTGCACAGCCTGATAAACAGCAAAAGCAGTACCTACATTCTGCACTACAGCACCGGTAGAGATAGGAAGCGCTCCACTCCCAACCTGGCGTTTGATAACGGCATCAATCAATTGCTTTTCACCTCCCTGCGGATATTGCACTTTCAAAGCTACTACTTCAATGCCGGCATAACCAGAAGCTATTTTGGTCATCAGTTCAATAGCGTCAGGTTTATTATTCTCGATACCAATAAATGCCTTATTCACCTTTACAGCCTTCATCAGGATAGAAACACCTACCATGATTTCTTCAGCATGTTCCAGCATTAATTGATGATCGGCCGTCAGATAAGGTTCACACTCCACTGCGTTAATGATAACACATTCTGCCTTAAATGAAGGAGGAGGACACAATTTTACCTGTGTAGGAAAACAGGCACCACCCAAACCAACAATACCTGCATCGGCTATCTTTTTTACAATCTCTTCAGAGCTCAGTTCGCACTCTTTCACCAGTGTTTCACTACGATCGATATTTTCTTCCCATTCGTCTCCTTCCACATCAATGAAAATAGCAGGTTTGGCATAACCGCTTGCATCAACAATCGAGTCAATTTTGGTTACCTTTCCGCTGACAGAAGAATGAATAGCTGCCGAAACAAAACCAGCAGGCTCGGCAATCTTTGTGCCCACTTTCACCACGTCACCTTTAGCCACAACAGGCTTTGCCGGAGCACCAATGTGCTGACCCAGTAGAATTACCGCTTTCGACGGAACCTCTGCTGTAATGATGGGCTGATGTGCTGAGAGTTTATTTTCCTGTGGATGAACACCACCAATTGAAAATGTCTTCAACATACAATTCTGTATTTTATCTGTTATTATTCTATTATTTACGCTTCGGCTGCGGGAGCTGCTTTAGAAGCCTCCGCTTTGGGAGCCTCTGTTGCAAGAGTCCCTTCAGCCTTTGGTTTACGCGGTGGGAAATTTAACTCAATAATTGTTCCTTGCGGACAAACTTCCACACACTTACGACATGATTTACACTTATTGGGATCAATGTAAGCCAGGTTGTTCTCAAGCGTAATAGCTTCGAACGGACAAGTCTTCACACATTTACCACAACCGATACAACTAACTGTACAAGCCTTACGTGCCACCGCACCCTTGTCTTTGTTTACACAAGACACATACACACGACGAGACTTTTTACCTTGCGGACGGATTTCAATAATCGCTTTCGGGCAAGCTTTTACACAAGCACCACAAGCGGTACATTTTGCCTCATCTACTTCCGGAAGTCCGGTCTCCGGATTCATGTGGATAGCATCGAACTGGCAAACAGCTACACAGTCGCCACATCCCAGACATCCAAAACTACAACCTGTTTCTCCACCATAAAGAGAAGCAGCTATCGCACAGCTCTTTGCACCATCGTACAGATTGGTACGAGGACGATTAGCACAGGTTCCGTTACATCTCACCACCGCAACCATTGGTTCGGCTTCACCGGCATCGAGTCCGAGGATAGAGGCCACTTGCGTCATAACATCCTGCCCACCTACAGGACAGAATTTACCTTCGAGCGAACCAGCCTTCACGCAAGCGTCAGCAAATCCACTACATCCCGGATAGCCACATCCACCGCAATTGGCTTGGGGCAACACTTCGGACACCTGGGCAATACGCGGGTCTTCATACACGGCAAATTTCTTGGAAGCGGCATACAGAATAGCGGCTGAAACCAGCGCAATGGCTCCCAATGAAATTACTGCAATCAGAATCAAATTCATAAATTAGTTATTTTATTGGTTTTATAGTAAATGAAAATTTCTGTTTCAATCGGTTCTTATTCAACCACAATACATAATAATAAGGAATAAGAAGAGCGAGCGATGTAAGTGACGCATAAAGCTCGTCGTTCATCACTGCCATAAATAAGAAAAGGGAAAGTATTAAAAGCACAAAGGGAAACACGAAAGCCAAAGCAACAGCCATCATCCCCATAGAGGTTTCGCCAGTCACCATTACCTGTTCTCCAATCTGATAAGAAGATGCCGAAGAATCAACTATGTCGATAACCTTCTCTTTACTATCTGCAGAGGAGCAATGCCCTTTGACACTGCATGCCGAACATGCTGATGTCTGGATAATTCTCACTGAAAGATGAGAACCATTTATGTTTTCCACAATACCTTGATGCTTTATTGTATTAGCCATTTTGCAAACTGAACATTACAAATTGCGGCAAATTTAAGCATTATTTGTGAACTACGAAGCGTTAGGCTGTTTTTTCTATGTGTTAAAGTGCTATTTTTACTTTTTTTGTTATCGCACACAATAAATGAAGAAGGGCGACCTATATGGCCGCCCTTCTTTAATATACTTACAAAAAGCTAACTTACCATTGATAATTGATACCAAAACTGAGTAATTCCTTTACTTGGAAATAGCTACTTCCCTCAGTTGGCTTCGAACTGTCATCATAACGTGCATGTACATAAAGTTTGGTAGACAGATAACGGTTCAGAACAAAGTTTACTGTATTTTCCCACTCTATACGCACCCATTTGTAACTGGTGAGGTAATTTAAACGAGAATCAAGAGTCACGGAAGGGATGATTGTCCAGGTCAGAGTCGGCTGGAATTGTGAACCAAAATCATTTTTAGAACATTTGCCTTTGTCCAGACCAAATTTTGTTTCATTCACTTCACTGTTACCTATATAACGGAGGTTATAAGTCAAAGGAGCCAAGAATAAAGAAAAGTTAAATTTCTTCTTCTTCAATTTATAATCCATACCGATACTGACTGCCAAATCTGCCGGAGCAAAGAAAGCAGAAACAAGTTCCTCACTATTGGCTTTATAACCATTGGCAAACTGGGTTTTGAATTCAGCGGAAATTGTATAATACCAGTTATGAGCAGCCTGAATACCCAGCTTACTGTACAAACGAAGTTGGTCTGTATTTACTAAATATTTATGATACTTATCTGACGGAGTAGAGTTGAATCCTAACTTAGCTTCCAACATATTCTCGAACTGCACCTTCTCACGGTCATTGTAATTGGCAAACAGTTTCAAATTGGCAAGCAATGCATTATTACTTTCTCCTCCTTTATACCAGTTGTCCGAAATATAGTTTTGAGTAATCTGCAAAGAACCATTACCACCAGTTACCCACCAGTTAGGTTTGCTGATTTTCAATTCAGCCTCTCCTACTGCGACCTCCATCGGCTCTTTATCAAACAAACGAAGTACCTCTGTTTTTGTCTTAGGCTTCACATCTTCACGGAACACCTTTCGGCTTCTGATACGATCTTCTGTCGTACGAACCAACTGAGGAGCATTCAAGTAGACTCCCATCAATGACTGGTCAACAATCTTATTAGCACGCTCCAAAGTCGTAAAACGATCTTTATCATAAGGCAGCCAATTAGAACAATCAACAGAAACAGAGTCCAGTTTAGGCATCTCCCAATCAATCTTAGAATAATACGCAATCGGAGAATAATAATATGCCAACGGCACAAAAAGACGATAGTATTTTGGATAAACCGGAATATAACGTTCCGGTACAGCAGGGTCATTCAAATAATCTAACTCTCCAATATACTTCTGATACAGATAAGACACTGTATCCAGCTTATTGGTCTCAGTATTCAATTTCAAAAAGAGATATGGCTGAAGTCCTTCCGAAAGCGTATCAGGCTTTGCAGACAACACCGTATCTGTTTTTATTACATTAGTCCTGTTTTTCGACACAGTCCCGACTACATCTTGCGCCACAACAGACGAAGAAAAAATAATCGCCAATGCGAATGATGAGATATAACTATTTTTCATGATTCATGCTATTTGAGCGCAAAAATACATCAAAAACTTCAGAAAACATAGAAAAAGTAAAAAGTTGTTTTTGCCAACCTTTTTGTAAGGGTTTGAGGAAGGAATTGCATTTTTTAATAAATTTGTTTCTGTGATTACTTACTACTTCCTCATTTTTTTGTAATTTTGCAGTTTTTAATGCGTTAGATTCTTTAAAATACTACTAGTAAACAAATAATTAAAACAGTTATAGCTGTGGGAGAAACAAAGTATATTTTCGTCACCGGTGGTGTAGCTTCCTCATTAGGAAAAGGCATAATCTCATCATCCATCGGTAAATTGCTGCAAGCAAGAGGTTACAAGGTAACCATTCAGAAGTTTGACCCGTACATCAACATCGACCCGGGAACACTGAACCCTTATGAACACGGAGAATGTTACGTGACTGTAGATGGTCATGAAGCTGACCTCGATTTAGGACATTACGAACGCTTTCTGGGAATTCAGACAACAAAAGCCAATAACATTACTACCGGACGTATTTACAAAAGTGTGATTGACAAAGAACGTCGCGGTGACTATTTGGGCAGAACTATTCAGGTAATCCCACATATTACAGACGAAATTAAACGCAACGTCAAACTGTTAGGTAATAAATACAAATTCGATTTTGTAATTACCGAAATTGGCGGAACGGTAGGTGATATTGAATCACTTCCTTATGTGGAAAGTATTCGCCAGCTAAAATGGGAATTGGGTAAAGATGCATTATGTGTACACCTTACTTATGTACCTTATCTGGCTGCAGCCGGTGAGCTGAAAACCAAACCTACCCAGCACTCCGTAAAAGAGTTACAAAGTGCAGGTATCCAACCGGATATTCTGGTATTACGAACGGAACATGAACTAACTGCGGGACTTCGTAAAAAAGTGGCATTGTTCTGTAATGTAGATGAGAATGCAGTAGTACAAAGTATTGATGCTCCTACCATCTACGAAGTACCTTTGCTGATGCAGGCTCAGGGATTGGATGAAACAATTTTGAAAAAGATGGGCCTCCCCGTTGGAGAAACTCCGGGATTAGGTCCGTGGCGTGCATTCCTCGAACGTCGTCATAAAGCAGAACAAAAAGAACCCGTACATATTGCGTTAGTTGGTAAATACGACTTGCAAGACGCATACAAATCTATCCGCGAAGCGCTTTCACAAGCCGGAACCTACAATGACTGCAAAGTAGAGGTAGATTTCGTAAACAGTGAAACACTTACAGATGACAATGTAGAAGAAGCATTAAAAGGAATGTCCGGTGTAATGATAGGTCCCGGATTTGGTCAACGTGGTATTGATGGTAAATTTGTAGCCATTAAGTATACCCGTACTCATAATATTCCTACATTCGGTATTTGTCTGGGTATGCAGTGTATTGCTATCGAGTTTGCCCGTAACGTGCTTGGATACAAAGATGCCAATTCACGTGAAATGGATGAGAAAACACCGCACAATGTTATCGACATTATGGAAGAGCAGAAGGCAATCACCAATATGGGAGGAACCATGCGTTTGGGTGCATATGAATGTACATTGGAAAAAGGTAGTAAGGCTTACGAAGCCTATAAAACAGAACACATTCAGGAACGCCACCGTCACCGCTACGAATTCAATAACGACTTTAAAACCGAATATGAAGCAGCCGGCATGAAATGTACTGGTATCAATCCGGAATCAGGCCTTGTAGAGATTGTAGAAATCCCTGCCTTGAAATGGTTTGTAGGTACTCAGTTCCATCCGGAATATAGCAGTACGGTATTGAATCCACATCCATTGTTCGTATCATTCATCAAAGCGGCAATAAATAATTAATAATTAAAAATTAAAAATTAAAATGGATAAGAACACCATTACGGGTCTCGTTTTAATAGCGCTATTATTAGTAGGTTTCAGTTTCTTCAGTCGTCCGAGTGAAGAACAACTTGCTGCACAAAAGAGATACTACGACTCCATTGCAGTGGTGCAAAAACAGGAGGAAGCTCTAAAAGCTAAAACTGCCGCTGCATTGGCTAATGAAAAAGAAGAAACAACAAGCGTAGATTCTACCTCACTCTTTTTTGATGCCATGGAGGGTAAAGAATCCTTCACCACCATTCAGAATAATCTGGTAGAAATTACATTTGTCAATAAAGGAGGCCGTGTGTACTCTGCCATGCTGAAAGATTACAACGGACAAGATGGCAAACCAATCGTATTGTTCAATGGTAGTGATGCTGAGATGAACTTTAATTTCTACAATAAGAAAGAGACAGTACAAACCAGGGATTACTATTTTGAAGTAGTTAATAAGACCGACAGTAGTATTACGATGCGTCTGGCTGCTGATAAAGACAGTTATATTGATTTTGCTTACACCCTGAAGCCAGACAGTTATTTACTTGGATTTACTATCCAGGCAACGGGCATGGCTGGCAAACTTGCTTCAACAGACTATGTAGATATCTCATGGTCACAACGCGCTCGTCAGCTTGAAAAAGGATACACTTACGAAAACCGTCTGGCTGAATTGATGTATAAGGTAGTAAATGATGGAACCGACAACCTCTCAGCTGCCAAGGACGATGAAAAGCAGATCGAAGGTCGCGTAGACTGGGTTGCCTTCAAAAATCAATTCTTCTCTTCCGTATTTATTGCTAATCAGGACTTCGACAAAGTAGCAGTAAAATCAAAGATGGAGAAACAAGGAACCGGTTATATCAAAGACTATTCTGCTGAAATGAATACTTTCTTTGATCCGACAGGTAAACAGGCTACCGATATGTACTTCTACTTCGGACCGAACCATTACAAAACACTTAAAGCCCTTGATAAGGGACGTGATGACAAATGGGAACTCGACAATCTGGTTTATTTAGGATGGCCTCTGATTCGCTGGATCAATAAGTATATTACAATCAACGTGTTCGACTGGCTTTCGGGCTGGGGACTGAGCATGGGTCTTGTGCTATTGCTATTGACCATCATGGTGAAAATTGCAGTATATCCGGCAACCTGGAAAACGTATATGTCATCTGCCAAGATGCGTGTATTGAAACCGAAGATTGATGAAATCAATAAGAAGTATCCAAAACAGGAAGATGCAATGAAGAAGCAGCAGGAAGTAATGAGCCTGTATAGCCAGTATGGCGTCAGCCCAATGGGAGGATGTCTGCCGATGTTATTACAGTTCCCTATTCTTATGGCATTGTTCATGTTTGTGCCAAGTGCTATCGAACTTCGTCAGCAGAGCTTTTTGTGGGCACCGGACCTCTCCACGTATGATGCTTTCATTACATTCCCGTTCCATATTCCGTTCTTAGGCAATCACCTCAGTTTGTTCTGTTTGCTGATGACAGTAACCAACATTCTGAACACTAAGTTTACCATGCAACAGCAGGATACCGGTGCACAGCCTCAGATGGCAGCAATGAAATGGATGATGTATCTGATGCCGATAATGTTCCTTTTCGTATTGAATGACTATCCTTCGGGATTGAACTATTACTATTTCATTTCAACATTGATTAGTGTGGGTACAATGATCGTATTACGCAAAACAACGGATGAAGACAAATTGCTGGCTATCCTTGAAGCAAAGAAAAAAGACCCGAAACAAATGAAAAAGACCGGTTTTGCCGCTCGCCTGGAAGCTATGCAAAAGCAACAGGAACAAATGGCAAAAACAAGACAGCAACAGAAGAAATAATAAAAATAAACTCTGTATGATGTAAAAAGCCGGGCAAATCCAAAAAGGTATTTGTCCGGCTTTGTGCTTATGTTTCCCACACGGGGAAGTACACCGGGCGATGAAACGACTATAAACAAAGAGATGAAAACTAAATATACTTATAAGGAGATATGGATTATCTCCTACCCTATCCTCATCAGCCTCATCATGGAGCAGATGATAGGAATGACGGACACAGCCTTTTTAGGACGTGTCGGAGAGATTGAATTGGGTGCATCTGCCATTGCCGGAATCTATTACCTGGCTATTTTTATGATGGCATTCGGTTTCAGTATCGGAGCACAAATCATGATTGCCCGCCGCAACGGAGAACAACGGTACAACGAAATAGGTCCTATCTTCTATCAGGGAATCTATTTTCTATTAGCATTAGCCGCCGTCATGTTTACCTTATCGATATGCTTCTCACCGCATATACTGAAGAACATTATCTCTTCACCAAACATCTATGAAGCCGCCGTCAGTTACATCAACTGGCGTGTATTCGGTTTCTTTTTCTCGTTTATAATGGTGATGTTCCGCGCTTATTTTGTAGGTACTACGCAGACAAAAACCCTAACTCTGAACTCCATTGTAATGGTACTGTCAAACGTTGTATTCAACTATATCCTGATCTTTGGTAAATTCGGTTTTCCGAAATTAGGTATTGCCGGAGCCGCCATTGGCTCATCACTGGCAGAATTGGTATCGGTATTGTTCTTCGTCATCTACACCTGGAAACGGATTGATTGCCGGAAGTATGCACTACACAAACTCCCGGCCTTTCAATCTAAAACACTGAAAGCTATATTAGGAGTGTCTTTCTGGACTATGATACAAAACCTGCTGTCCATGTCTACCTGGTTTATGTTCTTCCTCTTTGTAGAACATCTGGGCGAACGGGCACTGGCCATTACCAATATCATCCGCAATGTCTCAGGCATACCATTTATGATGACAATGGCATTTGCTTCTACCTGTGGTTCATTAGTCAGCAACCTGATCGGAGCCGGAGAAATACAATGTGTACAAGGCACCATTCGTCAGCATATCCGCATCGCATATGCTTTTGTATTACCACTGTTGATATTCTTTGCTCTGTTCCCCAACCTTGTACTGAGTATTTACACAGATATTCCGGAACTGCGGGAAGCCTCCATACCATCATTGTGGGTACTATGCACGGGTTATCTGATAATGATTCCGTGTAATGTATATTTCCAGTCCGTATCCGGAACCGGTAATACACGAACTGCATTAGTCATGGAAATGTGTGTATTAGCTATTTATATTGCATATATCACATACATCATCCTGTATCTGCGAGTAGACGTAGCTATCTGTTGGACCACAGAACATCTGTATGCCACTCTCACGTTAATACTATGCTGGTGGTATATAAAGAAAGGAAACTGGCAGAAAAAGAAAATATAATTCAATTTATCTGTCACCCAATCCATGAATAAAATTTAATCGTTATCTTCGCACATCTTAATTTAACTGAAAAAAATATGAGACAAGCCAAACTGTTAGTTATGTCAACAACAATGATGTTAGCAGCCTGCGGTGGAACAAAAGATGCAGGACAGAGCGCAGAAGCACTCATCGGCAAATCGGATATCAAGATTGAAGGAATGCGTATGACACCCGAAGCACTATGGGCCATGGGACGCATCGGTGAAGTATCCGTATCACCCGACAATCAGAAAATTGTGTATAGTGTAGCTTACTACAGTGTACCAGAAAACAAAAATAACCGCGAACTTTTCACCATGAAAGCGGACGGAAGTGACAACAAACAGATCACTCATACCCCCTATCAGGAGAATGGAGCCATCTGGATTAAGGATGGAACTAAAATAGCTTTTCTAAGCAATGATAACGGAAGCAGCCAGATTTATGAGATGAATCCGGACGGTAGCGGACGTAAACAACTTACCAATTATGACGGGGATATTGAAGGCTTCTCTATTTCACCGGACGGAAAAAAGATTCTTTTTGTCTCACAAGTGAAAACAGTAAAAAGCACAGCTGATAAATATCCGGATCTGCCCAAAGCATCGGGTATCATCGTTACCGACCTGATGTATAAGCATTGGGATGAATGGGTAACAACTGCCCCACATCCGTTTGTAGCCGATTTTGACGGAAACTCAATCTCCAATATCGTTGATATCCTGGAGGACGAACCTTATGAAAGTCCGATGAAACCCTGGGGTGGTATGGAGCAACTGGCATGGAATCCTACTTCAGATAAGATAGCTTATACCTGCCGTAAAAAGACAGGATTAGAATACGCTGTTTCTACCAATTCGGATATTTATGTGTATGACCTGAAAACAAAGCAAACGACTAATATTACCGAAGAGAACAAAGGATATGATACCAATCCGCAGTATTCTCCGGATGGTAAATACATTGCCTGGCAGAGTATGGAACGCGACGGTTATGAAGCAGATCAGAACCGCCTTTTCGTAATGAACCTCGAAACAGGTGAAAAACGGTTTGTCAGTAAAACATTTGAATCAAACGTAGATGCTTTCATCTGGAGTGCAGATGCACAAACGATCTATTTCACCGGTGTATGGCATGGAGAAGTACAGATATATGCCCTCAACCTTGCTGATGATTCTATCAAACCGATCACCGAAGGAATGTATGACTATGATGCTCCTGCCCTTTTCGGAGATAAGCTAATTGCCAAACGTCATTCAATGAGTATGGGCGACGAAATTTATGCCATCTCTCTGGACGGAAAAACCACTCAACTGACACAGGAGAACCAACAGATCTACGACCAGCTTGAAATGGGTAAAGTAGAAGAACGTTGGATGAAGACTACAGACGGAAAACAGATGCTGACTTGGGTAATTTATCCCCCTAAGTTTGATCCGAACAAAAAATATCCAACCTTACTCTTCTGTGAAGGTGGGCCACAAAGCCCCGTTAGTCAGTTCTGGAGTTATCGCTGGAACTTCCAGATTATGGCAGCTAATGACTATATCATCGTTGCCCCGAATCGTCGCGGACTTCCCGGCTTTGGTAATGAATGGAACGAAGCTATCAGCGGCGATTATGGCGGCCAATGCATGAAAGATTATTTCACAGCAATCGATGAAATGACAAAAGAGCCGTTTGTTGATAAAGACCGTTTGGGCTGCGTAGGTGCCAGCTTCGGCGGCTTCTCTGTGTACTGGCTTGCCGGACGTCATGATAAACGTTTTAAAGCATTTATTGCACACGACGGTATCTTCAACATGGAAATGCAGTATCTGGAAACAGAAGAAAAATGGTTTGCCAACTGGGATATGGGTGGCGCCTACTGGGAGAAACAGAATGCAACAGCGCAACGTACCTTTGCCAACTCTCCACATCTGTTCGTAGACAAATGGGATACCCCTATCCTTTGCATCCATGGAGAGAAAGACTACCGTATCCTCGCCAATCAGGCAATGGCTGCATTCGATGCTGCGGTAATGCGAGGTGTTCCTGCAGAATTACTGATCTATCCGGATGAAAACCATTGGGTACTCAAGCCACAGAATGGTATCTTGTGGCAACGTACATTCTTTGAATGGCTGGATAAATGGTTGAAATAAAGAACTAATCCATTTTATTAATTAAGGCTCCTTTGAGAAATCAAAGGGGCTTTTTTTATACTAAGTAGTACTTCTAATCTAATTCATACTATGCCTGCGTTTTATTAAAGCGCAAATGATCGCAGATTAAATGGTTTGCTACATTTGAGGTACGATATTCTCTGCGTGAATTTGTGATAATCTGCGTTTCAATGATACGATCATTTAATTAGAATACAATACTTATACGAAAAAACTGCAATATTAGTTTAGTATCAACTCCATGTCAAATGTTTTATATAATAAGTACTCTTATTTGAAATAACAGTGAGACAAACAACCTTAAACAATACTATTATGAATATCACAATCAGAAATATACTATTATTCTTATTTCTCTGGGGGTGTAGGCTAATGGTGCAAGGACAAACCGTCCTACTCCAAAACACTCATTTACCTCGGGAGGGAGACGTTATCCTGAAACAAGAGCTACAATACAAATCTCCCGGGCGCAGCGGAAGCAATGTGATCTGGGACTTTAGTGAACTATCTGTTTTAGATACAGGCTATCGGGAATATTTTACAGGTTCTCCAGATTCTATCCTTATGAAGGTTTCTCCCCGTTCAAGATCAGAATATAAAATGACAGAAGATTCGTTATTTTGCATTGGCTATCAAACTTCCACCCTCCAAATCAAACACCTATTGCCAGAGCTTTATCGGCATTATCCAATGTTTTATGGAGATTCAATCTCATCTTTATATTATGGAGAAGGCAAATACAGTCACACACTCAATATGGCAGTGTACGGTATTTCCACACAGCAAGCCGATGCATACGGCACTATTCTATTACCAGACGGAGATACATTAACCCATGTGTTGCGTATTCGTGAATCAACCCATGCAAGTCAACGTCTATCTTCCTATTCTGATATTCTAAGCTGTGGCAATGATAGCCATTACTCTACTGACTCGCTCCATTATCGATTATCTCATGATAGTATTACATGGCAAACAGACACCTATCGTTGGTATGCTTCAGGATATCGCTATCCGGTATTTGAAACTGTTCAAACTTCCATCATAACCTCAGCCACTCCTACTCGTCACTTCTACCGTTCCTATTATTACCCCTTAAAAGAACAAATATATCTTCCAAAAGATAGAGTTAATATGAATATACGTGAAAGGATGGCTATGAAAAAAAATTCCATAGTATCACCGTCACCAGATTCTTTTATAAAGCAAGATTATACTTATAATTATTTCATCGATGAAAATGGCAATACTTTACAAATAGAGTTATTATCCGGAGGCGGCTCAGATGTTGAACTGGCACTTTGTTCTTTGGCAGGATATTGCATAGAGAAAAAACAATATGTTTCAATACCCTCCGGTCTTCACAAAGCGTCTTTTAATATTTCGTCTCTGTCTTCAGGCAACTATCTCCTATCTGTCATTGTGGATGGTAACATCCATAGTGAGAAAATTTTCAAAAAGTGAGACATTTAATAAAATCAATGTTTTTTAAAATAGAAAACAACAAAATATTCCGATACAGGTAAAGCATAAAACATTATTATATATAAACAAATATCGTTATGAAAACAATTTTATTAAAAATATTTTTAACCAGCACCTTTTCTTTCCTGATTATTACAGCCTATGCACAAAGCAATTACCGTCCCGGATTTGTTATTTCTCTCCAAAATGACACCATCTATGGACAAATAGATTTCCGAACGGATAAAATGAATGCCAAACGTTGTGTATTCAAGCCAGAAGGGAATTCGGGTATTGTGACATATTATCCATATGACATCCAAGGATACAGATTTACGGACGACGGCAAATATTATATTTCACACACCATAGAGCTAAAGCACGATGAAGTACCTCAGCCTGTTTTTCTTGAATACCTTCTTCAAGGTATAAAAAGTCTGTATTATTATGAAACAGAGAACTATGAGTCTATCTACTTTGTAGGGAGTGGTGATAAATTGATAAAAGTAGATGCACCCAAGATTATTACTAAAAGAGAAGATGGCAGCCAATATACTGGTAATGTAAAACGCTATATTCCAATATTACAATATGCCTTTGGAGACTGCCCAGCTTTGGAACATAAAATCAAAAGAGCATCATTTACTCATAAAGGCCTGATTGATATTGCAAAAGATTATCATTATGTAATGTGTACCAGCAATGAAGATTGCATTGAATTTGAGACTAAAGAAGACAAACACTCCCTAAGACTGTATGTGACTCCTTATGCCGGAATACAACAATACAGTTTCCCTTCAAGAGGCCCTTGGCATAATTTTAGTAAACCAGATTTATCCTATCTGTTTGGTGTAAACCTGGCATTGAACAGCCGACGTTGGATGAGTTCTTTAAGCGCATCTATGGATATTTCCATTTCTCATTTCAACAGTGTAGAACAAAGATCTTATCAGACCTATAAGATGGTAGATGGTAGTATTTCTGAAACTTATCTTCATCATTATACCAGAAGTAGCTCACTAACATCACTCTCTGCAAAATTAGGTATCCGCTATACATATCCAAAAGGAAGAATACGTCCTTTTATAGAAGCCGGTGGAGCATTTGCAGGTATGATTGGCAGAAAGTTCGGTCCGGAACAGGAAGGAGATTATAGCTCTATAGCAGAAAACGTTGCAGAAGATACAGCTCTGGGATATTATGTCAATACAGGCCTGCAAATTAAACCGGTAAAACGCAGAGATCAGTATATTGTATTACGGGCTCAGTTTGAAGTAGCCCACCATGCAGGTCTTGGCCTTCCACTCTACAATGCATGGTCAGGGGCTATAGGATATACTTTTTAGTAAATATAAAAGCTGACACTGAAATAAGTACAAAATAACCAAAACTGCTTTTATTTATGAAAGTCATAAAATACAATTTATTCATAACACTTTTTTTATTCATTTGTATCCATGTTTGTGCACAAGTAGAACAAAATCCTCTATACTTAAAGAATTATGCACCTTCACCCGAAGCATATTCCATGATGCAATATGAAGAAATTCCGGTAAGCTTGTACACTGGAATTCCCGATATAAGTGTTCCTCTATATAACATAAGGTCCAACGACTGGACCCTACCAATAGCCTTGAGTTATCATGCTTCCGGAATAAAAATAAGTCAGGAAGCCAGTTGGGTTGGTCTGGGTTGGAATCTTCAAGCAGGAGGCATGATCTCAAGATCTATTCGCGGGAAAGACGACCTCAATCAATTCTTAACTGATACAAATCCCGTACCAGATGCAGACAACATTCCTAACAATTTTTTATCATTTCATGCAATAAATGGAAACATCCTTATACCGGAAATGAACAAAGATGTTGAGCCAGATGTCTTTTTCTATAATTTTGCCGGTTACAGTGGAAAGTTTTATTCTAAAAAAGGTGCAAATATTAAAGGGCATGGGGAAAATTTATTTGAGCTTTCGGATCCGGAAGCTCACTTACTTATCAGATTAAAAAACTCAAAGAATAATCCTATTTTTGAAATAATAGCTCCCGGAAATATAAAATATACATTTAAGGCCATTGAAATAACTAAAAGACATGCATTGGGATTTTTTGACAGATCAGTTGATCTTGAATGCCCCCATTTCACTTCACAACACTATATACCGGACACATTTGATTTCAATCCGGAATATACCATTACATCCTGGTATCTGACCCACATACAATATCCAACAGGAGATGAAATATTTTTCGACTATCACAGGGCACTAAATACTTATCTTAGCCCTATGCACAGATCGGATGTGACAAATCATGTTGTAGATGTAAAAGATTTAAAGAATCCATATTATCCTATTGAAGACATCAATCATTTCACTATTGAGAATGAACCCAAGAAGCAGTCTACAATCAGTTTTGAATATATTTATGAACAACCTCGGCTCACTGGTATCCGGTGGACAGAAGGAGAACTGGAATTTGTTCCCGCCGAAAAAAACAGAGAAGATATACGTACCCTGCCGCATGCAGAAACGGAAGGTGCAAAAATGTTAGGTCAGATCAATTTATATACCAAAGACAGAAAAAAGAAATTAAAATCTTTCCTGTTTCATTATTCCTATTTTCTGAGTATGGATGACAACGGTAATCTTCAAAAAATACCGAATTATAATACCTCACGACTAAAGTTAGATTCCATCTCAATCAAAGGAACCGACAGTAATAAGACGCAAAAATATAAAATGGGATATAACGATTCGGAACCATTGCCAATAAAGAACTGCTATGCCTACGATTATTGGGGCTACTATAATGAAAGTAACATGACTATTCCCTTTGTCCCTTATGTTTCCTCCAGTGATTATCGAAGTATGTCGTTATCAATAGACGAAAGTACTAAAAAATACACCCTTGCCCGAGATGGAAAAATCGTTATGGAAAAAGGAAAGAAAATAAATGGCTATGGTGAAGATAAAGAGCCTTCTTCTAAAGCACTGATTGGTACACTGACAAGCCTGACCACCCCTTTGGAAGGAAAAACGGAGTTTAAGTATGAAGGAAACCGGGTTATTGACAGCACACAGATTGAATGGAAAATTCAGGATAGTTTATCTATTGATATATATGCATTGAAAGAATATGATAACACTTCTTTAACAACAACATTTTCAATGCCATATGATGGGTGTATTGATATTAATTGGGTTTATGACGGCAATATAGATTGTATAGAAAAAGAAAAGAATACAACCTTAATTAATATCCCCGGAATAACCTCCATTGTAGGAATACCTCAAGATACCTATAATTCGGGAAGTCCAATTCATGGGCAATATCATTTAAAACAACGAACAGCCTGTCCGAAAGGTACACATACTATTACTTTAAAAACTTCTGACCGGGCCAAGCTTTCAGTCATTATAAAAAGATACAAAGCCAAGTTAGGATATTATGAACCATTAGTCGGAGGAATAAGAATCGCAGAAATCAAATCTCCACTCACCACCCGAAAATATTACTATACAAATGACAAAGGAGAGTGTTCGGGAAGATTAAATCGAAAACCAGTTTTTAACCGAATGGTAAATAGAAACTATTTTGCCACTTATTCCAATGGAATACCAATAGCCAATATTTTATATATCGAATTCAATTCGGCAGCCATACAGCCTTTGGAGAATCCTTATAACAGCTATTTTATGGGATATGAGCAAGTGAATATCATTCAACAGACAAAGGATGACAAAACCATTATTGAAAAAAATTACTTCCACAATGAAAAAGAAGATCACAATGAATTCTATATCGATTATCCCGGAAGAAATATGCCTCTTAACGGAAAATTGATAAAACGCCGGATTTATTCGGGAGACAATCTTTTATCTCAGAACATCAAAAAATATAAAGCAATTAAAGTTAGTGACATTAAGGGTCTCAAATATTATCCGAATGATTTATCTCATAATTATCATATTGAAAATTACTGTACCCAACTTATTGAAGAAACAGATACCATTTATACAAAGCTAAGCAATACGTTTGTCGTACATCCGGTAAAAAAGACATATGCCTACAATTCCAATTACTTGCTCAGCAGGATGATTATCAGAGAAAACGACTGTATAAAATCGCACTTCATCAGATATGCAACAGATTTCATCAACCCTTATCTTGATGGGTATTTCGAAAAATACAACCTGATAACAACTCCGATAGAGGAAGATTTTTTCACCAATGGGATATTAAGCAAAAAATTATGGCACATTCACTATAAAGATTCATTAGTAAAACCATGGAAAGAATATATATTTTATAATCGTCCGGGAGTCATAATACCTTCGTTTAATGGAAATACTTCCATATATACAGGTAAGCCGGATATTACTTACAACTCCTACAACAAACGTGGTCTAAATACTTCCCTGCACACCCGTATGGGGCAATCGGTAGTGTTAGTATGGGGATACAAACATCAGCATATTATTGCCCAGATAAGTAATGCCACAATTGCGGAAGTAGAAAATAAAGGTATAGACATAGAAGCATTAGCCGACAAAGAGGAACCGACAGAAACGGACTGGGATTTACTACACTCCTTAAGAGAAGCATTACCGCAGGGCAGAATCATTATTACCCGTTATGAACCATTAATCGGAATAATATCCCAGACCGGTCCTACCGGTGTAACAGTTCGATATACTTATGATGAATTCGGTCGCTTATCCGAAACTATCGAAACAGGAAAAAGAGAAAATGTTATACAAAAAAACGAATATAAATATGCTACCGAGAAATAATCTACATAAATACAGCATTTTTCTGTTATTCTCTGTTTTATTCTGTTTTCCGGCATTTGCACAGAAAAATTACATCCGTGTCTATGTTCCCCAGGCTGAAATTCCCCCTGGAACTGTATTGAATAGTAAAAACTCATTAATCAGTACTTCTTATTATGATAGTGCCGGACGTCTGATACAAACCGTTCAGCAAGGTATTACTCCATTGGGCAAAGACATAGCAAACCATATCATTTATGATAGTCAAAATCGTAAAGAATGCGAATGGCAAGCTCTTCCTTTTTCCACATCAGATGGTTTATACAAGCCCTTATCCACTTTCGAATCATCTGATTATAAGGACTATTACCATGTAGAATATGAGTATGAGCCCTCTGTCTTGAACCGTATTACGGCAGAAGTCGGACGAAACTCAAAAGGCAAATCTATCCGTATGGAATATCTGATGAATACACCTGCTATTTCCGAACTGTCAGTATATCATTATACACGTAATTCAGACACTTCCATAAAAAATGAAGGAGTATATCCTGCCGGTTTTCTTAATTGTATAAAACAAACCGATGAAGATGGAAACATTCTCTACACATTCACCAATCCTGAAAAGAAAGTTATTCTGGAACGTCATACTCATATTTCTTATTCAGAAAATTCCGACACATATTATATTTATGATAATTTAGACGAATTATTTTGTGTCCTTCCTCCGGCTGCATCTGATATTCTGCAAAGTACTTCTGATATTTATACTCTTTCAGACAATGATATACTCGATCGGTATGCCTACTTCTATCATTATGACGGACTCAACAACTGCGTTGCTACAAAACTTCCAGGTTCCGGATGGTACTATACAGTCTATGACGGTGATTGTCGTCCGGTATTAAAACAATCTCCTAACCAGCGTTCACGCAACGAGTGGACTTTTATAAAATACGACGGACTCAATCGGATAATTCAGGAAGGAACAGTGATAAATACACAATCTCATACAAGTCTGATTAAGAACTTCAGCACCATACTTGTTAAAGAGACTTTTCATACAAATATGCCTTATGGATATACCGAAAACATCAATATGGGTAATTCTGTCCATATTAATAAAGCTTTTTATTATGACTATTATGATTTTATAAGCCTCCCCCTATTTTCAAACCTCATGACTTCCCGTCCCACCGAAAGTCATGCCGCCAATTCTTTACAAACAGGAAGTTATATCACTACTCTGGATACAAAATGTGATTATGAAGTATCGGTTAACTACTATGACCAGCGCGGACGCTCCATTCAAACAGATACCTATAACAGTATCAGTAACACTAATACCCAAAACACGTCCAACTACAACTTCGTAAACAATCCGATTAACCAGCATACAACGTATATCACCTCCATGGAGGTTTGCACGGAAGAACTCAGCTTCGAATATGACCATGCCGGACGTGAGGTATCTTCTTCTTTGGAATTATTTCTTGCTTCCGGTAAACTGGGGATCAACAAATCATATTCTTTGCAAAACCGGAATTATGATGAATTCGGACGTATTTCTCATCAAGACCTATTTAATAATAAAGACCAGATTGTAACGACTTACCGTATCGACGGAAAATTAAACAGTACTTCCGGAAATATATTTTCGCAAGTATTCTATTACGACGAAGCTAAGCCCACTCCCTATGGAGATCAGTACTTCAACGGGCGTATTTCATCCATCTCCACCCGTCAGTGTGACAACAGTTATCGCATCTATCACCAATATGATTATGCAGGTAGGCTTTCAAGTGCCATGATGTACAACTATGAAGGAAACAAATATCTCC